>NZ_BTGS01000001.1:0-365286 GCF_042851395.1 Altererythrobacter sp. MTPC7 | reverse complement strand
TCACGTCAGTTGCTCTGGAACTGCGCGCTTGCCGCACTTTCAACCAAACTCTATGACGGAAGCGTCGGCAGAATCAGATGTCGATTGAGCGTGCCGGTAACGGGAACGCAGTGAGGTCTCATCGGGCCAATTCTGCGGCTGTCCCTGCAACTGTAAGCGGCGAGCGCGTGACATGAGTGGGGTTCGCTCCACGACCACTGGGCGGCGATGTCCGTCTGGGAAGGTATGTCGCGTGCAGTGACCCGTGAGCCAGGAGACCGACCGGTGCGTGTCGCTCTTGCCGGGCTCATGGGATTGGCCAGGCGCGAAACGAATTTCGTCCGGGCGACGAGTAGCGGTTGGAGCCGCATCGGCAGGACCGCCGGGGGATGCGCGCGTCCGTCCCTTGGCAGTCTCGTCGACCGCGTTTGCGCGGACGCTCCGGCCAAGTCGCCTGGCGCCTTGGAAATTCGTGTCTATGAAATACGCTCATTTATTGCTTCTGTCTTCCGCGTTCCTGACAAGTCCGGCGCTCGCGCAAACGATCGATCCCGATGCCGATCCCGAAACCTCCAACACCTCGATCGTCGTTACCGGGAACCGCGCGACCGATCCCGTGCCGATCGACCGGGTCGGCGGATCGGTCACGGTCCTCGACCGGCAGGTCCTCGATCGGCGGCAAGTGCGCGAGGTGTCCGACGTGCTGCGCGACGTCCCGGGTGTCGCGGTCGGACGGGTTCCCGGCCAGACGCAGATCCGTTTGCGAGGGGCTGAAGCCAATCATACGCTCGTCCTGGTAGATGGGATAGAGGTGTCCGACCCCTACGCTGGAGAATTCGATTTCGGAACGCTTATCGCCGACGAGGCGGCGCGGATCGAAGTGCTGCGCGGGCAGCAGAGCGCGATCTACGGATCGGACGCGATCGGCGGCGTCATCCAGTACATCACTCTCGGCGGCCGCGATGCGCCCGGGGCGGTCGCGCGTATCGAAGCCGGTTCGTTCGGCACGCTGAACGGCGCTGCCCGGATCGCCGGATATAGCGGCGATCTCGACTACGCGCTGTCCGCCACGCTTAACACCACCGATGGAACGCCAGGCGCCCGCAACGGCACGCGCAACCTTGCGAACGACAGCGGTGCAGTCTCTCTTAAGACGACGTTCGCGCCTACGTCCAATGTACGCCTCACCGGCGTATTGCGCTACGCGCGCACTGATGCCGAATTCAACGACAGCGATTCCGATCCAGCAAGTCCGACGTTCGGATTCCAGGTCGATAGCCCCGGCAACCGTTTCGAGAACGAGGCTGTCTATGCGCTCCTGCGGGGTGAGCTGGATCTTCTCGACGATCGCTGGACCCATGCGTTGTCGGCACAGATCGCGGACACCCGGCGCGACGGTTTCGCTTCGACTGGACGCAGCTACGGCAGCGAAGGGCAGAGGCTGAAAGGGTCCTACGATACGACGTTGCGTATCGAAGCTGGCGGTCTCACACACCGGGTCACGGCGGCTCTCGATGTCGAACGCGAACGTTTCCGTAACACCGATCCGACCGGCTTCGCATTCACCGGTCGCCGGCAGATCGACAATGTCGGTCTCGTCGGCCAGTATGCAATCGATCTAGGAGACCGGGCGAGCGCGTCCGCTTCGATCCGCAGGGACTGGAACGACCAGTTCGCCGATACGACCACATACAGACTTCAGGCGAGCTATCGGATCGCTGCAACGACGCGGGTGCGCGGGGCCGCAGGATCGGGGGTGAAGAACCCCTCGTTCTACGAACTCTTCGGTTTCGTGGACGGCCGCTTCATCGGCAATCCCGACCTCAAGCCCGAGAAGTCGAGTGGATGGGAGATCGGGATCGACCAGTCGCTGTTCGGTGAGCGCGCTTCGATCGGGGTCACCTATTTCGAAAGCGAACTGGACGACGAGATATTCACTTCTTTTCCGCCCCCGAACTTCATCGCCAGCCCTGGCAATCGCGATACCGTATCTAGGAGAAACGGTGTCGAGGTGTTCGGCGAGGCGCGATTCGGCGAGGCTTGGAGCGTCAATGGAGCCTACACCTATCTGCGTTCCCGCGAGGATGGCATGCGCGAGGTACGTCGGCCCTCACATACCGCCAGTCTGGCCGTCGATTGGCGCGCCCCCAAGGATGCGGGAGGGGTCACGCTCGTCGCGCGCTACAATGGCGAGACGATCGACAGCGCTTTCATCGATCCCTCCTTCGTGCCGGTTCGCGTGCAACTGGACGACTACCTACTGCTGAACGTCGCCGCCGACGTGAGGGTCATGGATAATGTCGAGCTGTTCGGCCGGGTCGAGAACCTGACGGCCGCCGACTACGAGGATGTCTTCAGCTTCGCTACGCCGGGACGCTCGTTCGCCGTCGGCGCGCGCGCCCGATTCTAGGGAGAATTTCGATGACGGATGAAATGACGGCTCAGTCCGAGACTGCGAGGTTCGCATGGCCTGTCACACTCGCCTTGGCGACGGTGGGCGGATCGCTGGCCGCCGCCTGCATGATGCCGTTCGTGGCTCTTGCGATCGTGAGCGCCGCGACCATGCGCCGCTCGCTCGCGCTGGCGACGATCCTCGCGATTTGGGTGACAAACCAGGTGCTGGGGTTCACCGTCCTCGGTTACCCGCATACGGGTTATGCGTTCGCCTGGGGCGGTGCGCTGGGCATCGCATCGATTCTCGCCATGTTCGCAGGTGCCACCATCTTGGGCGAACGCGACGAGCTGAGCTCGTTTCGGACGCTGGGCGCGTTTCTGGTCGGCTTCTTCATTTACGAAGGGGCGCTATTCGGGTTTGCGTTGGTGGTAGGCGGGACCGAGATGTTCACGATGCCGATCGTGGGACAGATCCTTGTCAACGATGCACTGTGGTTCGCAGGACTTTCGGGCGGGTATTGGCTCCTTACCAGGACCGTTCCAACGCTATTCGGACCCGCGCCGCGAATACGGTTCGCCTGATATGGCGCAACCGCGTATCGTATCTCTCCTGCCGAGCGCGACCGAGATCGCAGTCGCGCTCGGGTTGGGAGGGAGCCTCGTCGGTCGCTCCCACGAATGCGACTATCCCCCTTTCGTAAAGGGGTTGCCGGTCGTCACGTCGACCAAGCTCGAGAAGGGATTGACGTCGCGGCAGATCGACGACCGGGTTCAGGAAATCGTGCGGCAAGGACTGTCGGTGTACGAGGTCGATACCGCGCTGCTGCGCGACTTGCGACCCGACCTCATCCTGACGCAGTCGCAATGCGCGGTCTGCGCGGTCACCCCTGCCGATCTGGAGGGGGCACTGAGCAAATGGACCGGAACCGCACCGGTTCTGCTTTCGCTAGCGCCCGATACGCTGAAGGATGTGTGGGGCGATTTCGTCGAGGTCGCCGAAGCGGCGGGAATTTCCGAGCGGGCGTCGTCGGTGGTTGGTGGCCTGAGAGCGCGCATGGCAGGGCTGGCCGGAAACCGAGCGGAAAGGATAGATCGCCCCAGTGTTGCCGCGATCGAATGGATAGATCCGCTGATGGCGGCGGGAAACTGGGTGCCCGAACTGATCGAGGCGGCCGGTGGTCGCCCATTGTTCGCGCGAGCTGGTGAACATTCTCCGTGGCTGGATTGGGATGACTTGATCGCTGCCGATCCCGATCTGATCGTCGCGATGCCCTGCGGATATCAGTTGCCACAGACGCTCGCCAATCTTGAGACGCTCGTCGACCACTCCGGTTGGAATGACCTTAACGCGGTTCGCAAAAGGAAGGTCTTTGCCGTCGATGGCCATCATTATTTCAATCGCCCCGGCCCACGACTCGTCGAATCGGCCGAGCTCATTGCGCAATTGCTTGGAACAAATCAGGTGCGAGCATTCGAAATGGGACAGGACTGGATAGTCATCGGCGGGGATTGACGATGTTTTCCGCACTGTTCGACGCAGATGATCTCCCCGCCCCCTTCTTTTTAGAGCGGCGAACCGATACAGAAAACTAGCTGGATGCAACGTTACGCGCATTCAGTTTTAAGTTCGCACCGGTAACGGGAACACAGTGAGGCCTTCCAAGGTCAAATCTGCGGCTGTCCCTGCAACTGTAAGCGGCGAGCAAGAAATACTGGCGGGTGTCTCCGCAGCCACTGGACTGATTGTTTAGTTCGGGAAGGTGTATTTCAAGTGATGACCCGCGAGCCAGGAGACCGACCGGAGCGAGTCGCTCTTGCCTGACTCATGGGATTGGTCGGGCGCGAAATCATTTTCGTCGGAGCGACGATAAGCGGCTTGGATTGCTCCGAGCACGCCCGGTCGGCGTATAGCGTCCGTTGACCAGGCTGTTCGGCCGAGGTTCGGAGATCCAAGCCATTATATCGGCGTGAAGGGCTTAGAGCTCACGGAGAAAATACCATGTTCAAAACTAAGACGAAGGTTCTGGCACTCTCGGCTGCGATCGCATTCGGCTCTTCTGCCGCGGTTGCTCAGCAGACGGACATCGGGCCGTTTCTACCCGAAGTGGGACAGGCCATAGCTGCGGCCGAACAAGGTGCGCAAAACATCTGTGCTTCGAATGGCGGTCTGGCCTCGTTCAACGTCATTCGCATAATCCAGAATGCCGGTTATTACGCGGCGCAATTCGAGTATTCATGCAACGGTTAATTCTCAAGCCACTTTGCATTGAATGAGAAGGATGAACGGCGCCGGGCTCAAACTCGGCGCCGTTTTCGACTGCGGGTTGCGACTGCCCTTTTGTCGACCGCTGACATTCTGAAATTTTCGCGACGATTTGTTGAGTCTCGGAGAGCGTAGCGCGTAGCTACCGCTTCACGATCAACCGTTTTTGGGGGGTTCAGATCTTGTACCAGAATGGCTGGGATCGGGGGGCGTTACCGACGACAACCGGTTCTTCATGAACGACCGCTTTTGGCGATAGGTCGAATGCGCTGCTACGACCGAAATTGAGGGTCGGAAGCAAGCATCTTGATAACGGTCGTTTTTCGGAGATCGGCACTGAGCCGCTTGGAAACTCCAAGATCATTCCTGCGCATCTCCGAAAACACTCTCCCGTTTCCATCTCCGAAAACAGATGAGGTCCAGTTGAGTTTCCGGAGAGAGACCGTCTGTAGTCGGATACACCTAGGTCAGCAGCCGCGATCAGTGCCCTGCCCCATAGCTAGACGGGCTGCGCGAGGCAGAGCGCGGCCCGAATTGACGCTCATGCCGCCTCTTTAAGCGTCAGCTCGACTTTCATATGGGCGGCGGCGGCAATGTTGACGAGCGCATCGAGGGAAAACTTGGCCAGCTTGCCGCGCAACAGATCGCTGGTCCGGGGCCGGGTCAGGCCAAGCCGGGTAGCCGCTTCCTGTTGCGGGACATCCCAGCTCAGCACCACCTTGCGGATTTCAAAGAGTAGCGCCGAACGCAGTTTCAGATTCGCGGCCTCTTGCTCGGTATCGGCCAGCGCGTCCCACACATTTTCATACACTTCCGAAGTCATTGATCCGCCTTCCACTGTTTCAACCGCCGCGTCGCTAAATCGAGGTCTTTCTTTGCTGTCGCCTGGGTCTTTTTCTGAAACGCATGCAGCACCAGAACCCGGTCCTCCAATTTCGCCAGGTAGATCACCCGGAACGCGCCCGATGCTTCCCTGATGCGAATTTCCCTCACGCCTTTGCCCACGGTTTTCATGGGCTTCCAGTCATCGGGGTCTTCACCGCGCTGGACAAGTTCGAGCTGCCAACCGGCATCAAGACGCGCGTCCTCGGGAAAAGCGCGAAGATCGGCCCGGCTACTTCCCAGCCATTCTATCAACTTCATCATAAGCGCGTATCAAATCCGATACATTCTGGCAAGCCGTTTGTAGTGAAGGTGATGGTGTTCGCTATACGCATCGCCGCGCCTCAAGGGTCCTTGGCGCATCGCGTTCACCTTCCCAACCCTCGCCCCCTCCCCCAATCGAACCCGATGCTTGTCGCCAGCTCGCGCCCAAGGCTGCGGCCCATGCCGATACTGATGCCGAGCTGCTGCTTGCGCCCGGCAAGGAGAGATTCGAGCTGCGGGTCGCGTTCCAGGCTCTTTGCCATCCCGCCCATCTGCGCGGTGATCCGTTTCATGCCGGTCATGTTGCCCTGCCGATAGGCCGTCTCGCGCGCACTATCGAGCTTGCGCCAGTCGGCAACGAATCGGTCGGCGCGCGCCGGTGCATTCTGGCGCAGTTCGCCTTCAAGCTGTAGCGCGCGGATAGCGCGGGCGGTGCGCCCGCTCGCCGTCTTGTGGGCGAGCGCCGGGTCGGCCTTATAGGCGCGCTCGATGTCCCGCGAGTGATTGGGGTCGAAGGCGTCGAGCGCCGCGCGCCGCTGGGCCAGTGAGTCGCTCTGCTCGGGGCTGACGGCCCGCCCCTGCTCGCCTGCGCGGAAGATATCCGATACCGAGCGGGCGTGCTCGATCACTGTTCGTTTGAACCGCTTCCAGCCATCCTCCAGGCGATTACGGATATCGCCTGCGAGCGAACGGCGCTCGGCAAACGCACGACCATACTCATCAGCCCGCTCGGGTGTGTAGTCGGTTGCCATATCCTTGGCGCGGTCGCGCGACAGAGTGCGGACCAGCTTATCGGTCGAAGCGAAGTCGTCCCGGCCATAGTGCAGATCAATGCCCGTCCGGTGGCGCGACAGCGCGACATAGGCGGCATGCCGGTCGAGGCCCGGCGTCGCGAGCACATGCGCACGATCGACCGTCATCCCCTGCGCCTTGTGGATGGTGGCGGCGTAGCCGTGGTCAATATGCGCGTAGTCTTTCAGGTCGAACGCGACATGCCGCCCGTCATCGAGCCGTGCGGCCATGCGCTCGGGGTTGATCTGCTCGATGGTGGCCAAGCTGCCATTCTTCACGTCCATGTCCCGCTCGTTTCGCAAGAACATGACGCGGTCTCCCGGCGCAAAGCTGCGCTCACCGCGCTCAGTGGCGAGCGTGACCTCATCGCCAAGCTCGCCTGCCCCACGCAGTCGTTTGCGCGCGGCGATGTTCAACGCCCGCACCTCGTCATTGGTGTGGGTCAGGATGATCCGGCTCTCATCGGGTGAGGCGGCGCGTTCCCGGTCCCACCGTCCAATGAGATCATTCCGCGCCGCTGCGCGCGTCACCGCATGATGTACAGCCCCGTGCTGCTCATAGGCCGCCAGCGCCTCGCCCGTCCGTCCGGTGGCGAGCTGGCGGGTCGCATCACGCTGCCAGTCCTCGCGCTGGCGACGGACCTCGCCGATCTCGACCGCGCCGTGTCGCTCGGCAACACAGCGAAACGCCGCGCCCGCCTCGATGGCCTGAAGCTGCTGCGGGTCGCCGACCAGCACCACCTTCGCGCCGCGTTTCTCCGCTTCGGTCAAGACACGCGCCAACTGGCGCGAGCCGACCATGCCCGCTTCGTCGATTACTAATACGTCACGCCCGGCGAGCAACTCGCGGCCCTGGCCCCACTGATGCTCCAAGCTCGCAATGGTGCGCGCAGCGATGCCCGATCCACCTTCGAGGTTCTCGGCGGCGATCCCGGACAACGCCGCGCCCCGGACCTGGTAGCCCGATGCCTCCCAAGCCTCGCGCGCAACGCCCAGCATCGCGGACTTGCCCGACCCCGCATAGCCCACCACCGAGGCGAGGCCCTCCTTCCCGGTCACATGCAAAAGTGCATCGCGCTGTTCGCCGGACAGGGTTAGGCCGCGCTCGCGCGATGCGGTCAGCGCCGCGTCGCGATGGCGAAGCGCGACACCATGATCGCAGCGTTTCGCCAGCGCGTCGGCGGCGCGGGTGAGGCGCTCCTCGACCGCGATCATGTCGCGACTGGTGAAGCGGGTCTGCCCGCGCCCGTCCTGGCCCAGTTGCACAAGCTCCGGGCAACCGCGCATCGCCGCCCGTGCCTGCTCGAACTGCTCCTGCCCCTCGGTATGCCGATGCAGGAATCGCAGCATGTCCTCACGGGTGAACGTCGCTTGGCTGTGCGTCATCGCGTCAAGCGCGATTTGAGGATCGGCGATGATCTTTGCACCATTCTCGCGCGCGATGCGCAAATGATCCTCGGCGCGCTCGGCGATGTCGCCGCGCTCCAACCGGCGCGAGGCGGCGGGGCCAATCTTGTGCTGCGGTTCGAGGCTGATGCCCTGCGCTTCCAAACTGCGATGATCGATTCGGGTGTCGATATCGAGTTCCGCCAGCCGTTCGTTGACGTGATCGGCCCAGCGTTCGCGCCAGCCTGTCAGCAGCTCGGTGCGGTTCCAGTCGCGGTTCTTCGGCCCGAACCCGTCCTCGCTGACTTCGCGCATGGTGAGCATGACGTGCGCGTGCGGCTTGGCGAGGCCGTCCGCCCCGATATCGCAATGCACATTGAGGTCGGCGATCATGCCGCGCTCGACAAACTCGGCTTCGACGAAATCGCACGCCAACGCGATGCCCTGCGCCTCGCTCATCTCGCGCGGGATGGCGAACTCGACCTCGCGGGCGAGCTGTGCGTCCTTTCGGACCTCCACCGTCTCGACCGCGTTCCACAGCCGCTCGCGGTCGGCGAAGTCGTGCGGTGCGTGCTCCGGAAGCAGGACTTCGGAATGCACGACGCCGGATTTGTTGGTGAAGTCATGGTGCCGGTCGAGCCGTTGGTCGTGGAGCCGCGAAGCGGAGCGGTAGGCGGCGGATGCCAGCGCGCTGCTGCCCGCCGCCCGCGAGATGACCTTGGCCGAGAAATGGTAGATCGCCATGACGGCCATCCAGTTACACTGCAAAGCGCACGTCGGCACGACGTATAAGCGCGCCCTCACAAGAAAGATTCTTGCTCGGGACCAGACCGTCCCGCCCTGTTCCGGCCTTGCTAAAGCCTTTGGGCTCCTACTGATTTACACTGCGCGCATCGACAGTCTGGAGATGAACCGATGCGCAAACCAAAGGACTATGATGCTGAACTCAAGGCACTCAACGAAAAAGCCAAACAGCTGCGCCAGCGAAAGACAATACAGCATGGCGAACTGGTCGCGGCTACCGGGGCCGACGCGCTGGACCCGGACCTGCTCGCGGGCGGAATGCTCGAACTGGTCGCGCTTGATGATGCGCGACGGAAGGAGGAATTGCGCGAACGCGGCGCTGCCTTCTTTCGAACGACAAAACGCCGCGCTGCGCGCGCAACTGGCGGCAATGCGAAAAGCGCAGCGAGGAGCGATGGCAGCACAGCATCGTCTGCAAGCGAAGCGGGCGCGACATGACCGGCGCGCCTGGGTCGTGAACCGCCGCGAGCGCACCCGCCATCTGATCGAGCTGGGCGGACTGGTCCAGAAAGCCGGTCTGATCGAGCTGACCGACGATGACCGCGCGGTTCTGCTCGGCGCGTTCCTTACGGTTGCCGCGAAGCTTCAAGGTGAAGAACGCGAACAGGCGCTGACCTTGTGGCGGCGTCGGGGTCGCCGCGCGTTCCGACGGGAATGATGCGAATTGAGGGTGCAGGCCGAGTCCGGCTTTGCTAGGCTGAAACAAATGCATAGCGATCTCGATCACCTCCCACCACAGAAACAGCGCGAGTTGGAGCGCGTGGTGCAGCTGATATTCGAGGAGTTCGACGATGCCTTCGCGTTAGCCAAACACGAATGGAAAAAGGCTGGGCGAATTTTGAAGGTGATCCTCTACGGAAGCTATGCGCGCGGCACCTGGGTTGACGAGCCGCATACGGCGAAGGGCTACCAGTCGGACTACGACCTGCTCATCATCGTCAACGACAAGCGGCTGACTGATCGGGTCAAATACTGGTCAAAGCTCGATGACCGGTTGATGCGTGAGTACGGCGTCACGAAGGCGCTCAAGACTCCCGTCAACTTCATCGTCCACACTCTGCAGGAGGTGAATGACGGGCTGGCCCATGGGCGCTACTTCTTCATGGATGTGAAGCAAGATGGCGTTGCGCTCTACCAGTCCGATGACACCGAACTGCACACGCCCAAGCCTAAAACGCCAGAACAAGCTCATACGATGGCGAAGGAGTATTTTGACGAGTGGATGCCGAGCGCAGCCAGCTTCTTGAAGGGCTATGGGTTCTACATGTCGGAGGGAGATTGGAAGAAAGCGGCATTTCTTCTGCATCAAGGCACCGAAACGCTTTATCACTGTGTGCTGCTGGTCTGCACCTTCTACACGCCCCACGTGCACAATCTCGGCTTCCTGCGCACCCAGGCTGAGCGCATCGATCAGCGCCTGATCTATGTCTGGCCGCGCGAGACGAAACGCGACCGAGCGCGCTTCGAGAAGCTCAAAGAGGCCTATGTGAAGGCGCGCTACTCAAAGCACTATCGCATCACCAAGGAAGAGCTTGAATGGCTCGGCGAACAGGTTGAGGAACTTGGCCGGGTGGTTCACGAAGTGTGCTCGGGGCAACTGTCCAAACTCGAGAGCGCGGTTCAATCCGCGTGATCGCCTGCTTCTACACTAGCAGCTTGGGGAGCTATCGCGCCCTCGCGTCGTGATCTTCGCAAATCAACACAAGCGCTCCAAAATCCTCACGCTCGCCAAGCCGGTCCGCGATTCTCCGCACACATTCCAGCGGCAAGCCATTCTCATGCGTCAGGGAACGCAGATAGTCGTCGCGCGTCTCCGCTCCGCACGCTCGATACATCAGCAACAAATCGGTCATGTCCCTTTTCCTCCGGCTGAAGGTCGCACTGCCTGCGGCATGCGGCTCTGCCTTCCGGCGAGGATGGGAGGGGGAGGGAAAGCCGGAACCGATGCCTTGGCGCGGGCCAGCGGGCGAAGCCCGCCACCCGGGGGCGTCTGTTCCGGTTTGGGAACGAGAGGGCGAAGCCCTTGGCGTTCCCTTCAACGAAGAAACTGCGCCGTCAGACGCTGCCCGGGCCGCGTCAGCGGCTCACAGAAACGGGGCCCTCGCGCCCGGCAAGAAGAGAGGCGAGCGCGCCTGCGGGTCAGCGTAAGGACGCCGCGCCCGCAGGTGCGCAGAATGCGCGGGACCGAGCGCGTCCTCCGGAAACTCCCGCTCAATCTGAAACTGCTCCTGATCGTCACCCGGATGGGCCGGGGCTATAGGCCCGATCCGCGCAGCGGATAGAGCGGGTCGCCCGCAGGGCAGCACACATATCGTCGTCCAGTTACAACCCGTGGATAAGACAGTAAGCCTCGATTCGTGCTGATCAAGCGAAGGCGAATTTCGCCCTTTTACACGTATCTACACCCTACAGCACTACGATGTACCGTTACCCCCTTGCCGGTCGCTGACACCGTTCCAATGCTGCTCTTCATCGCATCGCCATATCTCACACGATGGAGTTCACATGCCTTTTTCTGACCGCATCATCCGCATGAGGACCGTGCTCGACCGGACCGGTCTCAGCCGCTCGACCCTCTACCGCAAGATGGCGGAAGGCAGCTTTCCCCGCTCGGTTAAACTCGGAGAACACTCCGCCGGATGGCACGAGTCCGCAGTCAACGAATGGATCAGGAATCCAACGGACTATGTAGCGGACGAAAGGCTGGACTCTTAGCCTTCCCCAGCCCCCTCCTTCGTGGTCAAATGTTTCGAACGACCCGCCTGACCTAATCGCAGGACCTCCTCGGCCCAGGCATCAAGCGCCTCGCGCTTCTCCGAAAAATAGTCGTGCCGCTGGTAAACGCCCACGATACCAGCCCGCGAACCTGAGACGTGGTTCAATACAGCTTCGGTCACTTCGAGCCGAACGCCGAGACGCTGCAAGCCGGTGGCAAGGGTCCGCCTCAAATCATGCAAGGTCCAACGCGGCACAGGCTGCGCGATCGCCTCCTCGAGTGCCGGGCGAAGGCGCGACATAGTCTTGCTGAAACCGCTCGCGCCATTTGCACCGTTGCCTCTCGCCGGGAACAGCTTCTCGCTGTCGTCCTTGGCGGTCTGACTTTCGACAATCTTTGCGGCCTCGTCAGACAGCGGCACCAGATGCGCCACACCGTTCTTCGCCCGATTGGCGGGTATCGTCCATAGCTTCTCTTCGAGATCGAATTCGCTTCGATCGGCCTCGAACACTTCCCCGCGCCGCTGTCCGGTCAAGATGAGTAATTTAATTGCCGGACCAAATGGCGCTGGCTCTTCATCGAGCAGATTCCATAGGATACCGAGTTCGGTATCGTTCAACACGCGGTCGCGGGCTTTGGGGGCAGGCGGGCGACCGGCATCCCGGCACGGATTGCCCGGTAGGGCGTCGAGCCGTGGCAGCGCCCATCCGTAGAAAGACGAAAGATGGGAGAGGACATTTCGTGCCATCACCGGTGAGTTCCGCGCGATCTCGTCGATGAACTGGGTGATCTCCGCGCGCGTTATCGTTTCGGCCATCCGGTCCCCGAAGTGTGGCAGGATGTGGCGATTGAATATCCGCTCGATCTCCTTAATCGAACGGCGATCGGACTTAGCCAACCGGTAGTCCGGCCACATAGTGCGGACAGTCCTTCCGCTCGCCTGACGCTTTCGGGTCGAAACGTTGCTCGAAGGATCGCCGCCCGCCTCGATGTCCGATAGGATTGTGCGCGCTTTCTTGCGTGCAACCGCGAGGCTGAAGCGCGGCGAATAACGACCGAGAGTGATCGTCTTTACGCGTCCGCCGATGCGCTTTCTAATGATGAACGTGCGGCTACCTGAAACGCCGATCCGCACACGAAGTCCTGGCACGACGGCATCGCTCACTTCAACCTGACCGGTGGCGGGAGGCTTCAAGGATGCCAGCTTGGCATCGGTCAGAGTTGTGGAAACCATGCTAAAGACCTCCTGATTTTCAATCACCGGAGCGTAACCTTAGGTTACATTTGGCGTGAAATACGGTGAATTCGCATGGTAAGGTATGACACTTAACCCTATGAAAAGCAAGCATGGTGAGACGTTCTGAAACAGCTATTTTGCCGCTCTTAATCAGCGGGTCCTAGGTTCGAACCCTAGTGCGTCCACCACCCCCCCTCCTCTCACATTGCGGTTTCGAGTGGCCCGTGCCGTGTCTGGTGAGTTCGTGCGTCGCCTCAATGTGACGCGCTTGACATGATCACATTCAAATGTGAGACGGGTGGCCATGAACACCGTCGAAAAAGTCCGCACCCTCGTTTCCCAAGGCCTCATGACCCGTGCCGGCCTCGCCCGGGCGGCAGGGTTGCATGCCAATACCTTGCGTGATTGCACGGAAGCCAGCTGGAACCCCACCACCGATACGCTCGGCAAGCTGCAGGCCTTCCTGGAAGAGAACGACGAGACACCAGTCATTGTCGGCGCGGAAGAGATCATCGACGAGGCGCGCAACGGCCGCATGTTCATCCTGGTGGATGACGAGGACCGCGAGAACGAAGGCGACCTCATCATCCCGGCACAGATGGCGACCCCCGATGCCATCAATTTCATGGCGACCCATGGCCGCGGCCTCATCTGCCTGTCGCTCGACCGCCGCCGCGTGGAGGCGCTGGGCCTGGAACCCATGACCCGCGAGAACCGCGAGAGCATGCAGACGGCCTTCACCACCTCGATCGAGGCGAAGCACGGCGTCACCACGGGCATCAGCGCAGCCGACCGCTCGCGCACCGTGCTGGTCGCCATCGACGAGGGCAAGGGCCCGGACGATATCGTCAGCCCGGGTCACGTCTTCCCACTGGCCGCCCGCGACGGGGGCGTCCTGGTCCGGGCCGGCCATACGGAGGCCGCGGTGGACATCTCGCGTCTCGCCGGGCTCAATCCCTCCGGCGTGATCTGCGAGATCATGAACGAGGACGGGACGATGGCCCGGCTCGACGACCTGGTCGGTTTCGCGCGCAAGCACGACATGAAGATCGGCACCATTCGCGACCTGATCGAATACCGCATGCGTCACGACCATCTGGTCGAGCGCAGGTCGGACGAGGCCTTCACTTCGGATTACGGCGGCGACTGGCGCATGATGACCTATCGCAACACGGTCGATGGCAGCGAAAGCTACGTCCTGCAGAAAGGCCGCATCGAGGAAGGCAAGCCCACCCTCGCCCGCGTCCACCCGATCTCGATCTTCGACGATGTTCTGGGCAAGCCGGGCGAGCGCAAGCGCACGCTCCAGCGGGCCATGACGGCCGTGGGCGATCACGGGTCGGGCGTCATCGTGATCATCACCGGCAGGCCCGCCTCCGGCTATGGCGAGAACGAGGCCGAGCGCAATGTCGGCATCGGGTCGCAAATCCTGGCGGATCTCGGCGTCGAGGACATGATCCTGCTCAGCAATTCGCAGCCCAACGTCGTCGCCATCGAAGGCTATGGCCTGAACATCGTCGATCACCGACCCATTCCGGAGTAAGCCCATGGCCTGTTTCCTTATTGTCGAAGCGCGTTTCTACGAGCACCTGAACGACCAGCTGATTGCCGGTGCGCGCGCAGCGCTGGAAAGCGCGGGTCATGATGTAGAGGTCCTGACCGTGCCCGGTGCGCTGGAAATTCCCGGAGCCATTGCCCTGGCTGTGGAGAGTGGCGGATACGATGCCTTCGTCGCCATCGGCGTCGTCATTCGCGGCGAAACCTATCATTTCGAGATCGTCGCCGGGGAAAGCGCGCGTGCGATCATGGCTTTGACGATGGACGGTATCGCCATCGGCAACGGCATCATCACGGTGGAGAACGAGGAGCAGGCGCAGGTTCGTGCCGACCCGTCGCAGAAGGACAAGGGCGGAGAAGCTGCAAAGGCAGCTATCGCGCTGCTGGATTTGCGCAGGAATTTCGGCCTCTGATTGCCCCTGCCGGGAAGCCCGGCGATTGGGTCCGATCCGGATTGGATTGCACTGGCCGCCCTGCCGTCACTCGCGCATAGTCCTCGCGTTCGATCGCAAGGACAGCATTATGAAACACACCGCAACCGCGCAGCATGGCTGCCGCGAAGCCGCTTTGCGCCAATTGGCAAGACAGTGGCAGGACGATCTCGAAACGCTCGATGCCATGGGGCTGCATCTCGCCGCTGCGCGCCTCGACGGCGCATTGTCGACGGTGAAGCGGACCCTTGCCGACTAGCTTCGGCGTATCGGGCCAGACATGAAACGGCGGCGCCCCCGGCTTAGGGAGCGCCGCCGATGTGTCGCCTGCTTTTCTTAACGTAGGAGCGGAATTCGCCTCAGGCGCCAATGCGACCGAAACAAGCCGTGCCCGCGTAATGTGCACTGCCGCCCAGTTCTTCCTCGATCCGGATGAGCTGGTTGTACTTTGCAAGCCGGTCGGACCGCGCGAGGGAGCCGGTCTTGATCTGCCCGCAATTGCTCGCCACCGCGAGGTCGGCAATCGTTGCGTCCTCGGTCTCGCCAGAGCGGTGCGACATCACGCTGGTATAGCCGGCGCGGTGCGCGATATCGACCGCCTCCAGCGTCTCCGACAGCGTGCCGATCTGGTTGACCTTCACCAGCAGCGAATTGGCCAGCCCGCGCTCGATCCCGTCGGCCAGGCGCGCCGGATTGGTCACGAACAGGTCGTCGCCCACCAGCTGCACGCGGTCGCCGATGGCATCGGTCAGGGCCTTCCAGCCATCGAAGTCGTCCTCGGCCATGCCATCCTCGATCGACTTGATCGGGTAGTCGTCACACAGTTTCGCGAGGTATTCCGCCATTCCGGCACCGTCCAGCGACAGCTTTTCGCCCGACACTTCGTACTTGCCGTCGCGAAAAAATTCGGTCGAAGCGCAGTCGAGGGCCAGCACCACGTCGCGGCCCGGCGTGAAGCCCGCCTGCTCGACGGAGCGCATGATGAAATCGAGCGCATCGCGGGTGCTCGACAGGTTCGGCGCAAAACCGCCCTCGTCCCCGACGGAGGTCGACAGGCCTTTTTCCGCAAGGCCTTTCTTCAGGGTGTGGAAGATCTCCGCCCCCCAGCGCACGCCCTCCGCAAGGCTGTCTGCCCCGACCGGCATGACCATGAATTCCTGGATGTCGATCGGGTTGTCGGCGTGCTCGCCGCCATTGACGATGTTCATCATGGGCACGGGCAGGACGTGGGCGGACACGCCGCCGATATAGGCCCAGAGCGGCATTCCGCGCGCAGCCGCGGCCGCCTTCGCCATCGCGAGGCTGACGCCGAGGATCGCATTCGCGCCCAGGCGGCTCTTGTTGTCCGTGCCGTCGAGGCCGATCAGAGCCATGTCGATGTCGCGCTGGTCTTCCGCATCAAGGCCGAGGATCGTCTCGGCGATCTCCGTGTTGACCGCTTCGACCGCCTTCGTGACGCCCTTGCCGAGATAGCGTCCCTTGTCCCCGTCGCGCAGTTCGACCGCCTCGTGGGCGCCGGTCGACGCGCCGGAGGGAACGGCGGCCCGGCCCATGCTTCCATCTTCAAGTAGGACATCGACCTCAACCGTGGGATTGCCCCGCGAATCGAGGATTTCGCGGGCGTGCAGGTCGATGATGGCAGTCATGGTCGATACCCCAGGTGTTGTATATGGATAAGACACCTCCATATGGAGGTCGGCAGCGCTCTATGACGCGGAACTAACAGGTGCAAGCGACGTTGAACTCATGAAACGGGCAGCGTTTGCGTTGCCGCGATGTGAAACAGCAATTTACGAGGGATAATATCATGGCCACCGACACCGCCAAGCCGAAGACGAAGAAAGCTGCCAAGGCGCCCAAAACCGCGGTCGCTGGCGACGCCGTCGGTGCAGCAGCCGGTTCTGCCGCTGCCGAGCCGACGACCGGACGCAGCGAAGCCAAGACCCGCTTCAACGCCGCGCTGGACGAGGCACGTGCCGGAGCAGCCGCCCTGAAGACCGAAGCATCCGACCGCGCCGCCGCCTATCGCAACCAGGCCGGCAACAAGAGCGGCGAGTATTCGGAACAGGCAAAAGCCAAGGCGGGCGAACTCGCTGTCGAAGGCAAGGCGAAGGCAAGCGATGCCATCTCCGCGCTCAGCAAGATGGTCGCCGACAACGCCGCCGTGATCGACGAGAATTTCGGCCCGAAATACGGCGACTACGCACGCAACGCCTCGCGCACCCTGCAGGAAAACGCTGCAAAGCTGGAAGCGAAGAGCGTCGACGAACTGGGCGATGACGCCCGTGAATTCGTACGTCAGAGCCCCGGTCTTGCGATTGGCATGGCAGCCGTTGGCGGCTACATGATCGCACGGCTTCTTCGCCGCTGATGATCGATTGGACACCCGGCCGCTGCGCCGGGTGTTTTCATTCCCAAGCTAGCTAAAAAGGCCTGATACGGCGATATGCTCGAAACAACGACGTCGCCCGCAGGGCAAGCTGACGAGATGGAGCGGGACACCGACACATACGGTGATCCCGTTCTTCAGATTCCCGGCGGTCCGGATGATGCCTCGCTTGCCGACGACATTGGCGCGCTGGTCGCCGATGGCAAGGCCTACGTCCAGGCCGAACTGGCTTTCCAGAAAAGCCGGGCTGCCTTTGCCGCGCACGAGATAAAGGCCGGTGCGGCTTTTGCGATGGTCATGCTGGCCTTCCTGCATCTTGCGCTGATGGGGATCGTCGTGGGGCTCATCATCGCCCTCGCCCCAATCGTCGGCGCATTTGTCGCGACGGCGATCATGGGCGGGATCCTGCTCGTGTGCACCGCGATTTTCGGATGGCTCGCCCTGCGCCGCTTCCGCAAGATCAGTGCTGCTTTCGATAATGCCGATAATTCCGACGATGGTGCCGATGCCGGGGAGACGGCAGCATGAACGCTCGCGAAAGAGACATGCGGGCCGACCGCGCTTTGCGAAACGCCGCGCTTTCCTTGGTGAAGGCCGATATCGCCCATGTGAAGGAAGACCTGTCGGCCCGCAGCGTGAAGGATCGTGTCACCGACCGCATTACCCATGGCGCGCTCGACCTGTTCGAGGAAGCGACCGAAATTGCGGACAACAATCGCGGTGTCCTGGCGACCCTGCTGGCTGCGGTCGGCATCTGGTTCGCTCGCAATCCGATCCTCTCCTTTCTCGGCTTCGAACACGAAGACGATGACCAGCACGAGTTGTTCGAGGACGAACTTTACGACGACCGCTACCCTTACTGATCGTCCGTGTCGGGGCGAGAACGCGGAACATCCCGGCCTTTGGTCCATTGGTTTCCCAGACACTTAACAAATTCGGAGTTACCCCATGAGCAGCCAGGAAAAACGCGACGAACTGCGTGCCAAGATCGAAGCCGGTGAGCAGCGCAACGAAGAGCGCACGATCGGCGATTATGCCAAGAGCGCGGCCGACAGCACCACCCAGTTCGTAAAGGACCATCCCGTTGCAGCCGTGGCAGGCGTCGTCGTGATCGGTCTGGCCATCGGTGCCATGACCCGTCCGGGTCGCCGTGCCGGACAGAAGGCGGGCGCAATCGCAACCTACGCCACGGAAATGGGCCTCGCCTATGCAAGCGGTCTTCTCGACCAGGCAGGTGACGTGGCCCGTGCCGGCGGCGATGCACTGGAAGATTTCGGCGACGACCTCGCCTTCGGTGCGCGCAAGGCCCGCCGTTCGGCTTACAAGACCGCCGGCAACACCTCGGACAATGTCCTGAACCTGTCGCGCAAGGCCGCGCGCCGCGCAGGAAGGACCTATCGCGACGCAAAGGCACGCGTTGCCGTCTGATCGGGCGAAGGCCAGGACATGAAGCGAGACGGCGCGGTGGGCAATTGCCTGCCGCGCCGCTCGGCGTTATGGCCCCCTTGCCTTCCTGCTGCGGCAGGGTCCCCTCCTCCCCAAGGAATTCATACGATGGAAGAAAAAGAAACGAAGCAGCCGCTCTATCTCGTCATGGGCGGCCGGGTGAAAGACACGCGCAACCTCGAATTCGAAGATCCGGAAAGCATTCACGTGGCCGGCGTCTATTCGGACTATGACGGCGCAGTGGAAGCATGGCGCGGCAATGCGCAGCGCACAGTGGACGACGCCGCGATGAAATACGTCATCGTGCACCTTCACAAGATCCTCGATCCGGAAGCCTGATCGGCCTTGGCCTACGCGATCCGCCCCTATGCCGACGGTGATGCCGAAGCGCTGTCACTGGTGACGCTGGCGGCGATCGCGACGATCGGGCCTGCCGCCTACAGCCAGGAACAGGTGGCTGCGTGGTCGGCCCGCCATATCCAGCCGGAACGGATCGCCGGCCGCGTTGCGGCGGGCGATCATATTTTCGTGGCTGTCGATAACGATGACAGGCCGGTCGCGTATGTCCTGCTGGAAAAGGACGGGCACGTGGACATGCTCTACAGCCATCCCGACCACTCGCGGCTCGGCCTCGCCGGGCAGCTATTGGCGGCGGCGGAGACGAAGGCCCGCACCTTGGGCGCGGCGCGGCTCTATACCGAGGCAAGCGAGCTTGCCCGCCCGGCGTTCGAACGCGCGGGCTACGAGCTGGGCGAAAGGCGTGACTTCACGATCGAGCATGGAAACAGGTCCGTTCCCATCCACAATTACGCCATGACGAAGGCGATCGACTAGGCGCCAGCCCGCATGGCCCGCGCGAGAGGCGCGCACGAGGCGCGCCTCCACTGCCGTCAGATGAATTCGATCTTGTCGACGAGGTAGAACTTGTCCCCGCTCGGCACGGTGACCTCCACCTCTTCGCCCACTTCTTTCCCGATCAGGGCGCGCGCAATCGGCGAGCTGTAGGAAATGCGGCCCTTGTTGGCGTCAGCTTCGGTCTGGCCGACGATCTGGTACCTGATCGGCTTGTCGTCCTCGTCGAGCAGGGTCACGGTTGCGCCGAACACGATCTTGTTACCCGACAGCGTGGTCGGGTCGATGATCTGGGCACGGGTGATCTTGTCTTCCAGTTCGGCGACCTGCGCCTCGATCTGGCCCTGGCGCTCCTTGGCGGCGTGATATTCGGCGTTCTCCGACAAATCGCCGTGAGCGCGCGCTTCCTCGATGGCGTCGACCACCTTGGGGCGCTCTGCACGAAGCAGCTTGAGATCGGCTGTCAGGCGTTCGTAGCCTTCTGCCAGCATCGGCACTTTATCCATCGGAACCTGTCCTGTTTTCTGCCCCCGCACGCGGCAAACCGATCCGTGGTCGCGCCTTGCGGGCGACTGTGTCGGATCGGTCTGGGGTGAAGGTGTGTTCTAACTCGTCGCGCTATAATAGTCCTGCAACGAGCGGACTTCAAGCTGGCTGGCATCGACCGTCGCAATCGCCTCTGCAGCAGCCACGCTGGCGGCGGCCGTCGTGTAATACGGCAGCTTCGCCTCCAGCGCGGAGGCACGGATCGACTTGCTGTCCATCAGCGACTGCCAGCCCTCGGTCGTATTGAAGATCAGGTCGACCTTCCCGTCGATGATCGCATCGACGATGTGGGGCTGGCCTTCCGCCACCTTGTTGACCCGATCGACCGGCAGGCCCTGCTCCGCCAGGTAAGCCTGCGTACCGCCGGTTGCGATGATGGACCACCCGCACGCGATCAGGCGCTTCACCGCGGGAAGGATCGCAGTCTTGTCGCTATCCTTCACCGACACGAACAGGGTGCCTTTCGCAGGCAGGGCCATGCCGGCGCCCATCTGCGATTTCAGGAACGCTTCGGGGAAGGCGCGGTCGATGCCCATGACTTCGCCGGTTGAGCGCATTTCGGGCGACAGGACCGGGTCGGCCCCGGGGAAACGGCTGAACGGGAAGACGGCTTCCTTCACCGCCATGTGGCCCGGGCGCAGGTTGAATTCGGGGAAATCCGCCAGCTTCTCGCCCGCCATGATGCGGCTGGCGATTTTCGCGACCGGGTGTCCGATGGTCTTGGCAACGAACGGCACGGTGCGGCTGGCGCGCGGGTTCACCTCGATCAGGTAGACCTCGCCGTCTTTCACCGCGAACTGCACGTTCATCAGGCCGCGCACGTTCAGGGCCAGCGCCAGCGCCTCGCCCTGGCGCTCCATCTCTGCCACGATTTCGTCCGGCAGCGAGTATGGCGGCAGGGTGCAGGCGCTGTCGCCCGAATGCACCCCGGCTTCCTCGATATGCTGCATGACGCCGGCGATACGCACTTCCTTGCCATCGCACAGGACGTCCACGTCGCATTCGATGGCATCGCGCAGGTATTGGTCGACCAGCACCGGACTGTCGCCGGACACGTTGACCGCGGTGTTGATGTAATCGTCGAGCTGCGCCTCGCTGTCGACGATCTCCATCGCGCGTCCACCGAGCACATAGCTGGGACGCAGGAGCACGGGATAGCCGATGGTGCGCGCGGCAGCTGCAGCTTCATCCCGGCTTTTGGCGATGCCGTTATCGGGCTGCTTCAGGTCCAGCTTGTTGACGAGGCGCGCAAAACGCTCCCGGTCTTCGGCCAGGTCGATGGCATCGGGGCTGGTGCCCAGGATCGGGATGCCTTCATCCTCCAGCGCCTGCGCCAGTTTGAGCGGAGTCTGCCCGCCGAACTGCACGATCACGCCGACGAGTTCACCCGACTGCTGTTCCACGCGCAGGATTTCCAGCACGTCTTCTGCCGTCAGCGGCTCGAAATAGAGGCGGTCGGACGTGTCGTAATCGGTGCTGACCGTTTCCGGGTTGCAGTTGACCATGATCGTCTCGAACCCGGCTTCGCTGAGCGCGAAACAGGCGTGGACGCAGCAATAGTCGAACTCGATCCCCTGCCCGATGCGGTTCGGTCCGCCGCCCAGGATCACGATCTTTCGCCGGTCCGAGGGCATGGCCTCGTCTTCGGGCTTGCCGAAGGTCGGTGCCTCGTAGGTGGAATACATGTAGGGCGTCACCGCCTCGAACTCGGCAGCGCAACTGTCGATCCGCTTGAAGACCGGCAGCACGCCCAGCTTGTGGCGCAGCTTGCGGACTTCTTCCTCGCTGGTTGCTCCGGCCATGGCGCGCAGGGCATCGTGCAGCAGCCCCGAACGGCGCGCCTGCGTTTCGCCGAGGCCGCCCGCCACGCCGACGGAGCGGACTGCCAGCGTGGCCAGCCGCTTGTCGGAAAAGCCCATCGCCTTCAGGCGGCGCAGTTCGTCCGCCTCGTTCGGCAGGCCGTTATGCGCGATCATCCGCTCTTCGTAGATGATCGCCTCGATCTGCCGCAGGAACCACTTGTCGTAGCCGGTGATGCGGTTGATCTCGTCCACGTCGAAGCCTTCGCGGAAGGCCTGCGCGACATTGAGCAGCCGGTCAGGCGTGCGCTTGCTGAGCGCGGCGGTGATGATTTCCTTCGACACGCCTTCCAGTTCGACCACGCGGTTGAACCCGTCGAGCCCGGTCTCGAGGCCGCGCAGGGCCTTCTGCATGGATTCCTGGAAATTGCGGCCGATGGCCATGACCTCGCCGACCGACTTCATCGCGGTGGCCAGTTCGTTCTTCGCGCCCTTAAACTTCTCGAAGGCGAAGCGCGGGATCTTGGTGACGACGTAGTCGATCGTCGGTTCGAAGCTGGCGGGCGTTGCGCCGGTGATCTCGTTCTCGATCTCGTCCAGCGTGTAGCCGACCGCCAGCTTCGCCGCGACGCGCGCGATGGGGAAGCCGGTGGCCTTCGATGCCAGCGCTGACGAGCGCGAGACACGCGGGTTCATCTCGATCACAATCAGGCGGCCGTCCTCGGGATTGACCGCGAACTGCACGTTCGATCCGCCCGTTTCGACGCCGATCTCGCGCAGCACCGCGATGCTGGCGCTGCGCATGATCTGGTATTCCTTGTCCGTCAGCGTCAGCGCGGGTGCGACGGTGATGGAATCGCCCGTATGCACGCCCATCGGATCGACATTCTCGATGGCGCAGATGATGATGGCATTGTCGGCCCGGTCGCGGACCACCTCCATCTCGTATTCCTTCCACCCGAGCAGCGATTCCTCGATCAGCACCTCGGTGGTGGGGCTTGCGTCGAGGCCCTCGCGAACGATCCGCTCGAACTCGGCAGTGTTGTAGGCGATGCCGCCGCCCGTACCGCCGAGCGTGAAGCTGGGACGGATGATGGCGGGAAGGCCCGTCCGCTCGAGCACGGCGCGCGCCTCGTCCAGCGTATTGGCGATGCCGCTGCGCGCGCTTTCGAGGCCGATGGAATCCATCGCCTCGCGGAAACGCTGGCGGTTCTCCGCCTTGTCGATCGCATCGGCCTTGGCCCCGATCATCTCGACCCCATGCTCCGCCAGCACGCCCATCTCGTCGAGCTTCAGCGCGCAGTTGAGCGCGGTCTGCCCGCCCATGGTCGGCAGCAGCGCGTCGGGCTTTTCCTTGGCGATGATCTTGGCGACGATTTCGGGCGTGATCGGCTCGATATAGGTCGCGTCGGCCATTTCCGGATCGGTCATGATCGTGGCGGGGTTGGAGTTGACGAGGACCACGCGGTAGCCCTCCTCCTTCAACGCCTTGATCGCCTGCGTGCCGGAATAGTCGAACTCGCAAGCCTGGCCGATGATGATCGGGCCAGCGCCGATGACGAGAATCGAGGAGATGTCAGTGCGTTTGGGCATTACTTATCCATCTGTCCGAGAATGGAGTTTGGCAAAGTCAGTCGCGCGGGAGAACGCATTTTCTCCGCACACCAGTTCACGGCGCTTTGGAACGAAGCATTGTCGAGAGTTCCACGCGAACCGATTTTAGATCCCAACTCAGGATAGTCGTCGTGAGAACCCGGCTCGACTTCGACCAGTTCCCATTCCAGTTTGTTGGCCTCGATAAGAGACTGTTGAATCCGCGTGATGTTGTAGAACGGCTCTACACCGTCTTCGCGTACACCATCAAATCCGCGAAAAATCGTGACCTGGATTGTATCCGGGGAGGGATGGGTTTCGGGAACATTGATAAAGTAGTCTGGCTGATGGACCGAGTAATACTCGAAGCGGCGTCCGTCGACGTAGATATCGACCTTATCCGAACCGTTGAGGCGATAATAATCGCCTTCCTCTCTCTCGAAGATAAAATTGAAACTGACCGAAGTTAAATTTCCGGTTGAATCCATCCCAAAAAAAATGTCGTCATTCCATCCGGCACAATGGCTTTTGTCCGGATAGGGTAAATCATTTCGCCATTCTATCGAGGTTTCAGCGACAACTTCGAAATTACCAACAACCGATTCGGCCACATTAAAGCCGTATGGCCGGTCTTTTGCCACTTCTTGTGCTGCCGCCCCGCAAAACGGATTTCCCATGAAAAAGACGGCAAGTGCTGCGATTGACGGTTTCACCCCAACATCCCCACGAACTTCTCAAACAGGTAGAAGCTGTCCTGCGGGCCGGGGCTTGCCTCCGGGTGATACTGCACCCCGAATGCCTTCTTGTCCTTGATCGAAATGCCGCAATTGGTGCCGTCGAACAGCGACACGTGGGTCTGCTCCACACCCTCGGGCAATGTCTCGCCATCAACCGCAAAGCCGTGGTTCATGCTGGTGATCTCGACGAGGCCCTCGCTGTCGCCCCAGCCCCCGCCGACACGCTGGACGGGATGGTTGGCGCCGCGGTGGCCCTGGTGCATCTTAATCGTCTTCGCGCCCGCGGCCAGCGCCAGCATTTGGTGGCCGAGGCAGATGCCGAACAGCGGCACGTCGCGCTCCAGCAGCGCCTTGATCACCGGCACCGCATATTCGCCCGTCGCCGCCGGATCGCCCGGGCCGTTGGACAGGAACACGCCGTCCGGCTGCAGCGCGAGAATGTCCTCCAGCGAGGTTTTCGCCGGCACCACCGTCACCCGCGCGCCTGCCTTCACCAGGTTGCGGAAGATATTGTCCTTCGATCCGTAATCGATCGCGACGACATGGGGATTTGCCTGCCGCGAGGCGCGGCCATAACCCTTGCCCAGCGACCACCAGCCGCCTTCCCAGTCTTCCTGCTTCTTGCGCGAAACGCGCCCCGCCAGATCCATGCCTTCCAGCCCGGCCCAATCCTGCGCCCGCTTCAGCAGGGCGGGCAGGTCGAACTGGCCATGCGGTTCGTGCGCGATCACGGCGTTGGGCGCCCCGTTCAGGCGGATATAGCGGGTCAGCGCGCGGGTATCGATGCCGCTCAGGCCGATCTTCCCGTTCTCGCGCATCCATTCGTCGAAAAGCTGCTTGCTGCGGAAATTGCTGTCGGGCGTCACGTTCTCGCGCACGATGCAGCCCACGGCTGCCTCTACCCGGCTTTCGATGTCTTCGGCATTGCTGCCGACATTGCCGATATGGGGGAAGGTGAAGGTGACGATCTGCGCAGCATAGCTGGGATCGGTCATCACCTCCTGGTAACCGGTCATCGCGGTGTTGAAGCACACCTCGCCGACGGCGCTGCCGATATGGCCGAAACCATGGCCCCATAATGCCGTACCGTCGGCCAGCAAAAGGAGACCCGTCGCGCCTTTGGGCTGCGCAGGGGTAATGTCGGCAGAAGCCATAAAAGGGGCACTCCGAGTCAGGGGTTTTCCGGCAATGTCGCTAAGCCCCACCCGCTAAGCAGGTGGCGTGCCTGCGTCAAGCGTGGCGGCGCTGCATTTATTCGCTATGAGGGCGGCAATACGCGCTGCCGGCGCCAATCCATCCACAGGAAACGACATTTATGCTCCGCGATCAGATCAAGGCCGAAACCGTCACTGCCATGAAGGCGAAGGACAAGGACCGCACCGCGGCGCTCCGCCTGATCGGGGCGAAGATCAAGGACCGCGACATCGAGATGCGGACCGCCTCGAAAGAGGTCCCGGACGACGAGATGGTGACCGACGTTCTCACCAAAATGGCCAAGCAGCGCCGCGAATCGATAACCATGTACGAGGAAGGCGGCCGCGAGGAACTGGCCTCGCAGGAACGCCGCGAACTGGCGGTAATCGAGGAATTCCTGCCCCGCACGATGGACGAGGCCGAAACGAGGGCCGCGATTGCCGAGGCGAAGGCCGCCACGGGCGCTGAATCCATTAAGGATATGGGCAAGGTCATGGGGGAACTAAAGGCGAAGCACGGCGCTTCGCTGGACATGGGCCTCGCCTCGAAACTCGTGAAGGAAAGCTTCTGATATGATCCGCAAGACCGCTGCTCTCGCCGCCCCGGCAACCCTGGCCCTGATCCTGGCCGGATGCGCGGAGCCGGTCGACCAATCGACCGATCGCTATGCCGGCGACGCAGATCTGGACATCGCGACGACCGATGGCGAGGCGGCATTGCTGGCCAACGCGATCGAGGCGGGCGATTTCGCCGACCTGCAACTGGGCGCAAAGATCATCGGTCCGCGCGGTGCCGATGTTAAGGTGGCGATGACCAACGATGCGGGCGCCTTTGCCGACATGACCAGCTATGTCGCCTGCCCTGCGGGTATGGTGACGTGCGACCCCTCCGAAGCGCCCGAAGGCACGATCTACACCTATGTCCACACCGTCTATCCCGGCGAGGACAACGATCCCGCGACCGGCAGCGGGGACGGTGCCGATTCGTCCGACATCGAACTGGCCGAAATGTTCCGCATGACCGGCCCCGCCCACGGTTTCACGGGCAATGCGGGCTTCTCCCGCCTCGAAGCGAATGCCGCCGTGGGCGACAAGGTAATGGTGACGGTGACGTGCCGCGATGGCGCGCTGGCATGGACGATCGATGCAGGCGAAGGCGGCGACCAGTGGGAACAGGGTGAACCGCTCACCTTCTACTGGCAATCCACCCTGCCCCCGGCCGGCCCTGCCGAACGGTACGAGGTCACGGCGAATTACAGCACGGCCAGCGGCCAGGGCCCCTACCCGGCGGAAGACGGTGATGCGGCCAATGCCTGCGATGCGCCCGCCCCTGCGGCGCGCGCGGCGTCCTGACGATCTGCCCTCCTCCCGAGCGGGAATCTCGTCGTAGAGAAGCCATTATGGCGACTTGAACGAAACCGGCTTTGGGACGATATTCGCTTGCATGGCGCTGTCTCCCCAATGGCTGGACGAATTGCGTGCGCGGATCACGCTTTCCAGCGTCATCCAGCGCACGACCAAGCTTCAGAAGGCGGGGCGGGAATGGAAGGCGTGCTGCCCCTTCCATAACGAGAACACGCCCAGCTTCACCGTTAGCGATGAAAAGGGGTTCTACCACTGCTTCGGCTGCGGTGCGCATGGCGACGTGATCCGCTGGATGACCGACCAGCGCGGCCTCGGTTTCATGGACGCGGTGAAGGAACTTGCTGCGGAAGCCGGGATGGAAGTCCCCGCCCCCGATCCCGTCGCTGCGAAACGGGCGGAGAAACGCGCCAGCCTGATCGACGTGACCGGCGCGGCGCAGGAATTTTTCGTCGACCGACTGGCGTCCGATGCCGGGGCGAAGGCGCGGCGCTATCTCGCCTCGCGCGGGTTCAGCGACGCGGTCGTGCGGGAATTCGGTTTCGGCTATGCACCCGATGACAAACAGGCCCTGCCCGGCGCGCTGGGATCGTTCGACGCGGCCATGCTGACCGAGAGCGGCATGCGGATCGCGGCCGATGACGGCAACAGCTACGACCGTTTCCGCGACCGCCTGATGCTGCCGATCCAGGACGCGCGCGGCCGCGTCATCGCGTTTGGCGGACGCATCCTCGACAACCGCGATGGCGTGGCGAAATACCTGAATTCGCCCGACACGCCGCTCTTCGACAAGGGCAATGTCCTCTACAACCAGCACCGCGCCAGCCCGGCATCGCGCCAGAGCGGACGGGTGGTTGTCGTGGAAGGCTACATGGACGTCATCGCGCTTGCCAATGCAGGAATAGAGGACGTGGTGGCCCCGCTCGGCACGGCGCTGACGGAGCGGCAGATCGAGCTGTTGTGGCGAATGGTCGAACGCCCCGTCCTGTGCTTCGACGGCGATGCCGCCGGGCAGCGCGCCGCCATGCGCGCCGTCGGACGCGCCCTGCCACTCCTGCGTCCCGGCCATTCGCTGGGCATAGTCCGGATGCCGAAGGGCATGGACCCCGACGACCTGCTGCAGGAACGCGGGGTCCGCGCGATGGAAACACTGCTCGCCAGCCCGGCCAGCCTGCTCGACACGCTGTGGGAGAACGAACGCGACGCGCAGCCGCTGGACAGCCCGGAAGCAAAGGCCGGCCTGAAATCGCGGCTGCTGGCACATGTCGATACGATCGGGGACGAGGATATCCGCGCGCTCTACCGCCGCGAATTGCTCGACCGGTTTTCCGCCTTCGCCTTTCCGCGGCGCGAGAACACCTGGAAGAAAGGCGATTGGAAAGGGCGAAATTTTCCCGCCCGCCCCATGGTCACGCCTGCTGCGCGCAACAGCCTGCGGATGCTGGCGGGCGGATCGAACAGGGATGCGCTGCTGTCCGCCGTGGTCGGCGGGCTGGTGCGCTTCCCCGACCAGCTCGATCGCCACTGCGAAGACCTGTCCGACCTTGCCGAGCGTGACCCGAAAGTCGCGGCTGCGATTAATCCACTACTCGATTCGCTCGAACCGCTTGAAGACACCGGCGAAACGCCCATATCGGGCGCTGCCGGACATATTGCGCCCCCGGATAAGACTCGTTTCACCTTCCTCAGAGAAGGGACCGATCCGCAGGTTGCGCGCGAGAGCCTGGCTGAAGCCGTTTCGTTGCTGGTCGAACGACCGGCGCTGGAGGCTGCGCTTGCCGCAGCCACGGCCCGGTTCGCCACCGACCCCGAAGGAGCTTTCGCCGATCAGCAGAGATTGTTGAAGCGAAAGCTGGAATTCGAGGCGCGACTCGGCCAAATGGCAAGCATGCGGGCCGATGCCGAGGATGACGGCACAGCGTCCGGAAACGAAGATACCACCCCGCCCACGCCGGAACCGGCAGACGGCGCGCAAACAGATTGAGACGATACCCTATGGCGTCCAAGGCGAAATCGAAGCAGGGCGAAGATGCTCCGCTGATCGACATGAAAGAAGCGTCGATCAAGAAACTGATCACCAAGGCGAAGAAGAAAGGCTACGTCACCTTTGACGAGCTGAACGCCGCCCTGCCTTCCGATATCGGCCCCGACCAGATCGAGGATATCCAGACCGCGCTGTCCGAAATGGGCGTCCAGATCGTGGAAAACGACGAGGAAGCCGAGGCCGAGGCGGAGAAGGAAAGCGAAGTCGCCGAGATCGCCGCCGACGGTTCGAAGGACGACAAGAAGAAGCCCGCAGCCGCTGCGAAGAAGACGACGACGGGCGAACGCACGGACGATCCCGTCCGCATGTACCTGCGCGAAATGGGCGCGGTCGAACTGCTCAGCCGCGAAGGCGAGATCGCCATCGCCAAGCGGATCGAGGCCGGACGTGACATGATGATCATGGGCCTGTGCGAAAGCCCGATCACCTTCCACGCCATCATCCAGTGGTCCGAAGCGCTCAACAACGAGGAAATGCAGCTGCGCGAGATCCTCGATCTCGACGCGATGCTGTCGAAGGAACCGCCGGCTGACAAGATGGCCGATGATGCCGACGACGATGACGACGGCGAGATCTCGGAAGAGACCGCCGGCCCCACCATCGTGGACGATGAAGACGATTCCGACCACGACGAGGATGATGGCGAGGACGGCGAAGGCGGTTCGGCCAAGAAGAAGGACGACGAGGAGGAAGAGGACAACACCATGTCCCTTGCCCAGATGGAAGCCGCGCTGAAGCCGGATGCCATCGAGCGCTTCGCCCGCATCACCTCGCTGTTCAAGAAGTTCGAGAAGCTGCAGAGCGAACGCGTGGAAACCTTGGGCCGCGGCGAAGCCTTCCCGGCGGCGAAGGAAAAGAAATACGAAAGCCTGAGCGAGGAACTGACGGCGGAAGTCGAAAGCATGCAGTTCCACGCGACCAAGATCGAATTCCTGGTCGACAACCTCTACGCCTTCAACCGCCGCCTGACGGCGCTGGGCGGCCAGATGCTGCGCCTTGCCGAACGTCACAAGGTCAAGCGCGCCGACTTCCTGCAGGCCTATATCGGCAACGAGCTGGACGATAACTGGCTGAAGGACCGGGTGAAGAAAGACAAGAAATGGGCCGCCTTTGCCGAGAAGGAAGGCGCATCCATCGAACGTATCCGCGTCGAGATTGCCGACATCGCCAGCGCCACCGGCATGAGCCTGCCCGAATTCCGCCGCATCGTGAACATGGTGCAGAAGGCGGAGCGCGAGGCACGCATCGCGAAGAAGGAAATGGTCGAGGCGAACCTGCGTCTCGTGATTTCCATCGCCAAGAAATACACCAATCGCGGCCTGCAATTCCTGGACCTGATCCAGGAAGGAAACATCGGCCTGATGAAGGCGGTCGACAAGTTCGAATACCGCCGCGGTTACAAGTTCAGCACTTACGCGACGTGGTGGATCCGGCAGGCAATCACCCGCTCCATCGCCGACCAGGCACGCACGATCCGCATCCCGGTCCACATGATCGAAACGATCAACAAGCTGGTTCGCACGAGCCGCCAGTTCCTGCACGAGCAGGGCCGCGAGCCCACGCCAGAGGAAATGGCAGAGCGCCTTTCCATGCCGCTGGAAAAGGTTCGCAAGGTGATGAAAATCGCCAAGGAACCGATCAGCCTCGAGACCCCCATCGGCGACGAGGAAGATTCGCATCTGGGCGATTTCATCGAGGACAAGAACGCGATCATCCCGGTGGATGCCGCGATCCAGGCGAACCTGAAGGAAACCGTCACCCGCGTCCTCGCCAGCCTGACCCCGCGCGAGGAACGCGTGCTGCGCATGCGCTTCGGCATCGGCATGAACACCGATCACACGCTGGAAGAAGTCGGCCAGCAGTTCTCCGTGACCCGCGAACGTATCCGCCAGATCGAGGCCAAGGCGCTGAGGAAGCTCAAGCACCCGAGTCGTTCACGCAAGATGCGCAGCTTCCTGGACCAGTGAGGAAGCGCGCATTCCTTGCCGCTGCGGCGCTGGCGGCGATAAGCCTGCCCGCACCTGCAATCGCACAGGATGCAGTAGCGACGAGCGATGTCTCCGCGGAGTCGCTGCAGGTCGCCCGGGATATTATTGCCGCCATGTATCCTCCCGAAACGCGCGAGGATACCATCGTGGAGATGGCGCAGTCGCTGGGTGCGCAGATCGCAGGCTCGCGCAATCTCGACGAAATCGACGACGAAGGGGCGCGCCGTATCCTGGAAGAAGGAATGGTCGAGGGCCTTCGCGGCCTGCGCCCGATCATGGCGCGGCATATTCCGAAGCTGATGGACGCGACGGCAATTGCCTATGCCGACACATTCACGCTGACCGAACTGGTTGCGATCCGGAATTTTGCGTCCACCCCGGCGGGTGCAGCGTTTTTCGAGCAGTCGCCGGGCCTGATGAACCATCCGGCCCTGACATCCGCCAACGGCCCGTATTTCGAGGAGCTCCATCGCTATACGCAGGAGTTGCAGGCGCGGATGATTGCCGACCTCGAAGCGTATTTCATGGAGCAGGCGCAAGGCACGGCTGACCCGGCCTGATTACTGGCCAGGGCGGCTGTCGGGGCCCTAACCCTTCATGCTCGCATAATCGGCGACGGTATCCGCTACCGGATCGAACCGGACGAACAATGCGATCGCCAATGCCGCAAGCAGGCAAATCGCCGCGATGCGCGGGGAAGCCTTCCCGTCCGACCGAGGCACGAGCATTCCCAAAGCAGGAATGGCAAGCGCGGCCAGCAGGGCAGTGACAGAGGGCATGTCGGGCCCCACACCCTGCATCAACTGGTGCCCGTATTGCAGCAGGAAGCCACCGGCGATGGCGCCGCCCACGACCTTCACGCCCAGTCCGATGCGTTCCGGCAGAAAATGGCTCACAAACCCGGCTACCCCGACGACCAGCAACGGGAACACGATGATGAACGTCGTGATCGGCGCAATGACTTGCGCGGCGATGGCCAGCACCAGCCCGAAAAGCGTTCCCTTCCGCCCGGCCCATAGCGGCGCCGTAACAGCAAGGGCGCCCGCGCAGACGAGCAGGGCCTGCGCCTCCAGATACGGTATGGCTGCCAGGCGGTCGTAATAACTTCCCTCAGCGCCCGCGCCCGACACGAGGTTCAGAAGGTAAAGCACCGCGCCGCCCCCGACGATTACGCCCATGGACGCGCCCACCGATCGCCAGACGCGGTTGCGGGGCGCAATCATCGCCTCGTTCGTGCGGATCGCAAAGATGTGCAGCAGGATCGTCAGGCCCAGCAGTATCCAGCCTGTGACCGTTCCGTAGTGCAGGACGAACAGGCCGAAGACATCGAAGAACGTGGCGTTGGGCGCCGCCTCGGGAAGCGCCTGGGCCTCGCCCAGGGCACGGGTGAGAGCCAGGGTCTGCTCCCCCATGTCCTGCAGCGCGCCCCGGTCGAGATTGGCAGGCGTTGCCAATGGCGAGTGATAGAGCCCCGGGCGGCCGATGAAGGAGAGATTGTACGCGGTGACGTCCAGCTCCAGCGCCGGAGTGAGGTCGGTATCGTTGGGCAAGGTCTCGTACACGAATGTCGCCAGCGAAGAGCCGCCGGGCGTATCGACAGCGCCGGCGTAGGCTTCCACCGCCCCGCCATTGTTTCGCGATGTCTGGAACAGTGTGGTGCGCCCGCCCCCGCCCCGCGCTTCCAGGTTGACGATGGCTCCGACGCGCTCGCGAAGCGGGTTCTCGCCGAAGAACTGGCGCGCGCCGACCAGCCCGAGCTCTTCCGCATCGGTGAACAGGGCGATTACGTCACGTTCAAGCGGGCCCTGCGCCTGCGAAGCTCGCAGCGTCTCGATGATGGCGGCGACACCTGCCGTATCGTCGGGCGCGCCGGGCGAGTTCCAGACCGTGTCGTGATGGGCCATCAGCAGCAGTGCGGGTTTGGACCGGTCCCGGCCCGGCAGAACGCCGATGACATTGGTGAAGGTCAGCGCGTCGGGCCGCGTCCCGCTCCAGTTCCCGAACTTGTCGAGGCCCTGTTCCGGCACCAGCCCCTGCGTGGTCGACACCTCCATGCCGATGGCCTGCAGGCGGCCGGCGATATGTTCGCGCACCTCGGCATTGGCCTGCGATCCGGTCACGTGCGGCTCTCGTGCGATTATCTCCACGTCCTGCATCGCACGGGCGGCCGAGAATGCGGTGCCCGGGGCAGATAGCCCTGCATCACGGGGCGGCGTCGTCGCGATGATCGCAAGGATGAAGGCCCCGATAATCGCGGCGATGACGGGCAGGTGGCGCATTCGTTCGGTTTCCCCTCGTTCCGTCCCTGATTGCGCGTTTCCGACAGTAGGCGCAACCGCGACGGACGCGCGCCGGCCTTCCCTGTGCAAAGCGCCCTACAACCCAATGTCGGGGGTGGAGGGAATCGCCGCCCTCCCCTATAGGCGCGCCATGCGTATCGCCATTGCCTCAGACCACGCCGCCCTCTCCATGAAAGCCGAACTGCGCGAATGGCTCGTCGAGATCGGGCACGAAGTCGCCGACCTCGGCCCCGATAGCGGCGACAGCGTCGATTATCCCGATTATGGTTACAAGCTGGCCGGCGTCGTCGCGGACGGCACGGCGGAGCGCGGGATCGCGCTGTGCGGCAGCGGCATCGGCATCTCGATGAGTGTGAACCGCAATCCGCAGGTCCGCTGCGCGCTGGTTTCCGAGCCGCTCAGCGCCAGTCTTGCGCGCGAACACAATGATGCCAACTGCCTCGCCATCGGCGCCCGCCTGACCGGGATCGAAATGGCGAAAGCCTGCGTCACCGCCTTCCTCGATACCGAGTTTGCCGGCGGTCGCCACCAGCGCCGCGTCGACAAGCTTTCCAATCCTGCCTCAAGAGACCCGTCATGAGCACTGCCCCCGACCAGACCACTCCCGATCAGATCGACGCCCGCACCGCCGACATGAACCGTTTCTGGCATGACGACCTGGCGACGGCCGATCCCGAAATCGCGGCCGCGATCGACAAGGAACTGGCCCGGCAGCAGGACAAGATCGAACTGATCGCGAGCGAGAACATCGCCTCTACCGCCGTGCTGGAAGCGACGGGCAGCGTCTTCACCAACAAATATGCCGAGGGCTATCCCGGCAAGCGGTATTACGGCGGCTGTGACTATGCCGATGTCGTGGAGACGCTGGCGATCGACCGGGCGAAGAAACTGTTCGGTTGCAACTTCGCCAACGTCCAGCCCAATTCGGGCAGCCAGATGAACCAGGCGGTCTTCCTCGCACTGCTGCAGCCGGGCGACACCTTCATGGGGCTGGATCTCAATTCCGGTGGCCATCTGACCCACGGCAGCCCCGTCAACATGAGCGGCAAGTGGTTCAACCCCGTCGCCTATGGCGTGCGGCAGGAAGACGAACTGATCGACATGGACGCCGTGATGGCGACCGCGAAGGAGCACGAGCCGAAGCTGATCATCGCCGGCGGCACCGCCTATTCGCGCGTCTGGGACTGGGAAGCATTCCGCCGCGTCGCGGACGAGGTCGGCGCCTATCTGATGGTGGACATGAGCCACATTTCGGGCCTTGTCGCGGGCGGCGCGCATCCCTCCCCCTTCCCCCATGCCGATGTCGTCACCACCACCACGCACAAATCGCTGCGCGGTCCGCGTTCCGGCGTGATCCTGTGGAATGACGAGGACCTGACCAAGCCGATCAACATGGCGGTCTTCCCCGGAATGCAGGGCGGCCCGCTGATGCACGTTGTCGCGGCCAAGGCCGTTGCCTTCCGCGAGGCGCTTCGTCCCGAATTCAAGGCCTATGCCGCAAGCGTCGTCGAGAACGCCCGCGCCCTCGCTGCAAGCCTGGAGGAAAACGGCCTGCGCATCGTGTCGGGCGGCACGGACAACCATTCCATGCTGGTCGACCTGTCGGGCAAGGATGTCACCGGCAAGGCCGCGGAAAAGGGCCTCGACCGCGCATGGCTCACCTGTAACAAGAACGGCATCCCGTTCGACACCCGCAGCCCGTTCGTCACCAGCGGCATCCGCCTCGGCACGCCGGCGGGGACGACCCGCGGGTTCGGTCCGGCAGAGTTTCGCACCATCGGCAAGCTGATTGCCGAAGTTGTCGACGGATTGAGCAAAAACGGGCCGGACGGAGACGCCCAGGTGGAACGAAGCGTGCAGGAACGCGTCAGTCAGTTGTGCAACCAGTTTCCAGTATATCCGGGACGATAGACATGACCGACTTCGACACCACCACCCAGAACGAAACCGCCTCCACGGCTGAATCCCTGCCCGGCGACAAGCGCCGCGAGCGCGAGCGCCGTGAACGCATCGCGGACGAGGCGAAGACCGAAGCGTCCGCGATGTTCAAGGAAGGGATGAAGCATCCCTCGACGAAACCCGTCCTGAAGGGCGCAGCCATCGGCGCGGTGGCCGGGATCATCCTGCCCATCGTCGGTCCGCTGATCGGCGCTGCGGCAGGCGGCGGATATGCGTTTTACAAACGGCTCAATTCCGTCAAATAGGGGCCGATCCCCTTTCGACATTCCAGTGAGACACGATGCGCTGCCCTTTCTGCGCCCATGATGACAGCCAGGTAAAAGACTCGCGTCCCGCCGAAGACAACGCCGCGATCCGTCGCCGGCGGCAATGTTCTTCCTGCGGGGCGCGTTTTACCACGTTCGAACGCGTGCAATTGCGCGAGGTGACCGTGGTCAAATCGGCCGATCAGGCCGGAGCGCGCAAGCAGCCCTTCGACCGGATGAAGCTGGAGCAGTCGATTGCCCTCGCCTGCCGCAAGCGCGATGTCAGCCGGGAACAGATCGACCAGCTCGTCTCCGGCATCCAGCGACAGGTAGAGACGACGGGCGAAAGCGAGATCGCATCGAGCCGTATCGGCGAACTTGTGATGGACGGGCTGCGCCAGCTCGATTCCGTGGCCTATATCCGTTTCGCCTCCGTCTACCGCGATTTCAGCGAAGCCCGCGATTTCGAGGAGTTCGCCAGCACCGTCCACGAGGCGGGTCAGCAATGACCTCGCAAGCGCACGGCAAGCCGATCATCGTGCTCGTCCGCCCGCAATTGGGCGAGAATATCGGCAAGGCCGCGCGCGCCATGCGCAATTTCGGCCTGACCGAGATGCGTCTGGTGAGCCCGCGCGACGGATGGCCCAATCCCTCCGCCGGTCCCGCAGCCTCTGGCGCCGACGACGTGCTGGAACAGGCGCAGGTCTTCGGCTCGACAGCCGACGCGGTTTCCGACTGTGCCCATGTCTATGCGACCACGGTTCGCAAGCGCGGGGTGTCGAAGCCGGTCGTAACTCCGGCCGAGGCTGCAGGAGAGATCCGCAGCGCGCAGGGGCGCTCCGCAATCCTGTTCGGGCCTGAACGATCGGGCCTGGAAACCGCCGATGTCGCGCTGGCGCGGTCCATACTTACCGTGCCGATCGATCCCGATTTCGGCTCGCTGAACCTGGCACAGGCCGTGATCCTGTGCGCGTATGAATGGTCGAAAGGCGCCGACCTGGCTCAGCCGACCATGGAGGATCTGCTTCCCCCCGCTCCGCAGGAAGAACTGGAAGGCCTGATCGACCATTTCGAGCGGATGCTGGAGCCTAACGGATATTTTCGCCCCGAAGCACGCCGCGAAGCGACTCGCCGCACGCTCCGCACCGTGCTGACGAAGCCGGGCTGGAACCATCTGGAGGTCCGCACCCTGCGGGGCGTCCTCAGCACGCTGCAACGGGGGCGATTTGACGGAGATAGCCGATAGGAGGTATGTGTACCTCCATGGCTGTGCTTTCCCCCCTTCTCGCAGGTCTGCTTCTGATGCAGGTCACGCCCGCGGTGGAAACACCGCCGGCCCATGATTCCACCGCTCAGGCTGCCCCCGAGAACGCCATCCCCGACGACATAACCGCGCCGGAGGTTGAAGCGGAAGACGAAGATGACGGCGGCAAGATCGAATGTCGCCGCCACACGATCGCCGGATCCCGTTTGGCAAGCCGGAAGGTCTGCCGCACGAAGGCCGAATGGAAGATTTACGAACAGGATACGCAGGATTCGCTTAACCAGGCGACCGCTCGTTACTCGGATACGCCGGGATAACGGGTGACGCGGGGCGGAATATTGTAAATTCACCGCCCCGTAACACGCATCTGCTATTTCGACACTGCACACCCCCAAACCAAGCGACCCGAAAACAGAGGAAGATTTCATGAAACTGACCGCAGCACTTGCCGCAGGCGTTCTTTTCGCAGCATCCGCCCCCACCATCGCCTACGCCCAGGGCGACGAGGAAAATGCTCAGGCACCGGAAGCCGCGCCCGAAACGGAAGAGGACGATGACGGCCTCGATATGAACCGCAAGATTTGCAAGACCTACACGGTCACCGGCTCGCGCCTTGCGAAGAAGAAGGTCTGCCGCACCGCTTACGAGTGGAAAAAGTACGAGGAAGACACCCAGGACTCGATCGGCCAGGCCCTGAACCGTCGTTCCGCCGTGGGCGACAACAACTAAGCCGACTAAGCTTCGGCTTTTTAGAAAAGGCGCGCTGTCCGGACGTTCCGGGCGGCGCGCCTTTTTCGTTAAGCCTCGCGAGACCCGTGCTGTTATTTCCTGAGATCGTCCCAGATCGTCATTTCATAGGCGATCGATGCCTCGACCAACCTGTCCCAGATCGCTTCCAGTTCCTCCGCCGGAAGGTTCCGCGTTCCTGCATCGGCAACAGCATTGGCAATGACTTCGGCCTTGCGATCCTCGTCCCGCACGGCATCGCGCGTCGGCTTGATCCGGGCAGCGGCGCGCATGTAGCCGAAGCGGCGGTCCAGCAGTTCCATCAGTTCCCGGTCCGTCCGGTCCACGCCAGCGCGTACGTCGGCCATGGTCTCGCAATCTTCGGGCAGTCGAATATCGGTCATGCCGCGTCCCTTGGCGAGCGCGAGGCCGTTTGTCGAGCCGGTCGTGACGGCGATTCCCCTTGCTTTACACGGCAGGCGCGCTATTTGGCACGCTCACTTCGGCAACGCGCCTTTCCAACGGCGCGCCCGATTGGCCCCGCATCCCGGTGAAGCGGTGGCCGCACACGGCACAATCGGCCGTGTGGTGCGCAGCCGGGTTCGAACGGTCCGCATTCTTGGCGGATTGCAGCAAATTGAAGGAAGATACCATGTCGAAGCGCAAAAGCGCCAAGTATAAACTCGACCGCCGGATGGGCGAAAACATCTGGGGTCGCCCGAATTCCCCGGTCAACAAGCGTTCCTACGGCCCCGGCCAGCACGGCCAGCGTCGCAAGAGCAAGATGTCGGACTTCGGCCTGCAGCTGCGCGCCAAGCAGAAGCTGAAGGGCTATTACGGCGACGTCACCGAGAAGCAGTTCCGCCGCACCTACAAGGAAGCGGCCAGCATGAAGGGCGATACCGGCCAGAACCTGATCGGCCTGCTGGAACAGCGCCTCGACATGGTCGTCTACCGCGCCAAGTTCGCACCGACGATCTTCGCCGCGCGCCAGATCGTGAGCCACGGCCACATCCTGCTGAACGGCGTGAAGACCAACATCGCCAGTGCCCGCGTGAAGGTCGGCGACGTTGTTTCGCTCGGCAAGAAGGCGCAGGAAATGGCTCTCGTCATCGAAGCGCAGAGCCTGCCCGAGCGCGAGATCCCCGACTACGTGGTTCCCGATGGCAACGACAAGGTGACCTACACCCGGGTGCCGAAGCTGGACGAGGTGCCCTACCCCGTCACGATGGAACCGAACCTCGTTGTCGAGTTTTACTCGCGCTGATCGGTACACATACCTGATACGAAAAGGGCGGCCTTCACGGGCCGCCCTTTCTTTTTGTGCTTCCGGGCCGCACGCCTCAAGGGGAGAGATGGCGGGTCAGGAAGGCGTCGATATCCGCCAGCATCCGCGTGCGCATTGCGGAATCATCGATGCTGTGCGCCACGCCTTCGAATTCGACGAACTGGACGTCCTTGCCCGCTTTGCGCAATTCGGTTTCCATTTCGCGCGAATGTTCCACGCCGACATTTTGGTCGGCATCGCCATGCACGAGAAAAACGGGCGAGGCGAAGGCCGCGACGTTGCGTGCCGGGCTCCCTTGCGTGACATGCGGCCCTTCGCCGACAAAGTCGTCGATCAGTCGCAGGCTGCCCGAAGTCTGGAATTCGTTGCGCCACATCTTCAGGTCGGTGACCGGGGCAATGGCCGCAATCGCCTTGTACAGCGAAGGGTCGAGAACCTGCGACTGCAACGCCGCATAGCCGCCATAGGACCAGCCCACGATAGCAAGTTTGTCCGGATCGGCTACGCCCTCCGACACGAGCCAGCGGCCTGCATCGTTCACATCGCCAACCGCGGTTTCCCATGCCTGGAAGCCGTTCTTGCCGAACCATTCCGATCCATACCCCGCCGACCCGCGGAAATTGGGCTGCAATACGGCATAGCCGCGCGCGGCGAAGAATTGCACCAGCCAGTCGAAGCCCCATTCGTCTCGCGCTCCGGGGCCGCCATGGGGCATGACGATAGCCGGAAGACCGCTCGCGTCTTCCTGTCCGGGCGGAAGCGTCAGGTAGCCGGGAATGTCGGTTCCGTCCGCCGCAGGATAGGTAACCGGCATCATTGTGCCGAGCTGGCGTCCGGCGAAACCATCGCGCAGCGGCATAAGCTCGTTCAGTTGCCGCGTCTGCTTGTCATAGAGATACAGCATGCCGGGATCCGTATCGCTGGATGCGGAAATCAGCAGCTTGCTCTCGTCCGCATTGGCTCCGCGTATGCCGATCAGCGGACTGCCTGGAAGAGCGGCTTCGAGCCCTTCGGCAAGCGCCTTCAGCTCGGGATCGAAATAGACGGCTCTGCGCACCTCCGTCGCATAACTTGCGCCGACCACCCGGCGCTGTCGTCCCAGACGGATGAGATCGTCGACATCGACGTCGCTGCGCGACACGACTTCCTCGCGCGTGTCCGAACCGTCCAGTTTCTGGCGATAGATCGCGAGATTGCCATCGGCATTCGGCTCGAACCCGTACACGGCGTTTTCACGCGCCGCGACGGCTACGGGAATGAAGCCTTCGTCGATTGTCTGTGCGCCCACCGTCGCGCGGGACAATTCCTCCCACTGCGACGAACCCGGCTTGCGATAGAAATATGCCCTTTCCCCGGTATCGCGCCCCTGTACGAAGCGTCCGACCCCCTTCAGCCGGACCGCTCCCGTTTCATCGGCGTAATAGGCAAAGGTGTTACCATCGGGATTCTCGACCTTGCTGGTGCGGCCGGAATCGATGTCGACCTCCACCACGCCGCGGCCCCATTCCTTGTTCGCAAGGCGCGTATTGGCTCCGTTTTCCGGGAACCAGTCCTGCGTCATCAGGATCTTGTCGGGCTCCCCCTCGACATCGAGGGCAACGACCGAGCCGCCGCTGAACCCGACATACAGCGAACGCGATCCGACATCGGGGCTCAGCTGCTCGACATTTTCACCATCGGCATCGACTGCGAAGAGCCGGCTGTATCCGAAGATGTCGCCGCTGACATTGCTGTCGCGGGAAAAGGACGTTCGGCACACGAAACGGGTGTTGGTCGCGAACTCGCAATAGTCGAGGTTCGATCGCTCCACCGTCAGGGCGATGACGCGCTGCGGTGCCGGCGTTGCCTGTGTCAGATCGACGAGATACAGCGCCTCGCCCTGCGCCCCATAGGGGGCGATATAGGAAAACTTGCTGCCGTCGGGGGACAGCGAAACGTGGCGCACCCCCTCCCGCGCACCGAAGAGCTGGGCCGTTTCCTGCGGCGTTTCGGCATGGGCCGGAGCCTGGCCCGGGATCGGACAAAGTGCAGCGGCCGCGACGCCGGCCGCGAATTTGAATTTGTGTAGCAAGAGAGACCCCCGGAATTAAATCGTCACCTGCGGATCATCCCTGCCGCAGGTTTATGACGTCATCCTTTCAAGGAAGGCGTCCGGGATCAAGTCCTTAACCAAGGTATCTTTTCCTGAAACGGTCGGCGAATTCGGTGAATTTACCATCGAAAATCGCATCGCGCATCGATTGCATCAGCTGCTGGTAGAACCCGATATTATGATCGGTCATCAGCATCGCGCCCAGCATCTCGCCCGCGCGGACGAGGTGATGGAGATAGGCCCGGCTGTATCTGGCGCAGGTAGGACAGGCACAATCGGGGTCGAGCGGTCCGGTGTCCTCGGCAAAGCGGGCATTGCGGATGTTTATCGGGTCGTCCCAGGTAAAAGCCTGTCCGTTGCGTCCCGAGCGCGTCGGCAGCACGCAGTCGAACATGTCGACCCCGCGCTCCACCGCGCCGACGAGATCGTCGGGCTTGCCGACACCCATCAGGTATCGCGGCCGGTCTTCGGGCAATTGTCCGGGCGCATAGTCCAGCACGCCGAACATCGCTTCCTGCCCCTCCCCCACGGCCAGTCCGCCGATGGCGTAGCCGTCGAAGCCGATGTCCCTCAGCGCCTCTGCACTGCGGGCGCGAAGCCCCTCGTCGAGCGCGCCCTGCTGGATGCCGAACAGGGCAGAACGCGCGGCATGTTCCTGTCCGCTGTCGAAGCCGTCGCGGCTGCGCTTCGCCCAGCGCATGGACATTTCCATGCTCGCCTCGATCTCGGCCAGCGGACGGTCGGCGCGCGGGCATTCGTCGAAGGCCATCACGATATCGCTGCCGAGCAAGCGCTGGATTTCCATGCTGCGTTCCGGCGTCAGCATGTGTTTGGACCCGTCGATATGGCTGCGGAATTCCACGCCCTTCTCGGTCAGCTTGTTGAGGTCGGACAGGCTCATCACCTGATATCCACCACTGTCGGTCAGGATCGGGCGGTCCCACTTCATGAATTCGTGCAGGCCGCCAAGCCGCGCCATACGTTCCGCGCCCGGGCGCAGCATCAGGTGGTACGTGTTGCCAAGGATGATATCCGCCCCGGCAGCGCGCACGGTTTCAGGCTTCATCGCCTTCACCGTGGCAGCAGTGCCGACCGGCATGAAAGCGGGCGTGCGAATGTCGCCGCGCTTCATGGCGATTGTGCCGGTGCGCGCCTTGCCGTCCACCGCGTGGATGGAGAATTCGAAACGGGGTTTGTCGCTCATCGATCAGAAACCGTAGACAAGGGTGAAGCGTGAAAGCGTATCGGTCGAAACCGCGCCCGCCGGCGGATTGCTGTCGTAATCGACCTGGTAGGAAAGGCGGGTCGAAACCTTGTCGCTGACCCTGAACTGCAGGCCGGACAGCAGGTTGACGGAGGTATTTGCTCCGTCGATGAACACCGTCGCCGTCCCGCCCGCTGCGCCCGAGACCACGTTGGTGTCCTGCGTGAACTTTATCCGGTCGCTGATGGCCCAGTCGAAATCGGCCCCGATCAGCCCGGCCAGGTTCGTATCGCTGGTCCCGTCTAGGAACTCGGTCCTGCGATAGGCCGGGCCGCCCCTCACCGACAGGCTGAGATCGTCGGTATCGATCACGGTGTAGCCGGCGCCTGCCGATACCGAATAGCGCGCATCGAAGCCCTGGAATCGGTCGCCTTCATACTGGGCGAGGCCATAGGCGAAGAAGCCGTCGTCGATCTGGTAGCGCGGTTCGTAGGCGGCGAAATATTTCTCGCGCGTGGTGACGCCGCCGGTCCGCTGGTAGTCGGCGCGGCCGGTCAGCTTGTGGCTCCAGTCGATACCGCTGCGCCGCAATTCCAGCGCGCCGCTGAGCCCCGTATTGCTGGTATTGCCCGTGGCGCGGAAGGCCCCGATTTCCCCCTTGCCCGTCCAGTTGTCGAGCACGCCGGCATCCGCCAGTGCGCGTTCCTTTTCCTCCGCAGCCTGCCGGGCAAGCTCGGCCTGTTGCTGCGAATAGGCGTTCGCGATCTCGTCGATCTCAGCGACCTGGTCCGGATTGGTCTGGCGGGCCAATTTCAGCACGGTCGAAACCGCCTTGCTGTCACCGCTTTCGATGGCGGCATCGATCATGGCCCGCACCGGCGGGGGAAGCTGTGCGAGCGCGGCGCTCGGCAGCGTCAACGCGCAGGCAGCCAGGGGAAGGAGAAGGTAGCGCATGGCCGCGACCGCTAGCGCCTCGCGCAGGATCCTTCCACCCCGGATGCGCTGGTCATGGCCGCAGGCGCCAGCCCGTGCGAAAGATGAAGGCGATGATGGCGATGCAGACGGCGAGGAAACCGATGGTCAGCCCGAACGACACCTCGATCGGCACATCGGCGCTGCCGTAAAAAGTCCAGCGCAGGCCGCTGACAAGATAGACGATCGGATTGAACAGCGCGACCGTGTCCCACGGCTCTGGCAGCATGTCGATCGAGTAGAACGTGCCGCCGAGGAACGTCAGTGGCAGCAGGATCAGCTGCGGGATGATGCCCAGCTTCTCGAAACTGTCCGCCCATACGCCGAGGATGAAACCGAACAGGCTGAAACCGGCCGCGACCAGCATGATGTAGAAGATCGCCAGCACGGGATGCGCGATGGAGTAATCGACGAACAGGGTCGCCGTGGCTAGGATGATGGCGGCGAGGATCAGCGACTTGGTGGCCGCCGCCCCGACGAAGCCGACAAGCGTTTCCGCCACCCCCACCGGCGCGGAGAGGAGTTCGTAGATCGTGCCGGTGAAGCGGGGCATGTAGATGCCGAAACTGGCATTCGACGTGCTTTCGCTGAGCAGGGTCAGCAGCAGCAGGCCCGGCACGATGAAGGCGCCGTAATCCACGCCGCCCAGATCGGGCATGCGCTCCCCGATGGCCGCACCGAAGACGATGAAATAGAGCGCCGTCGTCAGGACCGGCGCGAGGATCGACTGGAACGCGGTACGCAGGGCGCGGAACAGCTCTCGCTGGTAGATCGCCCAGGTGCTGCGCAGATTGAAGCCCATCATGCCGCAGCCCCTTCCGCCTCTCCGCGTTCCAGCAGGTCCACGAAGATATCCTCCAGAGAGCTTTCGCGCACGTCGATGCCGACATAGTCGATACCCGCCGCCGTCAGGGCCTTGGTCACGTCAGCAACTTCGCTGCGCCCCTTCCCCGATCCGTCGCCGCCGCGATAGCACAGTGTCGTGCCGCCATCTTCCAGCTGCACGGGATAGCACGCAATTTCGGGCGGTATTGCGGCGAGCGGCCGGGCGAGTTCGATCAGCGCTTCCGTCCGGCCCAGGCGCTTCATCATCGCGTCCTTGTCGTCCACCATCAGGATGCGCCCGCCGCTGATGATGCCGACGCGGTCGGCCATCTGCTCGGCTTCCTCGATATAGTGCGTGGTCAGGATGACGGTCGTACCGCGCTCCCGCATCGCGCCGATCTGCTTCCACATATCCTTGCGCAGTTCCACATCGACGCCCGCGGTCGGTTCGTCGAGGAACAGCAGGTCCGGCTCGTGCGCCATGGCCTTGGCGATAAGGACGCGCCGCTTCATCCCGCCGGAAAGCGCCCGGATCTGCTCGTCGCGCTTGTCCCACAGGCTCAGCGCACGAAGCACTTCCTCGATATGGGCGCGGTCGGGCGGCAGGCCGAAAAGCCCGCGCGAATAGGTGACGGAGCGCATCACGGGCTCAAACATGTCGGTGCTGAGTTCCTGCGGCACCAGGCCGATGCGGCTTCGTGCGCTGCGCCATGTGCTTTGCAGGTCCTGCCCGAAAACCTCGATGCTGCCGGCGGTCGGATTGACGAGACCGCAGACCGCGCCGATCAGCGTCGTCTTGCCCGCACCATTGGGCCCGAGCAGCGCGAAAATCTCGCCCTTGCGAATGTCGAGATCGACATTGTCGAGCGCGGTGAAGCGCCCGTCATAGATCTTGGTCAGGCCGCGAAGGCGCAGAATGGCATCATCCATCTTGCCGTCATGGCAGGAGGAGCGAGGAATCGCCATAGCTGTAGAAGCGGTAGCCATTGGCAATGGCGTGGGCGTAGGCGTCCATCATCCGCTCACGCCCGACCAGCGCGCTGACCAGCATCATCAGGGTCGACTTGGGCAGGTGGAAATTGGTCATCAGGCCGTCGACCGCGCGAAAGCTATAGCCTGGCGTGATGAAGATCGACGTATCGCCGGCAAAGGGTTTTATCACACCGTCTTCGCTCGCCGCGCTTTCCAGCAGTCGGAGCGACGTGGTGCCGACCGCAATAATGCGGCCGCCATTTGCACGCGCGGCGTTGAGGCGGGCAGCCACGTCCGGCTCGATCCGGCCCCACTCGGCATGCATTGCGTGGTCGTCGGTATCGTCCGCCTTGACCGGCAGGAACGTCCCCGCGCCCACATGCAGCGTCAGGGTCTCGCGCGCGATACCGCGCTCGTCGAGAGCGGCCAGCAGGCCGGGCGTGAAATGCAGAGCCGCAGTGGGCGCGGCAACGGCGCCTTTCTCCCGCGCGAAAATCGTCTGGTAGTCCTCGCGGTCGCGCTCGTCCGTGGCGCGCTTGCCTGCGATATAGGGCGGCAGGGGCATGGTGCCTGCGCGCTCCAGCAGGACCTCGTCCGGTTCGTCGCCCTCGAAGGCCAGCGTCCAGCTGCCATCGGGCGCGCGGCTTTCGGAAATGGCGGATACGCCTTCGCCGAAATCGACCCGGTCGCCGGGTTTCAACCGCTTGCCATTGCGGATGAAGGCCTGCCAGCGGCGCAGGTCGATCCTTTTGTGCAATGTGGCGCCGATGGTCGCTTCCCCGCGCCTGCCGGTCAGCTGCGCTGGGATGACGCGGGTGTCGTTGAAGACAAGGACGTCGCCCGGCTCCAGCAGGCCGGGCAGGTCGCGCACCCCCATGTCGGCGAACGGCTCGTCCCCGCGCACCAGCAGCATCCGCGCCGCATCGCGCGGTGACGCGGGGCGCAGGGCGATGAGCTCTTGCGGGAGGTCGAAATCGAACAGGTCAACGCGCATGGCCAGCGCCTATAGCGGATGCGGCCTGTGCGTCACCTGCCTGTTTCGCGTTACTCCGACAGCGGCGCGTTCAGGTCGTCGACCGAAATCCCGTCGAAGGACGGCGCTTCCTCTTCGGAAACGGGTGCCGGCGGAGGAGTGGTGACCTGCGGCTTGTTGTCGGCGGCGATCGATGCCTGCAGGATCCGGGTCGGGTTCTGCGGCGGCTCGCCCCGCTGGATGGTGTCGACCGCAGCCATGTTCGAAATCACCCGGCCGAAATTGGTGTATTTGTTGTCCAGCGAGAAACGCGGATAGAACACGATGAAGAACTGGCTGTTGGCGCTGTCCTCGCTCTGCGCGCGGGCCATGGACACGGTGCCGCGAAGATGCGGCAACGGATTGAATTCCTCCTCCAGGTCGGGGAGCGTCGATCCGCCCTGCCCCGTGCCGGTCGGATCGCCGGTCTGCGCCATGAAGCCGTCGATCACGCGGTGGAAGATAACCCCGTCGTAAAAGCCTTGCCGGGTCAGCGTCTTCACCCGCTCGACATGGCTGGGGGCCCAGTCGGACATCAGGCGGATGCCGACACGCTGCCCGTTCGACAGGTCGAGCAGCAGGATGTTCTCCGGGTCTTCCTGCGCGTTGAAATTCACCTTCTCGTAAACCTTTGGCGCTGCGGGCGCTTCGGCCTCCTGCGCCAGCGCGGGAGAAACGGCCAGCGCGGCAAGGGCACCGGCGGTGACAAGGCGTTTGAACATGGGTCTACAGTCCTGAATTGGCGAATATCGGTATGCTGCGCGGCTTACCCATGCAGCACTGTCGTTACAATGAATGGAAGCGGACGGGCCGCCATGCGTGGTGATGTCAGTACTCGCCCTTGCGACCGATCTCGGCGACCCGCGCATCGACCTGCGCGCGCACGGCATCGCTTACGAAGGGCGAGATGTCGCCGCCGTAAAGGGCGATTTCCTTCACCAGCTTCGATGCGATGGGCTGGAGCGAGACGTCGGCCATCAGGAACACGGTCTCGATCTCGTCGTCGATCTGCTGGTTCATGCCTGCCATCTGGTACTCGTATTCGAAGTCGGCCACGGCGCGCAGGCCGCGCACGATGACGCTGGCGCCCTGCTTCCGGGCGAATTTCATCAGCAGGGCGTCGAAACCCACCACGCGGCTATTGTCGAGCCCCATCTCCGCCAGTTCGGCGGTCACCATCTTCATGCGCTCTTCCGGCGTGAACATAGGGTTCTTGGACGGGTTCGTGGTGACGCCGACGATCAGTTCGTCGACCAGTTTCGCCCCGCGGCGGATGATGTCGCGGTGGCCGCGCGTGATCGGATCGAAAGTGCCGGGATAGACCCCGATCCGCTTATCGGTCTGTACGCTCAACGATCCCTCTCTACGATAAACCTTGCAAGGGCGACCAGCAGGTCCGCGTCCTCGCCATACTGGGCAAGATGCCCGGCTGCCTGCTCGACCAGCGCACGCGACTGGTTGCGAGCCCCCTCGACGCCCATCAGGGTCACGAAGGTCTGCTTGCCCTGGTCGCTGTCCTTGCCCACCGCCTTGCCGACCGTTTCCGCATCGCCTTCGACGTCCAGCAAATCGTCCGCGATCTGGAAGGCGAGGCCGATGTCGCGCGCATAGGCCCTGAGCGGGCCGCGCCCTTCCGGTGGAAGCTTGGCAAGGATGGCGCCCATTTCGACGCTCGCCGCCAGCAGGGCGCCGGTCTTGAGTTGTTGCAGCCGGGTAATCGTCGGCAGGTCGTAGGTCGCGCTGTCGGCGGCCATGTCCATCACCTGCCCGCCCGCCATGCCGTTCATCCCCGACGCGGTGGCCAGCGTGCGGACCAGCTGCGCCATGGTGAAGGGATCGCTTGTCGTCGCTGGGTCGGTCAGGATCTCGAAGGCCAGCGCGTGGAGGCTGTCGCCTGCAAGGACCGCTGTCGCTTCGTCGAAAGCCCGGTGCAGCGTCGGCTTGCCGCGGCGCAGGGCATCGTCGTCCATGCAGGGAAGGTCGTCATGGATCAGCGAATAGGCATGGATCGCCTCGACCGCGCAACCTGCGCGCAGGGCCGGATCGCGTGCGACGCCCAGCATCTCCGCCGTCGCGACCAGCAGCAGCGGGCGCACCCGTTTGCCCCCGTCCATCGCACTGTACCGCATCGCCTCGAACAGGGGGCGGCGGGTATCCTCCGGCAGCGGCAGCAGCGCATCGAACACCGCGTCGACGTCGCGCTGTATGCGGGTGAAGGCGCTATCCAGCTTCGTGGCGGAGGAATCGACCAGTTCCATTGCCGCGCTCACGCAGGGGCATTGCCGTCGAAGGGGCGCGTGCCGGTGGCCTTGCCCTCGGCATCCTGCACGATCGCTTCGATCCGCGCCTGTGCCGCGTCGAGCCGCGCCTGGCATGCCTTGCGAAGATCCTCGCCCCGTTCGTAGAGCGTAATCGATTCGTCGAGCGGGACATCGCCGCTTTCCAGCTGCCGCACGACCTTTTCCAGGGCGGCCAGCGCCTGCTCGAAAGAAAGGTCGGAAATCGGTGGCTGCTCCGCGGTGGCGGAACGGGAAGCCTGGTCTGTGGTTCCTTCTTGCATGGCCGGAAGCTTTGACCGCGCGCCAGTCCGCGGTCAAGGCGTGCAAAGGCTCGGGGCAACAGGGAATTTCGATCATGCAGTGGATCATCGCCTATATCGCAGCCGCAATCGCTTTCGGCATACTCGATGCGCTCTGGCTCGGCTGGGCCGGACCCAATTTCTACCGCCCCCGTATCGGCGCGGTCATGGCGGAAAGTTTCCGCGGCGTGCCGGCCGGGATTTTCTACGTGATCTACATTGCCGGCATGGTCTGGTTCGCAATCCGTCCGGGGCTGGCTGCAGGATCGGTCGGCACTGCCGCCCTGAACGGCGCCCTCTTGGGCGGGCTGTGCTACGCGACCTACGACCTGACCAGCCAGGCAGTGCTGAAACAGTGGTCGACCACCGTGACCGTGGCCGACATCGCATGGGGCGCATTCGCCACGGCGAGCGCCGCCGCCCTTGCCACGTGGGTAACTCTGCGCTTTACCTGATGCCCTGACAGCAGGGCTACCGGGGGGCGGTCATTTTCATCGGTCATTTTTCCGCGGCATTCATCGCCGCAGCATCTTCGCGCCGCGCGCCGAAACTTTCGACGCTTTTCGTCGGGGCGCAACTGGTCGACTGGGGATTCTTCGCCTTCGCGGCAATCGGCGTGGAGGCGATGCGGATCGTGCCCGGGATAACCGCGATGAACCCGCTCGATCTCTATTTCATGCCCTATACGCACAGCCTGCTGGGAACTGCGGTCTGGGGCCTTGCCTTTGCAGCGTTCCTGCTGGTCAAGTGGCGCGATGTCGTGCCCGCCCTGATCGGTTTCCTCGTCGTCATGTCGCACTGGGTGCTGGACCTCGTGACCCACCGCCCGGACCTGACGCTGGCCGGAGGGGAGGACAAGATCGGTTTCGGCCTGTGGAATTATCCATGGGCCGCCATTCCGCTGGAACTGGCGCTGATCCTGGGCAGCTTCATCTATTTCATGCGCCGCACGAAGGGGCCGCTCGTGCCGCCCCTGATCCTGCTCGGCGTCATGCTCGCCATGCAGGCGATCAACTGGTTCGGTCCGGAGCCGGAATCCGCCGGCCCCGCCCTCTATCTGTCGGCACTGGCCGCGTTCCTTGTCGCGACGCTGCTGGCGGCATGGGTCGGCGCGACGCGGTGGCATAAACGCGAGGTCGGACTGGCAGTCACGAGCCTGCGGCGCTAACGCGCGAGGCATGGCGACACATACCGACTCGATCACCCCCGAAATCGTAGAGCAGCACGGGCTCAGCCCCGAGGAATACGAGCGCGTCCTCAGCGGTCTGGGCCGTGAGCCCAACCTCGTGGAACTGGGCATCTTTTCCGTGATGTGGAGCGAGCACTGCTCCTACAAATCCTCGCGCCTGCACCTGAAGAAGCTGCCGACCGAGGCGCCGTGGGTGATCTGCGGCCCGGGCGAGAATGCCGGGGTGATCGACATTGGCGACGGTCAGGCCGCCATCTTCAAGATGGAGAGCCACAATCACCCGAGCTACATCGAACCCTATCAGGGCGCGGCGACCGGCGTGGGCGGCATTTTGCGCGATGTCTTCACCATGGGCGCGCGGCCCGTGGCAAATGCCAACGCGCTGCGCTTCGGACGGCCCGACCATCCCAAGATGAAGCACCTGGTGCAGGGCGTGGTCGCAGGCATCGGTGGCTACGGCAATTGTGTCGGTGTCCCGACCGTTGCGGGCGAGACGAATTTCCATCCCGCCTATGACGGCAATATCCTCGTCAACGCGATGACGGTGGGCGTCGCGGATGCGGACAAGATCTTCTACAGCGCCGCGACCGGCGTCGGGAATCCGATCGTCTATGTCGGGTCCAAGACCGGACGCGACGGCATTCACGGCGCGACCATGGCCAGCGCCGATTTCGAGGAAGATGCCGAGGCGAAGCGCCCCACGGTGCAGGTGGGCGATCCCTTTACCGAGAAGCTTCTGATCGAGGCGTGCCTGGAACTGATGGCGACCGATGCGATCGTCGCGATACAGGACATGGGCGCGGCCGGCCTGACCAGTTCGTCGGTCGAGATGGCGACCAACGGCAAGGCCGGCATCCGGCTCGACATGGACAGGGTGCCCTGCCGCGAAGAGGGCATGACGCCTTACGAAATGATGCTGTCGGAAAGCCAGGAGCGAATGCTCATGGTGCTGAAACCCGGCAAGGAAGACATGGCCGCTGCCATCTTCGAAAAATGGGAACTGGATTTCGCCGTCATTGGCGAGGTGACCGATACGCAGCACATGGTGCTGGAATTCGGCGGCGAAGTCGTGTGCGACATCCCGCTGGGGCCGCTCGCCGCCGATGCGCCGGAATATGACCGGCCCTATCTCTCGAAAGAGGAATACAAGGCGTGGGCCGGGGTGAAGCCGCTGGACGGCGTGCCCGAAAGCACGGATGTCGCCGCCGACCTCGTCAAGCTGATGGGCAGCCCCGCCCTCGCCTCGCGCGGGTGGATCTCGCGCCAGTATGACAGCCAGGTCGGCGCCGACACGCTGCAGACCGGTGGCGATGCGGGCGTGGTCCGGGTGCATGGAACGAAGAAGGCGCTGGCCATCACCACCGACTGCACGCCGCGCTACGTCCATGCCGAACCCTATGAAGGGGGCAAGCAGGCCATTGCCGAGGCGTTCCGCAACCTGTGCGCCGTCGGCGCACGTCCGCTGGCAGTGACCAACTGCCTCAACTTCGCGAATCCCCAGCGGCCCGAAATCATGGCGCAGCTGGTCCATGCGCTGGAAGGCATGGGCGATGCCTGCCGCCTGCTCGATTTCCCGATCGTGAGCGGCAACGTGTCGCTTTACAACGAGAGCAAGGCAACCGGAGGCGGGTCCGCCATCCTGCCCACCCCGGCCATCGGAGGGGTCGGCCTGATCGACGATTACGCCGACATGATGACCATGGGGTTCAAGAACGAAGGCGACACGCTGTATCTCGTTGGGCCGGAATTCTGGGCCAAGCCCGACCCGACGCGCTCGCATCTCGGCAAGTCGCTCTGGCTGAAGGAAATCCACGGCCGCGACGAAGGGCGCACGCCGCCGACCGATCTCGTCATCGAACGCAATGCTGGCGAGATCGTGCGCGAACTGATCGCCGACGGGCTGGTCAACGCCGTGCACGACCTCTCGGATGGCGGCCTGGCTGTGGCCCTGGCCGAAATGGCGCTGGCGAGCGGGCTTGGCGCAGAGGTCGAAGGCAATCCCGACTACACGCCGGCGCAGTGGTGGTTCGGTGAAGACCAGGCGCGCTATGTCGTCTCTGTCCCGGACACCGAAGCCCTGAATGCAGCGCTCGCCAAGGGTACGCGGGACAGCGAAACGGCGCAAATCGGCTTCCGCCGCATCGGCATCGTCGGCGGCGACAATGTGCTGGGCGCGAGCCTTGCCGACCTGAAGGAAGCGCACGAAGCGTTTTTCCGCGACTGGATGGAAGTCTGACCGCGTGACCGCCCCTTCATCCGAAGCGCCGCTCGCCAAGCGGCTGAACCTGCGCGACGGGCAGCGTTGCTGGTTCGACGGCATGCCTGCCGATGTGCAGGACGAGATCGACGAATACGCGCTGGAACTGACCTTCGTCGCCAGCCCGGACGAGGGTGTGGACGCCGCGCATATCTTCGTGACGTGCCCCGTCTCGCTGACCAGCAAGCTGGCGGATTTGCGCGGCGAGATCGCAGGCGACGGGCAGGTCTGGGTCAGCTGGCCGCGCGAAGGCTCTCCGCAGGAATGCGAGGTCGACGAAGCGGCGGTGCGCGAGGCCGGCGAGAAAGCAGGCTTCGTCGCCACCAAGGGCTGCGAGATCGGTGACGACTGGTCGGCGCTGAAATTCGTCATCCCCAAGGGCGAACGCTGAGCGCGCCCGATGAAAGATCATGCCAGCCTGCCCTACTCTCTTCCGGCCATGCCGGACGAGGAGCGGGTCGCGCGCGCGGCCGCGATGCGCGAAAAACTAGCGAGCCGCCGCAGCTGCCGCTATTTCTCCGACGTCCCGGTTCCGCGCGAAGTCATCGAGCAGGCCATCCTCGCCGCCGGAAGCGCGCCCAACGGGGCAAACCACCAGCCCTGGCATTTCACTGTCATCACCTCGCCCGGGAAGAAGCGCGCTATCCGCGAAGCTGCCGAGGCGGAGGAACGGCGTTTCTACGGCGAAAATGGCGGCGACCCCAAGGCGAGCGAGGAATGGCTCAGCGCCCTCGCCCCGATCGGGACCGATGCTCAGAAGCCCTTTCTGGAGACCGCGCCCTACCTCATCGCCGTGTTCGCACAGCGCAAGGGCGGCATCGACGAAGACGGCCAGACGCAGAATTACTACGTCAATGAAAGCGTCGGGATCGCCTGCGGAATGCTGATTGCGACGTTGCACGAGGCGGGGCTGGCAACGCTGACCCACACGCCCTCGCCCATGGGCTTCCTGCGCGAATTGTGCGGGCGGCCCGAACATGAAAAGCCGCTGATGATCGTCGTTACCGGCCTTCCGGCAGAGGGTGCGACCGTGCCGGCCCATGCCGTGCGGAAGAAACCGCTGGAGCAAATTTCCAGCTGGCTCTGAACCCGGTCAGGCGGCCTGCGCTGCCATCGCCTGCTTGCCCAGCAGGTCGTAGGGATCGATGCCTTCCGCGCGCCAGATCCGGTGGCATTCCTGATACCATGTCGGCTGCGGGATATTCAACCGCTGGCGGGCGTCCTGCAAATCCATCGCCAGCAATTCGCGGATCGGCATTTCTACCAGCGGCGGGCACGAACGACCGGTCCGCTGTGCCTGACGGCAGGCCTTGAACACGGGCGCCCGGCTGTTCACCGTCTTGCGAATGTTCACGGCCCCGGCATAACCGATCAGCAGGTGGCCGTGGCTGGGCGACTGGCCATAGGTGAACAGCAGCACGCATTGTTCGCCCAGAGCATCGCGGCCGTAGCCGGTCAGGACATGCATCAGGTCATGCGTATCGCGGGATCGCAGGGCGAACCATTCGGTCAGGTCGCCATAGGACGGGTTGCCCAGTTTTTCCGCCTCTGCTGCCAATCCGGCGGCCGACAGCCCCTCGCGCTCCATGAAATCGCAATAGGCCTGCGCGACGCTGCCTTTCGGCAATTGCCGCAAACTCTCGTGACCGTCGAGGATGGGGACCAGCGAGGGCTCTTCCCGCCGCAGGCGCTCGCCATGCTCGCTCAGCGTCAGGCTGCGCACTCGGGGCATGAATTTCTTCGAGGGCAGCGATTCGAAGATGCGGAAGACGTGCGAGGTGTCTTCCTTGTCCTTCAGCAATTCGCGGAAATGATGCATCGCCCGCGGCAGGCTGTATTTCGGGACGGGGCGCGCCGGATCGCGCAGCAGCGTGCCGTCGCGCGCGCATTCGAGCCCGGGGACTGGTCCGGGCCGGTGACCGGGTTCGATGGTCTGCTGAAACGTCATGGCACGTCCTCTACTGACACGAGTGTCAACATACCGTTTTCACGGCGGAAGGAAACCCTACCCCCCGACCCAGTCGGCCACCGGAATATCGAGCAGGCCGAGGACGGAGGTCAGGTCGCCCCGGTCGATCCATCCATTGGCCGCATCGCGCGCCTTCGGCTTGGCGCGGTAGGCCATGCCGTAATCGGACGCCTCTATCATGGGGATGTCGTTGGCGCCGTCCCCGGCGGACATCGCGATGGCGTTGTCTCCCAGCAGCGCCAGTTCCGACCGGAGCGTCGCCTCCTTGACCCCGCTATCCACCACGGGACCCGCCAGGCCCCCGGTCAGTTTTCCGCCCTCCACGCCCAGCCTGTTCCCGACCACGCGTTCGAACCCCAGCATTTCCGCGACGGGGTCCGCGAAGTGGTGGAACCCTCCGGTGACCAGCACAGTGCGGCATCCTTTCGCCCGCAGCGTCATGACCAGCGTCCGGGCGCCAGGCGTGGGCTCTATCCGTTCGTCGAGACAGCGCCGAATGGCGGTTTCCTCCAGCCCGGCAAGCAAGCCCACACGTTCCTTCAGCGCGCTTTCGAAATCGAGCTCGCCCTGCATCGCGCGTTCCGTGATGGCCGCGACCTTTTCCTTCAGTCCGGCGAAATCGGCCAGCTCGTCGATGCATTCCTGGCCGATCATGGTCGAATCCATGTCGCTCACGAACAGGCGCGGCAGGTCGCTGAACTCGTCGGCGACGAGGCCGTCGGTCGCCCCCAGATGCTCATCGACGAGGCTGCGGAACGCGCCCAGGTCGCAGGACGCCATCTCGATCTGCAGGACATCGCCATTGAATTCGAGCATGGCCGCATGGGCGACCGGCATCCCCGCCTCGCCCAGCGCGAGCGTCAATCCGTCCAGCCCGCTTTCAAGAGCGGAGGGGTCTGCTATCAGGCGGGCGATGGGCACTGGCAATTCTCCGCAATTCAGAAACGCTGACGGCAGGCCCGGTGCTGTCGGCGCAGAGGGGCAGAAACCGCCGGTCGCGCTCATCGCAGGGCCGACTGCCAGCGGCAAGAGCGATGTCGCGGTGCAGCTGGCGCTGGCGCTGCAGCGGGAAGGCAGGCGCGCGGTCATCGTCAATGCCGACAGCGCGCAGGTCTATGCCGATCTCCGCGTCCTGAGCGCACGACCCTCGGCAGAGGAAATGCAGGGTGTGCCCCATCGCTTGTTCGGCACATGGGACGGCGCCGAGGCCTGCTCCGCTGCCGACTGGGCCAAGGCTGCGAAACGCGAAATCTCCGCGGTGCACGCCGAGGGCGCCGTCCCGATACTGGTGGGCGGCACTGGCATGTACCTGCAAGTCCTGCTGGACGGCATCGCCGAGATACCTGCGATCGATCCCGCCATCAGGGAGGATGTGCGCGCCCTGCCCACTCCCGAAGCGTATCGCCTGCTACAGATCGAGGACCCGCAGCGTGGCGCCATGCTGGCACCGGCAGACAGCCAGCGGATCGCCCGCGCGCTGGAAGTCGTGCGCTCCACCGGCGCGACCATGGGAGAATGGCAGACCCGCAACAGCGGCGGTATCGCAGGCGACATCACGCTCGCGCCGCTGGTGCTCGCCCCCGACCGGGCATGGGTTTATGATCGCTGCGACCGGCGCTTCGAAGCCATGCTGGAGGATGGAGCGCTGCAGGAGGTGGAAGCTCTCCTTGCACGCAATCTTTCGCCCGACCTGCCGGTCATGCGCGCCATCGGCGTGCGCGAAATCGCGGGCGAACTGCGCGGGGACTGGCAGCGGGACGAAACGGTTGCGCGGGGGACGCAGGCGACGCGCAACTATGCAAAGCGCCAATCGACGTGGTTTCGCAGGCAGTTACCGACGGACTGGCCGCGTTTGGACCCATCAACAGGCGGAAACGATAGCAGTGTTCTGCCGCGATATTTTGCAACTTTATTCCAACAATCGCTGTTGACAGGATAGAATCTAATTCATAGGAAGGCGTCATACCCAAAGGGCCCGGCGTCTCCCCCCGACGCCGGGCCCTGTCATTTACGATCGCAATGCAAGAGAGATACCTCATGGCCTCGCCAGACGCCGACAGCAGCCACAACGCCCCGGAACGCACAGGCGCGTCGATCCTGGTCGACAGCCTTGTGGCGCAGGGTGTGGAGTTCGTCTTCGGCTATCCGGGCGGCGCCGTGCTGCCCATCTACGACGAATTGTTCGCTGACGAGCGTCTGCGTCATATCCTGGTCCGGCACGAGGCAGGCGCCGCCCATGCGGCAGAAGGTTACGCGCGCAGCACGGGCAAGCCGGGCGTCGTCCTCGTCACCAGCGGCCCCGGCGCGACCAACGCGGTCACGGGCATTGCCGACGCCTATATGGATTCGATCCCGCTGGTGGTCATTACCGGGCAGGTTCCCACGGGCCTGATCGGCACCGACGCTTTCCAGGAAGCGGACACAGTCGGCATCACCCGCCACTGCACCAAGCACAATTATCTCGTGAAGGACCCAGAGGCGCTGGAGGCCACGCTGGCAGAGGCGTTCCGTATCGCCACCACCGGCAGGCCCGGCCCCGTCCTCGTCGACATTCCCAAGGACGTGCAGATCGCGCTGGCCGGTCGCGGGCAGGCAAAGAATCCGGCTTCTGCTTCCGGTCTCGCTTCGGCCCGTTACCAGCCCCGCACGGTCGCCGCGCCCGAGGAAATCGCAGAAGCGGCCCAGATGATCGCGGCGGCAGAGCGGCCCGTCTTCTACACCGGCGGCGGCGTCATCAATTCCGGTCCCGGCGCGACCAAGGCGCTGCGCGAACTGCAGGCGCTGACCGATGCGCCCGTCACCTCGACGCTGATGGGACTGGGCGCCTTTCCCGCCGACCATCCCGACTGGCTGGGAATGCTGGGCATGCACGGCACGTTCGAGGCCAACATGACCATGAACAAGTCCGACCTGATCATTGCGGTCGGCGCGCGGTTCGACGACCGCGTCACGGGACGGCTGGATGCCTTCGCGCCCAATGCGAAGAAGATTCACATCGATATCGATCGGGCCAGCATCAACAAGGTGGTGCCGGTCGATCTCGGCATTGTCGGAGACTGCGCGGCGGTTCTCGAACAGCTGATCGCCAGCTGGGGCGAACGGCGGCACAAGGACCGCGGCGAATGGAAGGCACGCATCGCCGGCTGGCGCGCGCGCGAATGCCTCGCCTATCCCGACGGCACCGGAAGCCAGGGCCTGATGATGCCGCAAAAGGCGGTCGAGCGGCTCTTCGAACTGACGAAAGCCCGCGATCCGATCATCACCACCGAAGTCGGCCAGCACCAGATGTGGGCGGCGCAGTATTTTCACTTCTTCTCGCCCAACAAGTGGCTGACCAGCGGCGGTCTGGGCACGATGGGCTACGGCCTGCCGGCCGCCATCGGCGCGCAGCTGGGCAATCCGGACGACCTCGTGATCGACATCGCCGGCGAGGCCAGCATCCAGATGAACATCCAGGAACTGGGCACGGCGAGCCAGTACCGCCTGCCGGTCAAGATCTTCATCCTCAACAACGAATTCATGGGCATGGTTCGCCAGTGGCAGGAACTGACCTATGAAAGTCGCTATTCAAACAGCTATTCCGACAGCCTGCCCGATTTTGTCGCCCTGGCAGAGGCCTATGGCTGGAAAGGCGTGCGGATCGAGGACGAGGCGGGCCTCGACGCCGGGATCGAGGCGATGCTGGCGCATGACGGACCGGTGATCGTCGATTGCCGCGTGTCGAAGGAAGCGAACTGCTTCCCGATGATACCGTCTGGCGCGGCCCATACCGAAATGCTGCTTTACGGCGACCAGGTCGACGGCACGATGGACGACGAAGCAAAGGCGCTCGTGTAATGAAAATCTCCGCCCAGCAATCCGAACGCCATGTCCTGGCGGTCACCGTCGACAACGAACCCGGCATCCTTGCCAAGATCACCGGCCTGTTCACCGCGCGCGGCTACAATATCGACAGCCTGACCGTGGCCGACATCTCGGAAGACCACGCGGTCAGCCGGATCACCGTCGTCACCGGCGGCCCGCCCGAGGTGATCGACCAGATCCAGGCGCAGCTGGAACGGCTGGTGCCGGTCCACCGCGTCGTCGACCTCACCGAGGAAGGCCCCCATGTGGAGCGCGAGCTGGCGCTGGTGAAGGTTGCGGGCACGGGCGAGAAGCGGGTCGAGGCGCTGCGCCTCGCCGATATCTTCCGCGCGCGGCCCGTCGATACGACGACCGAAAGCTTCATCTTCGAGATTACCGGCCCGCCGGAGAAGGTCGACAGCTTCATCGCCCTGATGCGCGATCTCGGACTTGTCGAGGTTGGGCGAACCGGCATCGTCGGGATGATGCGCGGGCCGCAGGGGGCCTAGCCAATCTAGGCCGGACTAAACAATCTTCGCCCTTTCCGGGGCGGCCACCCACCCGCTAGTGAGCGGACAACCAGTTTCAAGAGACAGACGGGGAAGTACACGTGAAAGTCTATTACGACGCCGACACCGATCGCAAGCTGATCGAGGAGCGCAACATCGTTATTGTCGGCTATGGCAGCCAGGGCCATGCCCATGCCCAGAACCTGCGCGACAGCGGCGCGGGCGAAGTGCGCGTGGCGCTGCGCGAAGGCTCGGCCACGGCGAAGAAGGCGGAGGCTGCCGGCTTCACCGTCATGTCGAATGCCGAGGCGGCGAAATGGGCCGACATCGTCATGGTCCTCGCGCCCGACGAATACCAGGCAGAGATCTGGAACAAGGATTTGCGCGACAACATGAAGCAGGGCGCCGCCCTCGCCTTCGCCCACGGCCTGAACGTCCATTTCGGCCTGATCGAGCCGCGCGAAGACCTCGACGTCATCATGATCGCGCCCAAGGGTCCGGGTCACACGGTTCGCAACGAATACGAACAGGGCCGCGGCGTCCCGGCGCTTGTCGCCGTCCACCAGGAAGGCTCGGGCAGCGGCGGCAACGGCTTCGCGCAATCACTCGCCCTCGCTTATGCGGGCGCAATGGGCGCCGGTCGTTCGGCCATCATCGAAACCACCTTCAAGGACGAATGCGAGACCGACCTGTTCGGCGAACAGGCGGTCCTGTGCGGCGGCATCAGCCACCTGATCCTGGCCGGCTTCGAAACGCTGGTAGAGGCCGGTTATCCGGAAGAAATGGCCTATTTCGAGTGTCTCCACGAGACCAAGCTGATCGTCGACCTGCTGTATGAAGGCGGCATCGCCAACATGCGCTATTCGATCAGCAACACGGCGGAATACGGCGACTACCACACCGGCCCGCGTGTCATCACCGACGAAACCAAGGCCGAGATGAAGCGCGTGCTGGAAGACATCCAGGCCGGTCGTTTCGTCCAGCGCTTCATGATGGACAACATGGTCGGCAACCCGGAAATGAAGGCGAGCCGCAAGCGTCAGGACGCGCATCCGATCGAGGAAGTGGGCACGCGCCTTCGCGCCATGATGCCGTGGATCGGCGACAACAAGCTGGTCGACAAGTCGAAGAACTGACCGGCCTTCATGGAACCTCCGGTAAGGCGGGCGCGTTGTTCCGCCAAAAACCGGAGGTTCCCATGAAAAAATTGCTTACCGCCCTTGCTGCAACGTCCGCCCTCGCCCTTGGCGCAGGGGTTTCCCTGAATGCGCAGGACGCGCCTGCCGAGATGCCGGGACAGGTGGATCTCAGCCGTGTGACCGCCGGGACCTATGCGACGGACCCCGCGCACACGCTGGTCGAATGGGAAGTCAGCCATTTCGGCTTCAACCCCTATGTCGGCCTGTTCGGTGATGCCGAAGGCACGCTGACTATCGATCCCGCCGATATCGCCGCGACGCAGCTCGACGTCAGTGTCCCGATCAATTCGCTCGCCGTCGTCAGCGAGGGTCTGCGCGATCACATGCTGCGTCCGGGCGAAGACGGTGCGGAGCCCGATTTCTTCGGTCCCGATGCCGGAATGGCCCGCTTCGTCGCGACCGATGTGCGCCGCGTCACCAATACCAGCGCGCTCGCCAGCGGCGACCTGACCATGAACGGCGTGACCCGCCCGCTGGCCATGCTGGTCGAATTCACCGGCGCCGGGACCAATCCGATGAGCGAAGCGGAGACCATCGGATTCACCGGCCACGCGACCATTACACGCTCCGAATACGGCATCGCCTATGCCGTCCCGATGGTGTCGGACGATGTGGAGCTGACGATCTCCGCCGCCTTCGAGAAGCAGGACTGACCCCGCTCGCCTGCAAACCCGAGCTTCGGCGGGCGCAAGGCAGTTGTGTCTTGCGCCCGCTTTCGTTTCGGGCGACAAGTACTGCCATGATCGGAAACGCATCGCTCCTGCTACGACTTACGCGCCCTTGGGCGTGAACTGACGCGTGCCTGACGGGCGCTGCGTCGCTCGCTCAAGGGACGAACGCACCGCCTTCCTCACAGCGCACCAGTCGAATACGCAGGACCTGCCATGCCGATGCTCAAGCAGCCTTCCACGAAATACAGTCCCTTCCCGCAAGTCGATCTGCCCGAACGCCAATGGCCTTCGCAGACCATCGACGCCCCGCCCCGCTGGCTGAGCACCGACCTGCGCGACGGCAACCAGTCGATCATCGATCCCATGGATGCGGTGAAGAAGAACCGTTTTTTCGACCTACTGGTGGAAATCGGGGTAAAGGAAATCGAGGTCGGCTTCCCCAGTGCAGGCGCGACCGAGTTCGACTTCATCTCCGGCCTCGTCAAATCCGGCCGCATACCGGACGATGTGCTGGTCCAGGTGCTGACGCAAAGCCGTGAGGAGCTGATCCGCACCAGTTTCGAAAGCCTGACCGGCGCGAACGCGGCCATCGTCCATCTGTACAATGCCGTCAGCCCCGCATGGCGCGAAATCGTCTTCGGCATGACGCGGGACCAGGTGCGCGAGATCGCTATCGCCGGGGCCAAGGTGATGCGCGACGAGGCAGGCAAGCGTCCCGACACCGACTGGCATTTCCAGTACAGCCCGGAGACGTTCTCGACCGCGGAAATCGACTTCAGCCTCGAGGTGTGTTCGTCGGTGATGGACGTGCTCGCGCCGACGCCGGATCATCCCATCATCTTCAACCTGCCCGCCACGGTCGAGGCGGCGACACCCAATATCTACGCCGACCAGATCGAGTATTTCGCAAGGAACATTCCCAATCGCGAAAGCGTGGTCATCTCGCTCCACACCCATAACGACCGCGGAACCGGCGTGGCCGCGGCAGAGCTTGGCCTGATGGCGGGCGCGGACCGGGTGGAAGGCTGCCTGTTCGGGAATGGAGAGCGGACGGGCAATTGCTGCCTCGTGACGATGGCGCTGAACATGTACACGCAGGGCGTCGATCCGCAGCTCGATTTCTCGGACATCGACCGCGTGATCGAGACGGTGGAATACTGCAACCAGCTGCCCGTCCACGAACGTCACCCCTATGGCGGCGAACTGGTCTACACCGCCTTTTCCGGCAGCCACCAAGACGCGATCAAGAAAGGATTCGCGGCCCACGAAACGCAGAACGACCAGCGTTGGCGCGTCCCGTACCTCCCCATCGATCCGGCCGACCTGGGCCGCAATTACGAAGCCGTCATCCGCGTCAATTCGCAATCCGGCAAGGGCGGCTTTGCTTGGGTTCTGGAACAGGACCAGGGCCTGAAACTGCCCAAGAAGATGCAGGCGCATTTCAGCCCGTTCGTGCAGGACATGGCCGACAGGCTCGGCCGCGAACTCAATGCGGACGACATCTGGCAGACCTTCCGCGCGGCCTATCACGTGCAGACCCATCCCAAGCATTTCCAGCTCGTCGATTACGAGGAAAACCGCGCAGCGGACGGGACGCGCCTGTTTGCGGGCACGATCGCGGTCGAAGGACAGGAACAGACCGTCAGCGGCCGTGGGAACGGCCTCATCTCCAGCGTCCTGACCACGCTGGAAGAAAGCTTCGGACTGGAACTGGAGATTGTCGACTATACGGAGCACGCGCTCGGTTCCGGCCGCGATGCCCGTGCGGCAGCCTATCTCGAATGCCGGACGCCCGATGGCCGGACGATCTGGGGCGTGGGCATTGACGAAGACGTCGCCACCGCCAGCGTTCGCGCCGTGCTGAGCGCCGCCAATTCGGCGATCTAGGGTTAGCGCAATTGCATTTTCCTACACGCGGCATCCGCGCTAACACTGCTTCGGGCGTCTTTGTCCCGATACGCCTGTAGGAAATAATCGTGCGCCGCGCCCCTTTTCGGCCTGGACTTGAAAAAGGGCCGCAAGCCATTGGGGATGCTCGGCAATCGGGCGAAAAGGAGAGGGATGACACGTGCCACTCCTGTCACCCGGATCCTTTGACAAGGCCCCGGGCATACCGCCATACCGAAAGCGGGAAATGAGAGAGGCCATGACAGAAACGATACTCGACCCGGACCTGCCGATTATCGATCCGCACCACCATCTGTGGGACCTGCGCCCGATGGTACCGGCCTTCCCCGATCCTCAGCACCCCTTCATCGCTGCCATCGCGCAGAAACCGTATTACAATTTCGACGCGCTGAAGGCCGACACCGACACCGGCCACAACGTCATCGCCACGGTCTTCATGGAATGCGGCGCCTTCTATGACCTCGACCGGGACGAGGACATGAAGGTCGTGGGCGAGGTCGAATATGTGAACGGCGTCGCGGCGCAGGCGGCGAGCGGTCTCTACGGCGATTACCGCGCCTGTGCAGGCATTGTCGGCCATGCCAACATGATGCTGGGCGACCGGGCCGCACCGGTTCTGGAGGCTCTGGTCGCAGCCGGCAACGGCCGGTTCAAGGGCATCCGCCACCAGGGCGCCTGGGATGCCGATCCCGAAGTCCTCGGCCCTCCCTTCCACGCGCCGGAAGGCCTCTATCGCAGCGCCAGTTTCCGGGAAGGGTTCGCGCATCTCGGCAAGATGGGCCTGACCTTCGATGCCTGGGTTCTCGAGCCGCAACTGGGCGATGTCATCGATCTCGCCCGCGCCTTTCCCGATCAGCCCATCTGCCTCGACCATTGCGGCACGCCGCTGGGCATAGCGTCGTACAAGGGAAAGCTAGGGGACCGGTTCGATACGTGGCGCAGCGCCATCCGCGAGCTGGCCGGGTGCGGGAATGTCCACGTCAAGCTTGGCGGGCTGGCAATGGCGTTCTGCGGCCAGCCGGACGAAGGGCCGGGCGCGGGCGTGGACAGCGAAACGCTGGCCGCGATGTGGCGCCCCTATATCGAGACCTGCATCGAGGCCTTCGGGCCGCAGCGCGCCATGTTCGAAAGCAATTACCCGGTCGATTGCTGGGGCGCGACCTACCCGGTGCTGTGGAACGCCTTCAAACGGCTGGCCTCGGGTGAGAGCGACGAAGAAAAGGCAGCGCTGTTCAGTGGCACGGCTGCGCGGTTCTACGACATGGAGCACGTCCTGCCGGTGCAGTAGGCATGCGCTGATCGCCGGTGACGCTACGGCTTGCTGCCCCGGCAGCCAGCCACCGGCCAGTGGGACAAAAGCCCCCCTCGACTCGCGCGAAACCGCGCAATATGCGCTTGATCCAGACGACAGTGATCCGGAGAGTATACGATGTCCCTGCCCGCACCTTTCGACCGCATGCGCCTGCCCGTCATCGGGTCGCCCCTGTTCATCGTGTCGGGACCGGAACTGGTCATCGCGCAGTGCAAGGCGGGCATTGTCGGCAGCTTTCCTGCGCTGAACGCCCGCCCGCAATCGCTGCTGGACGAGTGGCTGCACCAGATCACGGAAGAACTGGCGAAGCACAACCGCGAAAACCCGGACAGGCCCGCCGCGCCGTTCGCCGTTAACCAGATCGTCCACAAGTCCAACGACCGCGTCGAAGCCGACATGAGGACGTGCGAGAAATGGCAGGTCCCGATGGTCATCACCTCGCTCGGTGCGCGTGAGGAGATATTCCAGGCGGTGAAGAACTGGGGCGGGATCACCATGCACGACGTGATCAACAACCGCTTTGCGCACAAGGCGATCGAGAAAGGGGCGACCGGCCTCATCCCCGTGGCAGCGGGGGCAGGCGGCCATGCGGGCGCGTTGTCGCCCTTCGCTCTGATGCAGGAGATCCGCGAATGGTTCGACGGGCTGATCGCCCTTTCCGGCTCCATCGCGCATGGCCGGTCCATCCTCGCGGCGCAGGCGCTTTCGGCGGACTTCGCCTATATCGGCAGCGCCTTCATCGCGACCGAGGAAGCCAATGCCGACCACGGCTACAAGCAGGGCATCGTCGACGGCAGCAGCGAAGGTATCGTCTACACCAACCTGTTTACCGGCGTGCACGGCAATTACCTGCGCTCAAGCATCGAAGCGGCGGGGCTCGATCCCGACAACCTCCCGACGAGCGATCCGAGCAAGATGAATTTCGGCAGCGGCGGCAACACGAAGGCCAAGGCCTGGAAAGACATCTGGGGGTCAGGCCAGGGCGTCGGCGCGGTGAAGAATGTCGGCACGGTTGCCGACATGGTCGACCGGCTGGAAGCCGAATACAACGCCGCCCGAGAGGCGCTCGGCCAGGCTGCAGGGAGCTGAGCAGGCACCCGTTTATCGCAGGAATGCGCGGACGAAACGCCCGTTTGGCGACGCCTCCAGTCGCAGATTGCGCCCGTCGGGTGTCGAGAAATCCTGCGGATCTGACAGCGGACCCATGGCGATGAGCTGCCCCGCGATCCGCATGGCGAGGCGTCCTGCATCGGGGATCGCCTCGGCTGCGTCCGGCTCGATCCGCAATTCCTGATCGGTAAAAAGGGAGAGGCCGACGCTGGAGAGCCCTTCGTCGAGATCCTTGCGGAACGTCACGAACAATTCTACCGGCAAAGCCTCGCCGGCGTCCCATCGTTCGAATAGGTCTGCGAAATGCGCGGGGACGACCGTGTTTCTGGCTGTCGACCAACTAAATCCCTCCAGAACCGGGAACTGGCGGCCAAGAGCGATGGCAGCCCTGCACTGCCCCTTCAATACGGCAGGCGTTCGCGCCCCGGTTTCCAGATGCGGTCCGGCGACAAGGCCGATCGTCTCGTAACGCTTGCCCATCCCGCCCGGCGCAAAACTGCCGGTCGACCGGTCCTGCCAACTCTCATCGGCGCTGCGCGTACTGCCGGTGACTTCGAAAGAAAGGCCTCGCGAGACGAGTTCAAGCGTACCGCCCTCACCCCCGTCGATCGCCAATCCCAGATCCTCGGCTGCCTCTATGGCGCGCAAAATTGCCGACCGGCCCGGGCCCAGGCCAACCGGAAACAGCAGGTTCAGAGCAGGATTGGCCGTGCCGCGATCCGCGGCGCCTCCACCATGTGCGATTTCGAAGTCTCCGTGAACAAACGACAAATCATTGCCTTGTCTCAAGGAATTGGTCGAGTCCTCGGCGCGAAACTGTATCCGGTTCGGACGCATTTTTCAGAAGATCCCCTGCCGCAATCCTTCGGCGAGTGCCTCGCCAAGTTCGCGGCATTTGCGCAATTCTTCGCAGGCCACGGTTTTCTCGGCCAGAATCTCGTCAGGTGTCTGTGCAGATGTATTCACGATCATGGGCTCCGCCACGCGCTTCAACCGCCACCCCTTCGCAATCCGGTCGATCTGCCGCTGGGCCCCCTCACCATCCGAACCGGCGGCAATGGCGGTTGCAAACGGTCGGCCTTCGATCCGCCCCAGGACGGGGTAGTAGCATCGGTCGAACATCTCCTTCATCATGCCCGACATCGTCGCAAGGTTTTCCGGGCAGACGAACAGGTAGGCCCCGCTCGCCATGAAATGCTCCGACTCGATTTCGGGAGCGGGCATGAGGATCGCCATGTCTCCCGCACCCTCTGCCGCCGCGGTTGCCATCGCACGGGCAGTCCCTGTCCGGCTGTGCCAGGCAATCAGCAAGGTCGTGCTCGTTTCCATCCCCGCGAGGAGTGCCGCGCCAGACTGTCTAAAGTCAATCGCCCCCGCATTTCGCGTACCGCCTATTTAGGTTAAGAGAACAGCATGGCTTCAAGTGCAATTTCGGCTGTCTGCGGTGTCGAGCGGTCCCTGGCGGGGCGGCGGTGGCGCTGGCGGGGCGGCAATATGGACATGATGGGCGGCGGCGCGCCAGGCACCCTGCAGGACGACATCACGACCCAGCTTCTGCTGGCCCGCGGGGTCGACCGCTCGGATATAGAGCGGCATCGCCAGCCTACCCTGCGCGGCTTCCTGCCCGACCCCTCCCAATTCCGGGACATGGACACGGCAGTGGAACGCGTCGCGCAGGCGATCATCTCCGGCGAGACGGTTACCATCTATGGCGACTACGATGTCGATGGTGCCACCAGCGCGGCCCTCCTGATCCGGCTGATGCGGATGCTGGATGCAGAGGCGCAGTATTACATCCCCGACCGCCTGCTCGAAGGGTACGGGCCGAGCGGAGAGGCCCTGGTCAAGCTCGGCGAGAGTGGCTCCAGCCTGATCGTGACCGTCGATTGCGGAGCAATGGCGTTCGACGCGCTGCAGCAGGCGCGGGACGCAGGGATCGACGTGATCGTGGTCGATCATCACAAATGCGCTGCCGAACTTCCCAAGGCCGTCGCTCTGGTCAATCCGAACCGCCTCGACGAAAACGACCTTGCTGCCTCGCACGGTCATCTTGCCGCAGTCGGCGTCGCTTTTCTCCTCGCCATTGCCGTGGTCAGGACCCTGCGCGAACGCGGATATTTCGAAAGCCGGAAGGAACCGGACCTGCGTGCCCTGCTCGATCTTGTTGCGCTCGGCACGGTGGCGGATGTCGCGGCGTTGCACGGGCTGAACCGCGCCTTCGTCGCCCAGGGCCTCAAGGTCATGGCGAAGCGCGACAATATTGGCATGTCAGCGCTGATCGATGCCAGCAGGCTGAAACGCGCCCCGCAATGCAGCGATCTCGGTTTTGCGCTGGGGCCGCGAATCAATGCGGGGGGACGCGTCGGTGAATCGACCCTCGGTGTCCGGCTGCTGACCACGGAAAATCCGGACGAGGCGCGGCAGATTGCCGAGCAATTATCGGCCCTCAACGAAGATCGCCGAGCGATCGAGGCGGAGGTGCAGGAAGCGGCAGAGCAGCAAGTCGCAAGCCAATACAACCGCGCAGTCCAGGTCGTCTTCGGTACCGGCTGGCATCCGGGTGTCATCGGTATCGTCGCCGGCCGGATCAAGGAAAAGACCGGCAAGCCGTCGCTCGTCATCGCGCTGGACGGCGAAACCGGCAAGGGATCGGGCCGCTCCATTCCGGGCGTCGACCTGGGAGCGGCAATTATCGCCGCGCGTGAACAGGGCTTGCTGGAGGCAGGCGGCGGCCACGCCATGGCGGCGGGCATGACGGTTTCCGCTTCCCGGCTCGAGGAATTCTCTGACTGGCTGGATGCGCGGCTGGCACGCGACGTCTCGCGCGCGAACGCGGAGCGGGAAATGATGCTGGACCTATCACTGGCTCCGCGCGGCCTGACCCCCGAACTGGTCGAGACACTGGACGGAGCCGGGCCATACGGCGTTGGCTGGCCGGGCCCCCGCGTCGCCGTCGGGCCGGTCCACCTCGTCAAGGCCGATGTCGTCGGCGCCGATCATCTGCGGCTGATTGCCGGCAGCGGTGACGGCGGGTCCCTCAAAGCTATCGCCTTCAGATCGGCCGAGACCGAATGGGGACAGGCATTGCTTCACGGTGCGAAAGGTCGCCGGCTTTGGCTCGCAGGCCGGGCGAAAATCGATGACTGGGGGCCGACACCGCGCGCGGAACTGCACCTCGAAGATGCAGCCTGGGCCGATTGAGACAGAATTTTCGACAGATATTCGCTTATCGGACCATTCTTCGCGAAATGAGGGTTGACCGACTCCCGGACCGCCCCTAAGTGCGCCTCTCGCCTCCGGGGCCAACCCGGCAATGGCCCCTTCGTCTAGCGGTTAGGACGCGGCCCTTTCACGGCTGAAACACGGGTTCGATTCCCGTAGGGGTCACCACCCGGAGGCGCATTTCCCCCTCTTTGGTGATGCGTACTCCGGTCGTTGATGCGACCTTCACCCATCCGTCATTTGTGTGCAATTGACATGGTAGCGCTGGCGCAGTCGCCCCTCGATAGCTAACGCCTTCATCGTGCCTGCCTCGGAAATCTTTTTCTGGCCAGCAATGGTCCTCGCCGCAGTGACGTCCGCCGCCATGGGGTTCGCCGGCTTGCCGATGCCCCTCGCCGTGCTTCTCTTCCTGATATGGGCGGGAACCGTCTGGTTCCTTACCCGTCCCCCGGAAAACCAGCTGGCGATGGAGGGCGCATCGGAGAACGCTTCGGCGACGGCTATTGCCGAAAGCATGTCGGCGATGATCGAGCATTCCGGCACGCCGCTGCTCCTGACCAAGGGATCGCGCATCGGTGTGGCGAACCGGGCAGCGCGGCACGTTCTGGGCGATCATATCCTCGGCCAGGACCCGCGGGTCGCGCTGCGGCATCCGCAAGCCATCGCGTTGATGGATTCGCCCACACATGGCGAGGCGATCGTCACGGGACTTCAGCGCAGGCGGGATATCTGGCGAATCAGCCGGCACGTGATCGACAGCGATTACGCGGTGATCGAATTGCTTAACCGCACCAGCGAAGCCGACATAGGACGCGCGCATACCGATTTCGTGGCCAATGCCAGCCATGAACTGCGCACCCCGCTCGCCTCGATCATAGGATATGTCGAGACTTTGCGGGAAGCGCCCGGCGAACTGGACATGCCCACGGCGACCAAGTTCCTTGACACCATCCAGCGCGAGGCCCGTCGCCTCCAGAATCTGGTCAACGACCTCATGTCCCTGTCCCGCATCGAGGCGGAGAAACACGAGCAGCCTGCGCGGCCCGTGGATTACTCCGCCCTCGTTGAACGGGCCGCAGGTGATGCAGCAGGCGTTGATCGCAAGGCACGCTTGGTCTTCGAGATCGACAAAGGCCTGAAGGTCGCCGGAGATACGCAGCAGCTCGAGCAGCTGGTGCGCAACATGGTCGACAACGCGCTGAAATACGGTGCGAAGGATGGTCCGGTCACGGTGAAGCTGGACAAGGGTCCGCACGGCAATGCGCGCCTTATTGTCAGCGATACTGGCGAGGGGATTGCACCGGAACACCTCCCGCATCTCACCCGCCGTTTCTATCGCACGGATCCCGGCCGGAGCCGCGCCTCTGGCGGAACCGGGCTCGGCCTAGCCATCGTCAAACATATCGTGGAGCGGCATCGCGGCCGGCTCGAGATAGAAAGCACCCTAGGCAAGGGAACCGACGTTATTGCCCGTATCCCTATGCTCGATGATCGGAAAGCTGTCGCCGAAAACACACAGCCGCCAAGCCTGTCACAGACATGAAATACAATGTTCCCAAAGAGGCGTGGAAACGCGCCGCACTTCCGGGTCTTGCCATTGTATGCCCGCGCGCACCTGCCTATGGGCGCGAAATTCCGAACGGATATAACGGGGTCTCATTGCTCTGATGTCGCCTGCATTACTCCTCTTCGTCGCGCTGGGCCTCGGCCTGGTCGGCTGGCTCGCAGGCCGTGCGAAGGCCTCCGCTTTCCAGAGCGTGAGCGCGACCCACCGCCCGGTGGCGCGGCCCAATTACCACGGCTGGTACGTGGCCCTCTGGGTTGGCGTTCCCCTGCTTGCCTTTGCCGCATTGTGGATCACCCTGATGCCGATGCTGGTTACCCAGTCCGTACTGGCGAGCGACGCGGCGGCGGTCCTGCCGGAATTCGGGTTCGTGCGCGACACGCTGATGGCAGAAGCCCGAGCGGTCGCAACGGGAGCCCAGGCCGCGGTATTCGATAGCCGCGCACAGGCGCTGGTCGAACCGTTCCGCAGCGCCATCCAGCGATATACCATCATAGGGCTGGTCCTGTCCCTCTGCATCGCCGTGATAACGGCGCTATGGTCTTATACGCGGATCAATCCGAACTTCACGGCACGCACGCGGGTGGAACGAGCCGTCATGGCCGTTCTCTTGATCGCCTCGCTCGTCGCGATCCTGACGACGTTCGGCATCCTCGCCAGCCTGGTGTTCGAGACGATACGCTTTTTCGGATTCGTCAGCCCGATCGACTTCCTGTTCGGAACCAGCTGGAACCCCGACCCGATGTCGAGCCCGGATGCCGACCAGGGCGACCGGTACGGCGCGATTCCGCTTTTCTGGGGCACGATCTTCATCGGTGCGATCATCGCAATGATCGTTGCCATCCCCCTCGGGCTGATGAGCGCAATCTACCTGACACAATATGCCGATCCGCGGCTGCGTGCGTGGCTCAAGCCGGCGCTCGAAGTTCTCGCCGGCGTTCCGACGGTGGTGTACGGCTACTTCGCTGCGTTGACGGTGGCCCCGTTCATCCGCGATCTGGCGCAGTCTGCGGGGATCGAGAACGCCTCCAGCGAAAGCGCGCTGGCCGCGGGCCTCGTCATGGGGGTGATGATCATCCCCTTCGTATCCTCCATGGCTGACGACAGCATTGCCGCCGTTCCAAGCGCGATGCGCGACGGCAGCCTGGCGATGGGCGCGACCCAGTCCGAAACCATCAAGAAGGTCCTCATTCCTGCAGCGCTCCCCGGCATCGTCGCCGGCATCATGCTCGCCATCAGCCGCGCTATCGGCGAGACGATGATCGTCGTCATGGCGGCGTCCACCGCAGCCAACCTGTCCGGCAATCCGCTCGAGGCGATGACTACGGTGACCGTCCAGATCGTCGCCATGCTGACGGGCGAAGGAAGCTTCGACCATCCCGCCACTCTCAGTGCCTTTGCTCTGGGGTTCGTCCTTTTCCTCGTCACGCTGGGGCTGAATTTCATCGCCCTGCGCGTCGTCAAACGGTTCCGTGAAGCGTATGAGTGACGCAGCCATTCCTTCCACGTCCCACCCTGCGAGCGATCGGCAAGCGGCTTTCGATGCGCGCCTGAAAAAGCGTTATGCAGCCGAAAAACGCTTCCGCCTGATCGGTTTGGGCGCCGTCCTTTTCTCGGTCGCCGTCCTGTGCGTGCTGCTCTTCACGATGCTGTATAACGGCATTGGCGGGTTCCAGCGTGCGGAACTTCGCATCCCTGTCGACTTTGCAGAGGCCGGCTTATCGGTCGATCCTGCAACCCTGGAACAGGGCGGTATTCAATCCCTCGAAACGCAAGGCCTGCCACAGATCATCGAATATTTCGGCGAGCAGGCGCTGGGCGAAGACGGTGCTGCCGAAATCAGCGGAGAGGCCTGGCGCGAACTCGCGACGCGGATCGTCGACGACCCCGACCTTGCGAAGGGCGAGCAGGATCTGTGGGTCCCCGCGACGGCCGGTCTGGCGCAGGGTCTCGAAGGAGAAGGCTCGCCGGAATTGCAGGCGCTTGCCAGCAGGCTGGAGGCGGAAGGATCGCTGGACAAGCGGATGGACCTCGGCTTCCTCAGCCGTTCGGACGCAACCGATCCGCAACTTGTGGGCATCTGGGCGGCACTCAAGGGGTCGATCCTGACCATGATCGTCACTCTCGCCCTGGCCTTCCCGATCGGGGTCCTGGCCGCACTTTATCTCGAGGAATATGCGCCCAAGAACCGCTGGACCGATATCATCGAGGTCTCGATCAACAACCTCGCAGCGGTGCCGTCGATCATCTTCGGTCTTCTCGGCCTCGCGGTCTTCCTGACCATATTTCCCAATATGCGGTCGGCTCCGCTGATCGGCGGCATGACGCTCGCGCTCATGACAATGCCGGTGATCGTCATTACCGGGCGCAACGCGATCAAGGCCGTGCCGCCATCCATCCGCGACGGTGCTCTGGCAGTGGGCGCATCGCCGGTGCAGGTCGTCTTCCATCACGTCCTGCCGCTTGCCCTTCCCGGCATCCTGACCGGCACCATCATCGGCATGGCCCGCGCGCTCGGCGAAACCGCGCCGCTGCTGATGATCGGCATGCGCGCCTTCGTCGCCAGCCCGCCGGACGGGTTCACCACGCCGGCGACCGTGCTTCCCGTTCAGATCTTCCTCTGGTCCGACGAAATCGATCGCGGTTTCGTGGAACGGACCAGCGCTGCTATCATAGTCCTGCTCATATTCCTGCTACTGATGAATGGCCTCGCCATCTATCTGCGCAACAAGTTCGAGAAAACCTGGTGACCGTCAGACACGAAAATACCGAAACCAGCGATCCCAAGATGCGGGCCCGGGACGTCGACGTCTATTACGGCGACAAACAGGCCATCGACGGCGTCACGATCGACATCCCTTCGCAATATGTGACCGCATTTATTGGCCCGTCGGGCTGCGGGAAGTCGACCTTCCTGCGTTCGCTCAACCGCATGAACGACACCATCCCCAGCGCGCGGGTCGATGGCGTGATCGAACTGGAGGGCGAAGACATCTACCGGTCTTCGATGGATGTCGTCCAACTGCGCGCGCGGGTCGGCATGGTTTTCCAGAAACCCAACCCGTTCCCGAAGTCGATCTACGACAACATCGCCTACGGCCCGAAGATCCACGGCCTTGCCGAGAGCAAGGACGAACTGGACGCCATCGTCGAGAAATCGCTCTCCCGCGCAGGGCTCTGGAACGAGGTGAAGGACCGCTTGGACGAATCCGGTACGGCGCTGTCCGGCGGGCAACAGCAGCGTCTGTGCATCGCGCGTGCCATCGCCGTCGATCCCGAAGTCATCCTCATGGACGAGCCCTGCTCGGCGCTCGACCCCATCGCGACAGCAAAGATCGAGGAACTGATCGACGAACTGACCGGGCGCTATGCCATCGTCATCGTCACGCATTCCATGCAGCAGGCGGCCCGTGTGTCGCAGCGCACCGCCTTCTTCCACCTCGGGAAGATGGTCGAATACGGTCCGACCGAAGCGATCTTCACCAATCCGATTGAGGAACGGACCAAGGATTACATTACGGGACGGTACGGCTGATGATGGATCACACAGTCAAGGCATTCGACGAGGACATCACGCGCCTGCGCGGGCTGATCGCCGAAATGGGCGGTCTGGCCGAAGTGGCCGTTCACGAATCGATCGACGCCATGGTGCGCGGCGACAAGGAACTGGGCGACGGCGTGGTCGCGCGGGACAAGAAGCTCGATGCCCTTGAAACGGAGGTGGACAAGCTCGCGGTCCGCATCATCGCCTTGCGCGCACCGCTGGCGGACGACCTTCGCGAGGTTATCGCCGCGCTCAAGATTGCCGGCGTGGTCGAGCGCATCGGCGACTATGCGAAGAACATTGCCAAGCGGATCGACAAGATCGAGGAACGCGGCAAGTTCGAACCGCTGACATTGTTGCCCGCGATGGCCGAACTGGCTGCCGAAATGGTCCACGATGTCCTGACGGCCTATGCCGCGCGCGACCCCGACCTCGCGCTGGAAGTGATCGCTGCCGACCAGAAGGTCGACGCATTCTACGACAGCATATTCCGCAATCTTGTCAGCCACATGGTAGAGAACCCGAAGACGATCTCGACCGCTGCGCAATTGCTGTTCGTGGCCAAGAATATCGAGAGGATCGGCGATCACGCCACCAATGTCGCCGAGATGGTCCATTTCGCGGCAACCGGGAATTACCCGCCGGACGACGACTAAAATCACCGATCCCCGTCCTTGATCGATCAGCCCAGGAACCCCCGCTCGTGACAAGTGCCAGCCTCCTCCTCGTCGAAGATGATCCGGCCCTGTCGGAATTGCTGGAATTCCGCTTCACTCGCGAAGGCTACCGGGTGCGTACGACCGCCGACGGCGACGAGGCGCTGTTGCTGGCCGAGGAAGACGTTCCGGACCTCGTCATACTCGACTGGATGATCGAAGGGACGAGTGGCATCGAGGTCTGCCGCCGCCTGCGCCGCGAGAAATCGACGGCGCATGTGCCCATCATCATGCTCACCGCGCGCGAGGCTGAGGACGACCGCATTCGGGGTCTCGATACCGGGGCGGACGATTACCTGACAAAGCCGTTTTCGCCGAGAGAGCTCTTGGCGCGCGTCTCGGCCGTGATGCGGCGCATCCGCCCGGCCCTCGCCGGCGAAGCGATCGAGGTCGGTGACATCAGGCTGGACCCTGTCGCACACAAGGTCGAGCGTGCGGGCAAGGAATTGCAGCTCGGGCCGACCGAGTACCGCCTGCTCAAATTCTTCATGGAAAGCCCGGACCGCGTATTCAGCCGGGGTCAGCTGCTGGACGGTGTCTGGGGGACTGGCAGCGATATCGAACTGCGCACGGTCGACGTTCATATCCGCCGGTTGAGAAAGGCTATCGAAATGGATGGTCTGAACGACCCGGTGCGAACCGTTCGCTCGGCAGGCTACGCTTTCCAGGCACGCTAGCGGCAGACCCCGCCAATCCTCCGCGGCGCGCGGTCGAAATGAAAGTGGTCGCGGTGGGCGGCATTATAGTCGGGTGAAAGCACGGTGCTGAAACCCGTGCACGCGGCATCGCGGACTTCGCGCAGGAAAGCGGCGCGCTCGCCTTCTCCGTCCCAATCCTGCAGCACGGAGACCCGGGTCCCGTCCTCGAGGACGAACCCGGCAATATCGACCGCATTCCCGGTTGCATGCTCGCTCCATGGTCCCTCGTCCCGTCCATAAAGACGGCGACAGCTATAAGCCCCGAAGTGCTCGATACGGGCCACGTCCTGACCGAACGCCGCGCGAGCTGCGGGCTGCACTCCGCGCTCCAGCCATAATTGCATGGCGATTGCCACGGGGCACGTCGTCGGCGGCGTCGGCGAGGCGTAGGGATATTCGCCCAGCAGGGTCCGGTCCTCCCTTCGGCAAGCTCCCTCGCCCACCGGTTCGAGCGCGGTAAAGGTGACCTCGCTACGCTCGAGCACTGCCCGGCACTGCGCGGGGTCATCTGTCAGCGCCGCAAGCTTGGTGTCGGTCGCCCAGCCCGGCGGGTCGCGAAGGTCCAGCGGGGCCCACGGATCGTGCTGCGGATTGTCCTGCAACCAAGCCTTGGCCCCGAGGCCGACAGCAAGCACGAGCAGGAGCGACAGGAACCGCCGGTCGAGTGCGAAGTCGCCGATCCTGCGGGAAATGCCCCAAGGCCCCTGTAATCTGCTCAATGAAAATCCCTCGACTTGGGAATGATCCGCACGTTTCGCGGATGGCCTCCATGATCACCGCATTCACGATTGCCTGCAGGTGGTGGTTCCCACGGTTCTACCGGCAGCGGCCTTTCTGCATCGGGTCCGGCATGGGGATCGTCCTTGCCTTCAGGCAGGTTGTCGCGGGGACCGAACTTCGCGGGAAGCGGCGAATTGACGTGATCCGCCCTGGCGACCGGAGCGTTCAGCATGTCGTCGGACAGCTGGTAAAGGCTTTGCGTCGCATCGGTCATGTGGTGGGCGATGACATGGATCACCTCGTCGTCATACTCTACCCGGCCCCGCACTTCCATCAGGCGGGCGCCCATCACGACCTTGCGCTGTTTCTCCTTGAGATCGGGCCAGACCACCAGGTTGATGACGCCGGTTTCGTCTTCCAGCGTAATGAAGCACACACCCTTTGCGCTGCCCGGTCGCTGACGGATCAGGACCACGCCCGCGACCTGCACCATGGAGCGAAACTTCCGGTCGCGCAGGTCGCATGCGCGCACGAAACCGCGTTCTGCGAGGCCCGCGCGCAGGAACGCCATCGGGTGCGCCTTCAGGCTGAGCCGCGTGGTCTGGTAATCCGCCACCACCTCCTCGCTCAGAGGCATTTGCGGCAAGCGGGTGATACGCTTCTCCGCCCCCTCGTCGCGCTCCTCTGCCGCCCGGAACAGGGGCAGGTCCGGCCCTGCAACCAGGCTGCGCGCATCCCACAGAGCCTGCCTGCGCGGCAGTCCGAGAGAGCCGAAGGCATCGGCACTGGCGAGCCGTTCGATATGGCCGGGCCCGGTCCCCGTCCGGTCCCGCAGGCTGCGAACATCGACATAGGCGCCGTTTTCCACGCGTTCTGCCACCAGTCCGGCGGCAATGTGTTCGGGCAGACCATCGATCTGCCGGAGACCTAGCCTCAGGCCGAGATGGGTGTCGAGGCGGCCGGTATCGCGCTCTTGTGGGTCGTCATGTCCGCTTCCGGCTCTTGCGACGGTTTCCAGCGTGCAGTCCCACTGGCTGCGGTTCACATCCGCCGGCAATATCTCGACCCCGTGTTCCGCCGCGTCGCGCACGATCTGGGCCGGGGCGTAGAACCCCATCGGCTGCGAATTCAGCAGCGCGCAGGCAAAGGCCGCCGGGAAATGGCATTTCAGCCAGCTCGAGACATAGACCAGATGCGCAAAGCTGGCCGCATGGCTTTCCGGAAAGCCGTATTCGCCGAACCCCCTGATCTGGTTGAAGCAGCGCTGCGCGAACTCCCGGTCGTAGCCGCGCAGGACCATCCTCTCGACCATCATGTCCTGCAATTCGTCGACCATCCCGCGGCTACGGAACGTCGCCATGGCCTTGCGCAGCCGGTTTGCTTCCTTCGAGGAAAATTGCGCCGCGTCGAGAGCGATCTTCATCGCCTGTTCCTGGAAAATGGGAACGCCCAGCGTACGTTCGAGAATGCTCGAAAGCTCGTCCGGCGGGCCGTGGTCTGGCGAAGGTGCCGGGATCTGTACCTGCTCCGCGCCCCGCCGCCGCTTGAGATAGGGATGCACCATGTCGCCCTGGATCGGTCCCGGCCGCACGATCGCCACCTGGATGACGAGGTCGTAGAATTCGCGCGGCCTCAACCGGGGCAGCATGTTCATCTGTGCCCGGCTCTCCACCTGGAACACGCCGAGGGAATCGCCCTTGCGCAGCATGGTGTAGGTTTCCGGATCCTCCCGCGGGACACTCGCCAGTTCCAGCGGTCTTTCGTGATGGTTTTCAAGCAGATCGAGGCATTTCCTGATGCAGGTCAGCATGCCCAGCGCGAGCACGTCGACCTTCAATATGCCTAGCGCCTCGATATCGTCTTTGTCCCATTCGATGAAACTGCGGTCCGGCATGGTGCCATTGCCGACCGGGACGGTCTTGGTCAGCGCCCCCTCGGTCAGGATGAAACCACCGACGTGCTGGGAAAGATGTCGCGGCATTCCAATCATTTGGCGAGTTAGCGCGAGAACCCGCTTCAGGTGCGGATCTTCCGCGTCCATGCCGGTTTCCGAGACATGGCCCTCGCCGATTTCCTTGCCCCATCCGCCCCAGACCGTCTTGGCCAGTGCCCCGGTGACATCTTCCGACAGCCCCATCGCCTTGCCCACCTCGCGGATGGCCATGCGCGGACGATAATGGATCACCGTCGCCGCCAGTCCGGCACGGTGTCGTCCATATTTGCGATAGAGATACTGGATAACCTCCTCGCGCCGTTCGTGTTCGAAATCGACATCGATATCGGGCGGCTCGTTCCGGTCTTCGGAGATGAAGCGGTCGAAGAGGAGCTGGTGATGCGCCGGATCGACGGACGTAATGCCGAGACAGAAACAGACGGCCGAATTCGCCGCGCTGCCCCGCCCCTGGCACAGGATCGGCGGATCGACCTTCTCGCGCGCGAAATCGACGATGTCTTTGATCGTCAGGAAGTAGCGGGCAAGATCCATCTTGCCGATCAGCGCCAGTTCCTTGTGCAGGGTTTCACGAACAGTTTCCGGCAAACCATTGGGATAGCGCCATTTTGCACCGTCCCACGTAGCCTGTTCGAGATAATCCTGGGGCTCCATCCCGCCGGGATAGATTTCCTCCGGATATTCGTATCGCAGTTCGTCGAGGCTGAAGCTGCAGGCATCCGCCACATCGCGCGCCGCCCTGATGGCATGGGGCCAGCGTTCGAACAGCTTCTCCATCACTTGCGGCAATTTGAGATACCGCTCCCCGTTTCCGTGCAAACGGTGCCCTGCCTGCGCCACGGTCGTCTTGTGGCGGATCGCGGTCATGACATCCTGCAACGGGCGCCTGTCCGCGGTTGCGTAATGAACGTCGTTGGTCGCCAGCAGGCCGAGCCCATGAGCCTTCGCCAAAGCATCGAGCCGGTCGATCCGCGCGACATCGTCACCAAGGTGAAGGTGGCTGGCGGCAAGATGTCGCAGCGTCGGCAACAGGCTGGCCAAATGCGGAAGAAGGTCCGGCAATGGACCGGAAAGAACACGCCCCTCTCGCCGGGCGGAGGCTGTGTCCGGCGCGGGACTTTCACCTGATGGCTGCGGAAAATCGACCACGTTGCTCGGCACTTCGATGGCCAGTTCGGCATCGAGATTGCGCGGCGGCAGGAGGATGAGTTGCACGCCCTGGGCATGCCGGGCCAGCATCGACAGGCTGATCGCGCATTCGCCCTTTTCCTGCCACCCGCCATCGAGCGTGCGCATGCGGCCGGCGCTGATCAACTGGCACAGCCGTCCATAGGCTGCGCGATCGGTCGGGTAGGCCAGGAAACCGAGACCTTCGACCGTTTCGATCCTGCATCCGATAACCGGTTGCAGCTTCAGCGTTTTCGCTTCTGTATGGAGGCGAACGACGCCGGCCATGGAATTGACGTCGGCAATCCCTATCGCATCATATCCCGCCGACCGTGCGCGCATGGCCAGATCGACGGCGTCCGATGCCCCGCGCAGGAAACTGAAGCAGGAAACAAGCCCCAGCTCGACAAAGGATGCGCGCGGTGGCGCGTCGATCAGGTCCGGATCGATCTCCAGAGTGCGTTTGTCGGGGGTGAGAGGCTGGTCGGGCATGGCATTCGATCAGCCCGCAAGTTCGTCCAACCGTTCCTTCACGGCGGCAAGGTCGGCATCGAACAGGCGCGCCTGTTCCTCGCGCGCTGCCCCGTCGAGACGGAGCAGGTAGGACGGATGCGCCGTGATCCACAATTCGCTGCCGTCTTCCATTGCAATGGGTTCGCCCCGCGCCCTGGAAATGCTGACCGTCTTGCCGAGCATCCCGCGCGCTGCACTTGCGCCCATCGCCAGCACCAGTTTTGGTTGCACGATCGCGCGCTCTGCCTCGTTCCACCAGCGACAGGTGTCGATCTCCTTCGCCCCCGGGCTCTGGTGGATCCGCCGCTTCCCGCGCTGGACATATTTGAAGTGCTTCACCGCGTTGGTGACATAGGCCGCACTGCGCCGGATACCCGCCTTCTCCAGATGCTGGTCCAGCAATTGTCCTGCGGGGCCGACAAAGGGCCGCCCGGCCATGTCCTCTTGATCGCCCGGTTGCTCCCCCACGATCATGAGAGCGGCGTCTTGCGGTCCTTCCCCCATGACGGCGGTGTTTTCGAGCGTGCCTATGGGGCATTTGCGGCAGGCATGGATGGCCTTGTCGATCGCCTCGAGCGTATCCGGCTTCTCCTCGAACTCCCCTGTGAATTTCGACGCCCCTGCATCGACCATCTGCGCCTCGCGTGTCTGCGCCCCGGCAATCAGCTCGGGAATGAGCGAAGCCTCGGGCAGGTTCTTCCAGTATTTCATCGGCATTTCGGACAGCATCGCCCCAACCTTCAAACGCGCCGGATTGAAGATCGACGCATAATACTTGCGCCACAGTTCCTCGACCGGATCGCCGCTGGGCGCATCCTCGCGCCGGGCGGGAGGGCCTTCCCGCATCGTATTGCCATCCCAGTGCAGCGTGCCCCTGGGCGTCAGGATCGACCATTTCATGTTGGCAAAGCGGCGGCGGAAGAAGCCGGCATTGGCGCGCACGATGTGATGATCGGGCTCGAACCAGGCGACATAGTGTTCGGCGCCGTCCTCATCCTCGACCTGCCGGAACCGGACGAAGGCATGCATCTTGTGACTGTCGCGCCGGACGTTCTTGTCCAGTTCTTCCAGCTTGCGAACATCGCTGTCGGCCTTGTCCTCCATGATCCGCGGATTGGTCTGGAGACGCCACAGCAAACGGTAGAGCAGCGCGAACCGGTCGGGATCGGAATGAAGCGACGCGTTCTTCGCCAATTGCTGGAAACGCTTGCTCGCCCGTACCTGCGGCGCATCGGCAGGCGGTGTCGGCAGCCTGGTATCGCCATGCGCGAAGAGATCGCCCGAACCGCCAGGCTCGACCCATGCCACCCGGTCGGGCGGCACATCGCACTGGACAAGGGCCCGCGCCTTTTCCCGCCAGAAATCGAAGTCGTCGGGCCGGGGAAGATGCACCACGTAATAGGTGCCGAGCTTCACGTGCTGGAGCGCCGTCATGCCGCGAACAGCTCCAGCTGCTCCTCACGCGGGGCCAAGAGGCGGCGCAGGTCCGCGCGGTCCGTCAGAGTGGTCGGGCGCCAATCGCAGGTCACGATGAACGGCCGCACCTTGCCGAGCGAGACGCACAGCTTCGCCACATCGTCGAGCCGCAGGGTACGATGACGTCGTGCCGCCAGTATGCGGTGCACGCCCTTCACACCCAGCCCCGGCACGCGCAGCAATTGCTCTTTCGTCGCGCGGTTCACATCGACCGGAAACCAATCACGAAATTTCAGCGCCCAGGCCAGCTTGGGATCGATATCGAGCGGCAGGTTCCCGTCGGCTTCCGTCGCCTGCATGATCTCGCCCGGCTTGTACTGGTAGAACCGCATCAGCCAGTCGGACTGGTAGAGCCGGTGCTCGCGGATCAGCGGCGGACGCTTGAGCGGCAGGACGGCGCTGGCATCGGGGATCGGGCTGAAGGCGCTGTAATACACCCGGCGCAGGCGGAAATTGTCGTACAGTCGGCTGGCCTTGCCCACGATATCCGCATCGCTTGCCGTATCCGCGCCGACGATCATCTGGGTCGACTGGCCGGCAGGCGCAAAGCGCGGCGCATGCTTGAAGCGTTTCCTCGCATCCTTCGCCTCGACGATCGACGACTTCATGCCGCCCATCGCTCCCTCGATCTGGCGCGCGTCCTTGTCCGGTGCGAGCCGGGTCAGTCCGCTATCGGTGGGCAATTCGACATTGATGGAAACGCGGTCGGCATAAAGACCCGCCTGGTGGACCAGTTCCGGATCCGCCTCGGGGATGGTCTTGAGGTGAATGTAACCGCGAAAATCGTATTCTTCCCGCAGGATACGCGCGGTTTCCACCAATTGCTCCATCGTGTGGTTCGAACTTTTCACGATGCCGGAGGAAAGGAACAGCCCTTCGATATAGTTGCGGCGGTAGAAACTCAGTGTGAGGTCGGCGACCTCCTGCGGTGTGAAACGCGCGCGGCGCACGTTCGAGCTCTTGCGATTGATGCAGTAATGGCAATCGAAGATGCAGTGATTGGTCAGTAGCACCTTGAGGAGGCTGATACACCGCCCGTCGGGCGCATAGGCATGGCAGATGCCCATACCTTCCGTAGAGCCGATACCCTTGCCCCCGATGCTGTTCTTCTTCGCCGTGCCGGACGACGCGCATGACGCATCGTACTTCGCCGCGTCGGCCAGGATTTCGAGTCGGTCGAGGATGGGCAGAACAGCCATGTGTTCCATATATGTTCTGGCAGGCCATCCTTCCACCCCTTTCCTTTTGATAAAAGATATCCCCTTGGAAACTTTCGGGAACAACCTCCCCCCTTGCCGCCTTCTTTCTGCAACGAGACTATTTCCGAGGAGACACCATGACGTATTTCACCACGCGCGACGGCACGAATATCCGGTACAAGGAACTGGGCGAAGGCCGTCCGGTCATCCTGATCCATGGCTGGCCGCTGTCGAGCGACAGCTGGGACCCGGTCATGATGGCAATGGCCGACAACGGCATGCGGGCCATCGCATATGACCGCCGCGGCTTCGGTCGCAGCGACCACGCGAAGACCGGTTATGATTACGATACGTTCAGCGACGACCTGGCCGATCTTATTGCTCACCTCGGCCTTGGGGACAATATCGGCCTGGCCGGCTTCTCCATGGGTGGCGGCGAGATCGCCCGCTATCTGAGCCGCCACGACGGCAAGGGAGTGAGCGCAGTCGCCCTCGTCAGTTCGGTCGTGCCGTACATGCTGAAGACGGATGGCAATCCCGACGGTGTGCCGCAATCGACCTTCGACGAGATGACCGAGGGGATGAAGACCGATTATCGCAATTTCTTCACGGGCTTCTTCCAAGACTTCTACGGCGATGGCATCCTGTCGAACAAGGTGAGCGACCAAGAGAAGCACTGGGCCTGGATGACCACGATGATGAGCGCCAAGTGGGCAACGATGCAGTCGGCCGCAGCATTCGCCACGACCGACTTCCGCCCCGACCTCGCCAGCTTCACCGTGCCGACGCTGGTGATCCATGGCACGAAGGACCAGACGGTGCCGATCGATGCCACCGGCCGCCAGGTGGCAGAAAAGGTCGAGGGTGCGACGCTGATCGAATATGACGGCCAGCCCCACGCCGTGTTCGCTACGCAGACACAGCGACTGAGCGACGACCTGGTCGACTTCTTCACCGCCAACTGACCGGATAGCGGACTCTACCAGGGGCGGGTTTCCGGTTTTTCGGGAACCCGCCCCTTGCCTGTGCGTAATCAAACCACGGACCGGGCCCCTCTGGCGAGCAGCAATGCTCGTGATGTCGGACGTAACGAACGGGGCCGGCAATCACTGACATTCGGCCCCAAGGTTAATCGCCGCCCGCGTCGCTGGCGCGTGCGGCAGGTCTTGGAGATTGAACGTTGAAAATTCTCACTACTCTTATCGGTACGGCCATGGCCGTCTCGCCCGTGGCAGTCATGGCCCAGACCGGCGGTCAGCCGGTTGGCACGGGACAAAATCTGCAGCCGACCGAGGCGCAGCTGCAGTGCATCACTGAACAGGAAGTGGTCGCCGCGCAGAAGGCGTGGGGCGAAGGTATCGTCAATATCGGCAAGGTCTATTCCGCTGGCGGCGACTACGAAAAGGCCGCAGCCGACCATATCAGCGAATTCTACGCGTATGATCAAAGCCTCGTCCTGTTCAAGCCGACGCTGGCGTCGATCGAACAGTTCCGGCCTTCTTTCGACGGGGCGCTGTCCTATTTCGTGGGCGGAAACCCGTCCTATCCGGAGGACAAGGGTTTTGCCATCACGCCATGGACGGATGTTCGCTGGCAGAATGCCGGGATCACCAACAACATCTGTCACATGGCCGTGGCGATGGGCAATTACTACTTCACGCCCGCTGACGGCGGCGACGAGGTGAAGGTGGAATACACCATCGGCTACATCCGCGATGCGGAAGGCGACCTGCGGATGACCGTGCACAAGTCGACCATCCCCTATAGCGGCGGCTAACGGCCTACGCGCCCGGAGACTGGGTCAAGACATGGGGCGCGCTTTTCTTTCGGAAGGCGCGCCCTTTCTTCGTGCGCGGATGGAAACCGGTCAGGCGCAGAGTCCCTGCAGGTACCAATCCGGCAACCCGCCACGACCGTCGCCGATCAGGCCATGGCGGTATATCCAGTAACGGCGACCGGAATTGTCCTCGATCCGGTAATAATCGCGCAGGCGCACGGTCGATTTCTCGCGCCACCATTCGGGCGCAATACGCTCCGGCCCCTCTACCCGCACGACTTCGTGGACATTCCCGCGCCACTGGAAGCGGCGGGGATAACCGTCGGGCGTGGCATACAACACCGCGATCGGCTCTGCCCGGTCCAGCAGTTTCAGAGGGCGAGCGTGAAAACGCAGTTCCTGCTGATGCACCGGCTCCGCTTCCAGCGCCGGCTTCCAGCGCTGTGCCCGTTCGGGCAGGTGGCTGGCATGGAGCACGGGCCGCGAAACCGCCCGCGGCCCAAGCCGTGTGGCCAAGCGGTCGATGCAGGCGGCCAGCGATGTGCCGTGATCCTGCGCGGCTTCTTCCATGTCCGCCTGTGCGGCGTCCAGCGGTTCCGACCAGCTGGCACGCAGGCGCATGGTCTCGATCCCGAAACCTGCATCGATATCGTCCAGCTTTTCCGCAAACAGGCGGCACATATGCGCGGCATCGCGCGTGGCGGCCGCGAATTCGAGCCGGCGCACCGTTACCTCGCCATCGACCCGCCACAGGCCCAGTTCCAGGCGGCGAGCGCCCTCGCCCCGCCCTTCCAGCACCCGGACCATGTCTGCGGCCAGGTCGTCCAGCACGTGATCCAGCGCCTCCCGGTGGCGGATCGGCTCTGCAAGCCGGCGCTGTGCCAGCGGCATGTCCTGCGGAACCACCGGCAAGAGCGGTTCGGGCACGCGGCCTGTCAGCTGGTCCATCCGGATCAGCGGATTGGCGGCCGGGCTGCGCCTGTTGCGGAAGCGGCGCTGGATGGCATCGCGTCCGTTTCCGCCATCCTCCACCCCGGTCATCTGGCCCAGCGTCTTGAGGCCAAGACGGCGCAGCACGGTCAGCACGTCGTCATCCAGCCTCAGCGCGGCGACGGGCAGGTCGGACAGCCGCATGGCGATGTCTTCGCCCGGTGCAAGGATGCAGCCCGCCTCGCCTGCCCTTGCCCGACCGTAATGCGAGAGTGCCCATGCCGCCCCTGCCGTGGGAGCGATGGCGAGCCGTACGGCGAGCCCGCGCCGCACGAAGCAGTCGCGGGCATCGGCAAGCAGCTTTTCCTCGCCGCCGAACAGGTGCGCGACAGCGGTCACGTCGACCAAGAGGCTGTCGGGAGGGTCCAGCGCCGACCATGGTCCCCAGCGGCGGGACCATGCCGCCAGGTTTTCCAGCAATTCGCGGTCGCCTGCCGGATCGCCGGGAACGGCGCGCAATTGCGGACAGAGCGTGCGGGCGTCGGCCAGCATCATGCCGCCCCGCGCACCACCTGCGACGCCTGCCGCGTTGGCAGCATCGATCCGCGGGCCGTGCGCCGTTTCGGTAATCAGCGCGACCGGTTCGCTATCCGCGCCTTCTCCGGGTTCGCATTGCAGCGCCGTGCGCCAGCGATCGAGCGCGAGGCGGGCACACCAGATCGACAGGATGCGGCGCGGAGGGGTCGAGGGGGCGGAAGGCGGCTGCATTGTCCACCTCAGAGCGCGACCAGGTTGCCGGGGCCGTCGATCGGACCGGTATTGATATTGGCCGCCAGCTTCATCCCCACGGTCGCGCCATCCTTGTACTTCGGACCTGCAACCAGCACGCCGCCATGTTCCCGAAGCGTCCATTCACCGGGTGCATGGCTGCGCGCGCGGAACAGTTCGGCCGCCCATGCCGGGGCACCGGGAGCCTGCCGGTTCCATTGCGGGGCGGGCGACGGAGCGGAGCGGGCTTCCCACCGGAGTCGGGCCGAGGACAGGTCGCGCTCAGCATCGATCCTGACGAGCCACAACGGTACGCCATGCCGCTCTGCCGCCAGGCTGAGGCGGCGCGACGCGGTAAAATCGAGCGCACGCGGATTGCCGCCCAGTTCGCCGATCACACAGGCCAGATCGCGGCATCGCACCCCTTCTTCCAGCGCGAACAAGGCATCCTGCGCGGTTTCGGCGCGTACGTGGATCACCCGTCCCTGAAGCTCTTCCGGCAATCCCGGCCGATAGGGGCGTCCGGTCAGGCGAATTGCGGACTTGTCCTGCACCCACAGGATCGCCCGGCGGTCCTCCGCCTCGCGTGCAGGATCGGCTTCGCGTTCGGCAGCACGTGTGCGCAGCGTGTCGAGCGCCAGTGCCAGTGCGAGACCTGCACCCGCCCCGTCGCGCCCGCTGGCGAAGACTTCGCTGTGATGCGCCGTACCCTGCGCGGCTCCAAGCCCCGGGCGCCAGTGCGAGGCGCGCGAAGCGGTCAGCGCGGAAAGCTCCGCACTGCTGAGCCTTGCCGCTTCCGGCAGGCTGTCGAGAGAAGGCAATGGCATGACGAATCGACTCTTGTGTTCTTATTATGTTCCACGCCTGACCGCATTGCAACGCTACCGCCCCGCATGGAACCAAGTTTACCCCCGCTCCGTTGGTCTCTCAAAAGGAGACGATAATGCATTACGATGAAAACAAGAGCGAAGACCTGAAGCACGATTTCTGGAAGGCACTGGCCGATTCCCCCTTCGTTTTCCTCGAGCGCAAGAGCGATCCGCAAAAGGCCGTCGTCATGACCGCGCAGCTCGACAAGGATGCCGACAGCGAGATCTGGTTCTTCACCACCAAGGATCATCACCTCGCCAATATGGGCCCCGCCATTGCGACTTTCGCCGGCAAGGGTCATGACATGTTTGCCCGCTTCGAAGGGACGCTGGTCGAGGAAACGAGCCGCGAGCGCCTCGAAAAGCAGTGGAATAACATTGTCGAGGCGTGGTTCCCCGGCGGCAAGGACGATCCCAACCTGCTGATGATGCGCATGGAACTGGGCCAGGCCGAAATCTGGAACAGCGACCTCGGTGTACTGACCACGGCGAAGATGCTCATGGGCAAGGACGTTCGCGGCGAAGCACGCGAAGAACACACCGAAACGACGCTCTGATCCGATCGAACGAAAAAGAAAGGGCCGCCCCGGCAGGGAGCGGCCCTTTTTCGTTGCAAGACCGATGACCGGCCTCCGGAAGCAGCCTTACCCGAGGACGCCCGGGAACAAGCCCGTCACCAGGATAATCGCAACCGCGAGCGGGCAAAGCCACGCGATCAGGAACCGGAAGATCGCAAACGATCCCGACGACAGGCCCGTAGTCACTTTCAGCAGGTTCTTGTCGGCCTTCCATCCGATGAACAATGCCGTCAGCAGCGCACCCACCGGCAGCATCACCTTGCCCGTGAACCCGTCGATCGTATCGAGGATATCGGTTTCGGCGAAGATCGACCAGAAGCTGAGCGGGCGTACATCCGCCCATACATTGTAGCCCAGCAGGCAGGCGATGCCGATCAGGAAGGCCCCGCCGCCGAAGATCAGCGAAGACGTCGTCCGCTTCCAGCCCAGTTCCCCGATGCCCCAGGCGGTCGGCACTTCCAGCAAGGAGATGGAACTGGTCACCGCGGCCACCAGGATCAGCACGAAGAACAGGAAGCCGATCAGCGCCCCGCCCGGCATCGTCTGGAACGCGAAGGGCAGCGACTGGAACACCAGCGTAGGGCCGGCTGCGGGATCGAGGCCCACAGCAAGGACGATGGGGAAGATCATCAGGCCGGACAGCAGCGCGACGCTGGTATCGGCCACCGCGATGGTCAATGCCGTGCTGCCGAGACCGGAATTTTCGCGGATATACGAACCATAGGTAATCAGCCCTGCAACACCGAGCGACAGGGAAAACAGCGCCTGCCCGAGCGCTTCGTTCATCGCCTGCGGGGTCAGAAGCGACCAGTCGGGCGTGAAGAGGAAGGCTGCCGCCTCGCCGATATCGCCTACGACTGCGCCGTAGATGGTAATGCCGATCAGGAGCACGAAGAACGCCGGCATCAGAATGGTCGCCGCCTTCTCGATCCCGCCGCTGACGCCGCGCGCCACGATGAACAGCGTCGCGCCCATGAAGACAAGGTGCATCCCCAGGAGCAGCATCGGGTTGGCGAACAGATCGCCCATGCGGCCCTGGATCGCTTCCTGCGATTCTCCCATCAGCGCGCCGCGAAAAGGGTCTCCGGCGACAATCGCCTGCAGCAGGTCGGCCCCCATCACGCCCACGTAGTAAAGCACCCAGCCGGCCACCACCGAGTAGAACGAGACGATCAGGAATGCAGCCAAGGCCCCGATACCGCCGAAGATCGACCATTTTTCCGAAGAACGCGATTCGCGCGCAACCTTGCGAATGGACCCGACGGCGTCAGTCTGGCCAGCACGGCCGATGAAAATCTCCGACAGGACCAGAGGCAGGCCGAGCAGGAACACGCAGCCGATATAGAACAGGACGAAGGCACCGCCCCCGTTCTCCCCCGCCAGCGTCGGAAAGCGCCAGATATTCCCCAGTCCGACAGCCGCGCCGATGGCGGCGAGGATAAATGCGGATCGGGACGACCAGCCCTCCTTGCTGGTGGTTCCGGGTGCTACGGCCATCTGTATATTCTCCCAAGGCAGGACCGCCCGGCCCTGCATGTTCTTGTTTGGCGATCGGTCATGCAAGAATTCCGCGCCCGCGCCAAGTGGTACGCCGCGCCTTATCGACCTTTGCCAATCGCCTCCCGCATCGCTAACCGCTTGCCCATGTCCACAACGTTCCAGATCGACACCTCGACCAGTCGGGCCAATCCGACCCCTGCCCCGATGAAGCGCCTGACCGTTCCGCGGATCAGGGCGCGCAAGACGGACGGGGTGACGGAAGAACCGCTCGTCATGCTGACCGCCTATACCGCGCGGCAGGCCCAGCTTCTGGACGCGCATTGCGATCTTCTGCTGGTCGGGGATTCGCTGGGCCAGGTCATTTACGGCCTGCCCTCCACCATTCCCGTCACGCTGGACATGATGGCGAACCACGCCGCCGCGGTCGTCCGCGGAAGTTATCACGCGGTCGTCGTCGTCGACATGCCTTTCGGGTCATACGAACAATCGCCCGAGCAGGCGTTCGAGAATGCGGCGATGCTGCTCAAGGCCAGCGGCGCCGCCGCAGTGAAGCTGGAAGGCGGTGAAGCGATGGCGGAAACCGTGCAGTTCCTCAATTCGCGCGGCATTCCGGTGATGGGCCATGTCGGCCTGACGCCGCAGGCGGTCAACGTTCTTGGCGGTTACATGGCGCGCGGTCGCAGCGATACGGAAGCCGACAAGATCGTCGGCGATGCCAAGGCCCTGGACGAAGCAGGTGCCTTCGCCATCGTGATAGAAGGCGTGGTCGAACCCATCGCCATCGAGGTGACCAAGGCCGTATCCGCCCCCACCATCGGAATCGGGGCGTCCGCGCAATGCGACGGGCAGGTGCTGGTGACCGAAGACATGCTGGGAATGTTCGAGCGCGTGCCCCGGTTCGTGAAGAAATACGGAGACATCGCCGGCGTAATATCCGATACGGCTGCCCAATACGCCGCGGAAGTGCGCGACCGCAGCTTCCCGGGCGACGAACAGACCTACCAGCCAAAGAAATAAGCACCCATCCCATGCAGACCCTGCTTCGGTTCTATACGTTTTCGCTCGCCTTCACGGCTGTCTGCCTGGCGCTGGGCGCATGGTATGGATGGGCCAGCACCGGCACGGTCGGCGGGATGCTGTCCATCCTGTGGATCGTCATCGTGTTATCGATCCTCGAAGTCTCGCTCAGCTTCGACAATGCCGTGGTCAATGCCACGGTCCTGCGCGAGATGGACCCGGTATGGCAGAGGCGGTTCCTGACCTGGGGGATTCTGATCGCCGTCTTCGGGATGCGGATCGTCTTTCCCATCGCCATCGTTGCGATTGCGGCCGGTCTTGGCCCGGTCGAGGCAGTGCGACTCTCCCTGAACGATCCAGTCCGGTATGAAGAGATCGTATCCAGCGCGCATATCGGCATCGCCGGTTTCGGCGGCGCCTTCCTCGCCATGGTCGGGCTGACCTTCTTCTTCGATTCCGACAAGGACGTGCACTGGATTGCCGTGATCGAGCGCAAGATCATGCGGATTTCCAGTGTTCCAGCCATCGAAATCGGCCTCGTCCTGCTCATCTGTTACGGCGTTTCTACCCTGCTACACCCGGCAGAAGCGCTGACCTTCCTTGCCGCAGCCGTCCTTGGCCTGATCACCTTTATCGCGGTGCACGCCGTCGGCGCACTGATCGAACAGGCCGAGGCGCGCAAGAAAGCGGCCGGCGCGGTCGTTCGCAGCGGCATGGGCGGTTTCCTGTATCTTGAGGTGCTCGATGCCAGCTTCAGCTTCGACGGGGTCATCGGTGCCTTTGCCCTGTCGAACAACATGATCGTGATTGCGCTGGGCCTGTCCGTAGGCGCCATGTTCGTCCGCTCGATGACCATCCATCTTGTCCGGCAAGGGACGCTCGCCCAGTATCGTTATCTCGAGCATGGCGCGTTCTGGGCGATCATCGCGCTCGGTTTCATCATGCTGCTATCGGCGCGCTGGCACATTCCCGAAACCATCACCGGTCTGATCGGTGCGGTCCTGATCGGCATCTCTTTATGGTGGTCGGTCCGGTACAATCGCCGCAATCCCGGCGCGGAGACGATGTCCGCCGACTGAAGCGATCGGGCCGGTCAGTTCTCGTCCAGCATGCGCGCCTTGGCGACAGCGCTGCGGGCTGTGTCCCCCTGCTCAACCATGGAAAGCGCCTGCAACGCGGCTCTCCCCTGCGGTTGAATGGAAACGGCACGATGCGCCAACTGGAGAGCGAGCGTGTCGAGGCCTTCACGCTTTGCAATCATCGCCCTCAGCGAAAGAACATCCGCATCGCGGTCGTAACCATGGCTCATGGCCTGATCGAGCAATCTCGAGGCGCGGCCCATATCGCCCGCGTCATAAGCGAACCGCGCCAGCATCGATGCCAGTTCGCCGTTTGAAGGATTGCCAGCGAGATGGGACTCGCCCAGCGCAATGGCAGCGTCCCTGCGACCCGACGCACGAAGGGCAGCGATCATTCGGCGGGCAAGCGGCCATGTGCGGCGGACCCCGGCGGCCTTCTCGTAAGCCTGCAATGCCGGACCGACCTGCCGATTGGACAGATACGCATCGCCCAGCAATGCAAAGGCGTCGGCGGAACCGGGATAGCGTCTCTGGAATGCCCTCGCAGCCGCCAGCGCACCGCTACGATCGCCGGTAACGATACGCCCCCTGACAAGCGACAGCGCGTCCTGCGCATCGCCAACACCCCGTGTGGCGGTCACCGACAGCGCCACGGCCGGTTGCATGGCGACCAGGTCATCGTCCTGCGGATCGGCCGCGCGGTCCAGGAGAGCCGCGGCCAGATCGCGATTGCCCAGCGCCTCATGCGCCCTGGCCACCATGATACGCATATATGGCGAGGCGCTGCGCAGTCGCGCCTCCCGGTCGAAGCGGTAGACGAGCTCACGGTGATTGCCGCCCAGCGACAGCGAGCGCGCCAGCAATTCGCGTACCTGGCGGTTCTCCGGCTGCAATCGGTTCAACCTGTCGAATGCCTGCGCAGCGCTGGCATGATTACCCTGTTCCATGTCGATGACCCCGCCCAGCATGATGCCGGCAGGGGTATCGCGACCATGGTCTCCGCTCATGGTGAGCAGTTTCCGGGCAAGGTCGAATTTCGCCCCGCGCGCGGCAATCACGGCCTGCAGGAAATAGGCCCGCTGATACGCCGGGTCGATCTTCACGATCCGCCGGGCCATGGCCAGGCTTTCGCTGGCCCGCCCCAGTTCGCCGAGAGTGGCGGAATATTCGGCCAGCAGGTCGAGATTGTCCGGCTGGCGTTCCAGCGCCTTCTCGAAGAAAGGGAGCGCGGCGGCCATGCCTTCCGCATCGCGGGCCAGTTGCCCACGCAGCAGCAGGGCCGACGGGTTGTCGGGGTCGAGTTCCATCGCGCGCAAGGCCGCATCCACAGCCTGCGTCTGCTCGCCGCCTCGATAGCGCAGTCGAGCAATATCGACCCATAATTCGGCGTCGTCGCGAATGTATCTGAGCGCCTGATCGTATGCTGTGCCCGCGGCAGGCAGATTGCCCGCGCGCATTTCCAGCCTGCCCAGCATCAGGAAACCCCGGCCTGCAGTGTCCTCGGTAAAGCGTCCGGGGCCGAGCCACTTGCGAGCCTCCGCCAACTGCCCCTGCTGCAATTCCGCCTCGCCCATTGCAGCCGCGACGGTCTCGCGCGCCGCGCCTGAGCGCAATTGCTCACGCAGCGCATCTTCGGCCGCAAACCCATCGCCCCGGGCCAGCGCCATAGCTGCCTTGTCTGCCGCCGGTTGCTGCTCGGCAGAGTCCTCGCACCCGGCAAGGGCAAGCGCCCCCGTCAGGGCGAGGAGAAGCCTGCCGCGCATCTCAGGATTGAAGGTCGTACTGTTTCAAGAGATCGTACAGGGTGGGCCGGCTGATACCCAGCATGCGGGCCGTGCTGGAGATATTCCCTTCGGTACGCGCCAGGGCATGGCGGATGACCTTGCGGTCCGACTGCTCGCGCGCTGCCTTCAGGTTCAGGACCTCGCCCTCGCCGTCTTCTTCGCTTTCGAGGTCGAGATCGGCTGCGCTGACAAGCCGTGCGTCGGCCATGATGACCGCGCGCTTGACCCGGTTCTCCAGCTCGCGGACATTGCCCGGCCAGTTCCAGCTGTCGATGGCGGACAGGGCGTCGGGCGCGAATCCTTTGACCTGCGGATTCATCTCGGCCGCAAATCGCTGGAGGAAGGCTTTCGCAAGAAGCGTTGCATCTCCCGGACGCTCGGCGAGCGAGGGAATCTTCACGACGATTTCCGCGAGCCGATAGAAGAGGTCTTCGCGGAACCGTCCGTCGGCGGTCATCTGTTCCAGGTTCTGGTGGGTCGCGCATACGATCCGGACATCGACATCGATCTGCTTGCGCCCGCCGATCCTCTCGATGACCCGTTCCTGAAGGAAACGCAGCAATTTGACCTGAAGAGGAAGGGGAATGTCGCCGACCTCGTCGAGGAACAGGGTTCCCCCATGCGCCTGCTCGATCTTGCCTTCGGTCGTCTTCACCGCACCTGTAAAGGCGCCCTTCTCATGCCCGAAAAGTTCGCTTTCCAGCAGGTTCTCGGGGATGGCCGCGCAATTGATGGCGACGAATGGCCGGTCGCTGCGGTCGCTCGATTCGTGCAGGCCCCGGGCGAGCAGTTCCTTGCCCGTACCGCTCGCTCCCAGAAGCATGACCGACACGCTGGTATTGGCCACGCGCTCGATCGTCCGGGCGACCTTCGCCATTTCAGGCGCGCCCGTAATCATCGTGCCCAGAACCGTCTTGTCGTCCCCGACCCGGTCCGCAAGCCGCGCGTTCTCTGCCTCGATGGCATGCAGGTTGAACGCCCTGCGTACGATCAGGCCAAGCGTATCGATGTCGACAGGCTTCTGGTAGAAATCGTACGCACCGCGCGCAATCGCGCCCAGCGCGCTCTCCCGCGCACCGTGGCCGGATGCAACGATGACTTTGGTATCCGGCTTGATCGCCATGATCGCATCGAGAACAGCGAGCCCTTCGCTCACCCCATCGGGGTCCGGCGGCAAGCCCAGGTCGAGAGTGACGACGGCCGGCTCTTCCGCACGCAGGGCGGCGATGGCCGCTTCGCGCGACCCGGCAATGGTCACATCGAAATCCTCATAGGCCCATTTGAGCTGCGCCTGCAGCCCCTCGTCGTCTTCGACAACCAGCAGTTTGGGCAAAGCCTTGTCTTTCGCATTCGCCATTATGCGACCTCATTGAGTGATGTGAATACAGGGTCTTTCCGCTCGCCCAGCCTGCTTAGAAGCCCGGCCGGGCCGGCCAGCGGAAGTTTGATGGTGAAGCGGGTGCCAAGTCCCTTGCGCGACGTCACGTCCAGGGTTCCGCCCATGGCCCTGACCAGTTCGCGGGCCTCGAATGCCCCGATGCCGAACCCGCCATTCTTGGAGGAGACGAATGGGCGAAACAGTCCGCCACGAAGGAATTCCGGCTCCATCCCCTCGCCGTCGTCGATGACCTCGACAATCGCGTTCACCGCGTCGCTGGACACGGCCAGCTGGACGATATCCGTTTCTTCGCTTGCGTCGAACGCATTCTGGACGAGATGGATCAGCGCCTGCTGGAGGCCTTCCCGGTTGGCCTGCACGATGACCGTGTTGTCGCAAGCGGTATTCAGCCTGCCAGTGGCTTTGAACCGTTGCTCTACCCCCGCCAGGATCCCGTTGATGGGAACGGCCTCTACCGCGCCGTCCTGGCCAGCAGTGTATCCCCCGAGCCTGTCGAGTAGGTTCTGCAGCTTGCCCGATGCCGTTCTGAGGGTGACGAGCATGTCCTTGCGGAATTCCGGTTTCTCCGCATGGCGTTCCGCATTGCTGGCAAGCAGATTCAGCTGACTGGCGAGGTTCTTGATATCGTGCATGACGAAGGCGATGCGGCGGTTGAACTGGTCGAACTGGGCCGACTGCATCAAGGCCTCGTGACCCGATTGTTCCGCCAGATAGCTGGCCACGTGCCTGCCGACGAGCTTGAGGAGATCGAAGTCCTCCCAGTCCAGTTCCCGCTTGTCCGGCGGGCGGGAAAGCAGGATCGCCCCGACCAGCCTGTCGAAATGGACCAGCGGAACGATTGCCCAGCAGCGTTCGTCATCCAGTATCCAATCAGGGACAGCGGCGAGTTCACCTGCGCGATCGACACCCGAACGCACGGCATCGACATCGATGATATCGCCCTCGCGCTCCATCACCGACACGAGCGCCGGCGGAAGGAGAACGCCTTCTTCGGGAGCGAGGAGCTGCCCGTCGTGACCCGCTTCTGCAAACCGCCCGTCCTCGTCGATCAGGAACAGCAGCGCAGATTGGCTTGAGGTGATGTCGACCACCGCCTTGAGTATCCGCGCCCTCAGCGGGCTCTCGGAGCTGCCCTGGCTGCTGATGGTCTGGGTAAACCGCAGCCATTCCTCCCGGTAATCGTAGCGGTGCTGGAAAAAGTGCTTGAGCGCGATGACCTTGATCCACGCCCGTGCTCGCTTGCTTGGCAACCAGATCAGCCCCAGCACCATCGTTCCGACCAGGAGGCCGATTTGCGTCAGCCGCGCCGCGTCGCCCTCGAACAAGGCGAGGAGCTCGGACAGGGCCAGCATCGCCATCAGGTATCCGCCTACCACCACGAGCGAGATCGTCTGCAAGGCCGCGACGCGCGACGGGCGTAGCTGGATCGGCTCGTCCCCCGGGCGCGAGCCGAGCACCAGGCCCAGGGCAGCCATCGCGACAACCGGGCCGCGCAAGATCGCGACCTCGACCGCGGGCTGACCGACCAGGAAGGATATGACGTAGAAATTAAGGTCGAAAGCCCACAGCCCCGCCATTCCGAAAACGACAGAGCGCAGCCCGATCCGGTCTTTTTCGCCCATCCCGGCGTAGAGATTATGAACCAGCAGCAGCGCGCCCACCGCGACCATCATCCGCATGATGAAAGAGGCGTGCAGGAGGCCGGCAGCAGGACCGTAATAGCCAAGTGCAAGAACGCCTATGAGGGCTTGGACCAGCTCCACACCGACGAGCGCGATGACGATTGGACGTAGGGTGAGCCTTTGCCCCACCGTATCGAAATGCTGGTGAAGGAGGATGATGAGGGCGATGTTTCTGACGCTTTCGGCGAGACCGGAATAGAGCGTCCACGGTCCCGACGCCGCGACGCAGGCTGCCCAGACCGCCATTGCGACCAGGGCCGCCAGCGTGGCGGTCCGCGCGGGCAGCCCGCCCCTTCCCCCGCGTGCAAGCCAGGCAGCCCCGAGCCCGCACGCGACGGCGGCCGCAAAATGCAGCGCCAGCATCAGCGTCGGTGCACTCAGGACGGGCGCAGTCATCACCTCGCCCCCTCCGACCAGAGCACCACGCGTAGTGTCTGGAGCAGGATCAGCAGGTCGAGGAAGGGCGTATAGTTCTTGGCGTAGTAGAGATCGTATTCCAGCTTGTGCCGCGCATCCTCGATGCTTGCGCCATAGGGGTAATTGATCTGCGCCCAGCCCGTGATCCCGGGCTTCACCATGTGGCGCTCCGCATAATACGGTAGCTTGTCATCCAGGTCGGCGACGAATTTCGGAACTTCGGGACGAGGTCCCACGAAGCTCATCTCGCCTTTCAGGACGCTCCACGTCTGGGGCAGTTCGTCGATCCGGACCTTGCGAATGAATTTCCCTATCCGGGTCACGCGGACGTCGTTTTTCTCCGCCCATTTCTGCCCGTCTTTTTCCGCGTCGGCGGTCATCGATCGCAGCTTGATGACATCGAATGGCTGGCCGAAAAGGCCGACGCGCGTCTGGCGGAAGAACGCCGGTCCCTTGCTGTCGAGCTTCACCAGCAATGCGAACAGCGCGATCACCGGCAGGGTAAGGACAAGCAGCAGTCCGCTGGCGATGATGTCGAAAATCCGCTTGCTGGCACTCGACAGCATCCGGCCAGAAGAAAATCCGTCGGAGAAGATCAGCCAGCTTGGATTGACGGTATCGAGATCGACGCGCCCGGTCTCACGCTCGAGGAAGCTGCTGAATTCGTTGATGTGAACACCCCGGGTCTTGACGCGGAGCAAGTCCTTCAAGGGCAGCGAATTGCGGCGTTCCTCCAATGCGAGAACGACCTCGCTTACGCCGAGGTTCTCGACGAATTTTCCCATGTCGTGGATTGCCGCGCGGGGGATGGCTTCCTCCACCACGGGCGCGCCCTCGTTCATGGCGAGATAGGATACAATGGCGAACCCGCTTTCGGGCCGGTCGGCAAGCTTGCGAAGGCGTTCCGCCCTCTCGCCCGCGCCGAGGACGAGCACACGGCGCCTGAAGGCAGATGTGCCGATGAAGCTGTTGGCGAAAAGGCGTCCGGTGATGAGCAGGCCGATCGCAAAGCCCATCGCGTAAAGCAGCGTCGAGCGCCAGAACGTTGCTCCCGGCGCGATGAAATCGATGACCGAAAGCGCGATGATGCCCAGGCTGATGGCGACGAGCAGCCGCGCGCATGCATAACGCATGGAACGCAGGGCGTCGGATCCGTACACGCCGACCGAGATCATCGCGATCCAGATCGTCACCGCGAAACCGGCGAGCGGTACGATGCGCCCCGAAACGGGACCCACGCTGGTGCCGATCTGGGATGCCCGCAAATGCCAGGCCAATTCACCCGATAGCAACAGCAGGAGCAGATCGACCAGGCCGAGCAAAAGCACGGCATGCGGGATGTAATGCTTGAATAACCGTATCATCGTCCGCGCAGTTTTCCGGGAGGCTTCTCAATCGGCCTCCCGGGCTACGGGCGAAGAATGAAATGTCGGTAAATTTTACAGGATTTGGGCGATCATCAGTGATCGGCGGGCCTCGTTGGTTAGCAGGCCATTTACTCCTGCCCGGTGACGCTGTCGGCAGCGTCCTGCGCAGCATCGCCTACCTGTTGTGCAGCGTTTCCTACTTCGCCGGCGGCGTCAGTGATCGCGGTATCCTTGGCGATTTCAGCATCGCTCATGCCGGAAAAAAGGAAAATGGCCGCGACGACCGCAATCAGGAGGACCACAGCCAGCAGTATCTTTCCTCCGCCCGAGGAGGAAGCGCCGTCATGGACCGACGTGGTGCGTGTCGTAGTCGTGGTGCCATCGGGCTCGCGGGTGGTACTGATACGTTCTTCGGTCATTGCGTTATCTCCAGATGGAAGCACAATTCTCGACGTACACGAACAGTTCCGCCTGCTCTCACCATCAATTGGCAGTCTGGAAATCGAACGGGGTCGAACTGCGCTTGGTCCGGTCGAATGAAAGCGACGCGTTTTTCGGCGGAAGGGAGCGTTGGCGGCAATCTTCCCTCCGGCACCTCGCGCAGCCGAGTCCGATCGGCTGCGCTGCGGCAATGCCGGTCAAACCCTGCCGCGTCTGCGCGATCGGTGCCGCCAGATTTGCATCGATGCCAAGGACGATGGCGAATTTCCCCCCGCCCCCACTTGCATCGACGGCGTGGGAAAGCGTCAGCCATTCTTTCGCGTTCTCTCCGGCATCGTCGATCCGAACTGTCTGAGCGACCCACCTGTCGGGCCGCTCGAACGCCTCGTGCACATTCCACAGCGGACAGGAATTCTCGCTCTCCAGCAGCGGCGTGCCGCTCGCGCCGGAAAACCGCTTCGAAAATTGCCCCGCACGGTCGATGCGCGCCATGAAGAAGGGTAGCCCCCTCTGCCCGACCCGCTGCAGGGTCGTGAGCCGGTGGGCAAGCTGTTCGGGGCTGACGTTGAACCGCCGTTCCAGCACGGGCAGATCGTATCCGGTTGCCTCGCACGCCCTCAGGAACCTGGAATACGGCATCAGCAATGCGGCCGCGAAATAACCGGTCAAATGGCGTTCGAACAGTTTGCGCGCGGCCTCGTCCTCGAACTGGGAGCCGGCCGCAAGCTGTGTAATCGCACTGCCCTGTTCAAGCTGCGCAAGCTGCAGCGCCAGTTGGAAATTGCGCGAGGCTGGCGAGAGCATCTCCGATATCTGGACCTGCCTGGCATGGAGATCGAGCCGCCTCAGGGTCTCCGGCATGACGTCGCGAGGGAGGATGCGGATCGCCAGCTGGTGACGCTCGCGCAGCCTCTCGGTAAGCGCGGCCGACAAATCCGCCCGGGACAGGCGCAATTCGTCGGCCAGTTCTTCTGCGGCATTGTCGAGATCGGCAAAATGGTTTTTCCAACGTTCGATCTCGCGGCGCGAAGCGACCAGCGGATCGTAGCCTGCGTCGTCCACATTACCTGCCTTGTCGAACAGCCGCGCGAAAGCCGCCGCCGCTTGCGGAGCTGCGGCAAGAAATTCGGCTGCTTCGTCCCGGTCGATACCGAGATCTGCAAAACGCTCGTCCGATAGCCTGCGGGCAAGTCCGTCGAGGCCCCCGATGGACTCGTCCGATTTCAATCGCCTCGGGTCGAGGTCGAACTGCTCGACGAGCTGGACGACGACGCGCGCCGACACGGGCCGCTTGTTGCGCTCGATGAGGTTGAGGTAACTGGCGGATATGCCGAGGCGCGAGGCCATGGTGGCCTGTGTAAGACCCTCTCGTTTGCGGAGGCGGCGCAGGGCGGGGCCTGCAAGGAGTGTAGATTCGCTCATTTGTAAAGTTTTTTACATGGTGACAGGCTTCTCTTGCGCAAACTGCGCAATCAGACAAGATAGTTTGTCATTTTTCATGTCGCAAAGCGCCGAACGATGGCAGGAAGACTGGGTAACGCCATCCCTCCCCCATGAACGGAGACCGACATGACCTATCAGGATACCACCAACGAAATCGCCAAGACGATCGACGCCAACGGCGCGCCGTGGAATGCGATCGACGCGGAAAGTGCAGCACGCATGCGTCTGCAGAACCGTTTCCCTACCGGCCTCGACATCGCGAAGTACACGGCGAAGATCATGCGCCAGGACATGGAAGCCTATGACGCCGACCCGGCGCAGTACACGCAGTCGCTGGGCTGCTGGCACGGTTTTATCGCGCAGCAGAAAATGATTTCGATCAAAAAGCATTTCGGCGGCACGAAGCAGCGTTACCTCTACCTGTCCGGCTGGATGGTCGCGGCGCTGCGTAGCGAATTCGGCCCCCTTCCCGACCAGTCCATGCACGAGAAGACCAGCGTCCCCGCTCTGATCGAGGAACTGTACACCTTCCTGAAGCAGGCCGACGCCCGTGAACTGGGCTTGATGTTCGCCGATCTGGACAAGGCACGCGAAGCCGGTGACGAAGTCGAGGCGAAGCGGATCCAGTCCGCCATCGACAATTACGAAACGCACGTCGTCCCGATCATTGCCGACATCGATGCAGGCTTCGGCAACGCCGAGGCAACCTACCTGCTCGCCAAGAAGATGATCGAAGCAGGCGCCTGCGCCCTGCAGATCGAGAACCAGGTTTCCGACGAGAAGCAGTGCGGTCACCAGGATGGCAAGGTCACCGTCCCGCACGAGGACTTCCACCAGAAGATCCGCGCCATCCGCTACGCCTTCCTCGAAATGGGCGTGGAAGACGGCATCATCGTCGCCCGCACCGACTCGCTCGGCGCCGGCCTGACCAAGCAGATCGCCTACACCAAGGAAGAAGGCGATCTGGGTGACCAGTACAACAGCTACCTCGATTGCGAGGAAGTCTCGCCCGAAGACATCAAGAACGGCGACGTTTTCCTGAGCCGCGAAGGCAAGCTGCTTCGTCCCAAGCGCCTGCCGTCCAACCTCTACCAGTTCCGCCCCGGAACGGGCGAGGATCGCTGCGTCCTCGATGGCATCACCAGCCTTCAGGCCGGTGCCGACCTCCTGTGGATCGAGACCGAGAAGCCGCATATCGGCCAGATCGGCGGCATGGTGAAGCGTATCCGCGAAGTCATTCCGAACGCGAAGCTGGTCTACAACAACTCGCCCAGCTTCAACTGGACGCTCAACTTCCGCCAGCAGGTCTTCGATGCCTGGGAAGAAGAGGGCAAGGACGTGTCCGCCTACGACCGTGCGAAGCTGATGAGCATCGACTACGACGATACCGATCTCGCTGCCGAAGCGGATCAGCGCATCAAGACGTTCCAGGCCGATGCAGCGCGCGAGGCAGGCATCTTCCACCATCTCATCACCCTGCCGACCTATCACACGGCTGCGCTCAGCACCGACAATCTCGCGAAGCGCTATTTCGGCGAGGAAGCGATGCTGGGTTACGTGAAGCAGGTCCAGCGCGAGGAAATCCGGCAGGGTATCGCCTGCGTGAAGCACCAGAACATGGCCGGTTCGGACATCGGGGACGACCACAAGGAATACTTTGCCGGCGAAGCTGCATTGAAGGCAGGCGGCAAGGACAATACGATGAACCAGTTCGCGGCCGCATAACCCCCGCGACGGGAGAATCACGATGACCGAAGAAACTACCGGACAAAAAGAGCCAGGGCGCGCACGTGCCCTGCTCTCCACGGCCGACTTCAAATTGCTGCGGCGCGCGCTGGAAAGCCACGCCAGGACGCTGGACGACCGGGAGGAGCTGGCCAAGATCAACGCCCTCCACCACCGGCTCGGCAATTACAGCTGACAGCTGACCTCATCTCCTGGGGAGGAGACGGGCGGCAGGCGGTTCATTCCGCCTGCCGCCCAATTTTTTGCGCGCAAAAAACTGCACGCCACCTCGGTGCAGGGAATTGCTTAACCCACCTCTGCTAGCGCGCAGGCCATGGTCAAGCGGTCCAGAAAGAAGCCGGAACCGGCGAAACTATACCGGCATTTCGCGGTCATCACGCTGGCAGTGACGGCTGCCGTCGCATTCATGGTCGATCCTGCCAGCGAGCGGAAACTCGAGAAGGCGGTGACTACCGCCGAAGCGAAATCGGACCAGGCAAGCCGCGAGTTCAAGCGGGCCAGCAGGGAGCAATTCGGGACCGGCCAGCTGGTCGACGCCTCCGAATCGCGCGAAGTCGAGGGCGAGTTCGGGTCCGACAGCTGGGTCGGATTTGCGGGTAACGGTGTGTCGAGCTCCCGCCCGGCCTACCGCTATGCGCCGGGCGTAGAGCCTTGGGTCCTGCTCGGCATGACCCGGGAAGAATTCGAGGCGCTCAGCCGCGACGAACAGGCCGAATTGCTCGAAACCCTGCCAGGCTACGGGATCGACGGCGCGACGATGGCCCGCATTTCGCGCGAGTCGATGGAGCGTGCCGGCCGCACCGAACCCTCCGACGACGCCCCGGACTGATGGCCTGACCGGGCGTTATTCTCCGCCAGCGGGCATCAATCTCAGGGTTGCATCGGCGAGCGCTTCCGCGGCGGTGGCAATCACCTTTTCGGCGTCGGGTGCCCAGAAGGGGCTATGAAGCGAGGGCAGCGTCCCTTCCCCGCTCTGCGCCGCGTCGAATTCTTCCTGCGGCACGCCGCCGACCCAGAAAATCAGCGATTGCACTTCCTCCGGTGCGTAGCGGCGGAACTGGCCGAAATCCTCCCCGCCCATGACGCTGGGGACCTGCTGCACCCGGTCTTCCCCGAACCGCGCCGCGAATCCTGCCATGATTGTCTCGGTAAAGTCCGGATCGTTGAAGGTGGCAGGCGTGTACTGGTCCGCGACCGAGACGGTGGGCATCTTGTCCTCCGGCATTCCCGCCGCCATCGCCTCGCCGCGCGCAATACGGGCAATCCCGTCCAGCAGCGCCTTGCGCGATTCGTCCGAATAGCTGCGGACGGTCAGTTGCAGTTTCGCCTCGTCGGAAATGATGTTGTGCTTCGCACCTGCATGGAAGCTGCCGACAGTGACGACGGCAGGATCGAGCGGTGAGCTTTCGCGGCTCACCAGCGTCTGCAGCTTCATGACGATCGCACTGGCAAGGACGATGGGGTCTTTCGTCGTGTGCGGATAGGCGCCGTGTCCACCGATCCCCGGAACGGTGATGTCCACGCTGTCCACATTGGCCAGCGCGAAGCCCGGCGAATAGCCGATCATGCCTGCCGGAAACTGGGCCGCGTCGTGAAAGGCGATGGCGTAATCGGGCGTGCCGAAACGCTGGTAGAGACCGTCATCCAGCATGGCAGGCGCGCCCTCGCCGATCTCCTCTGCCGGCTGGGCAATCATCATCAGCGTGCCCGACCATTCGTCCTTGCGATCGACCAGCAATTGCGCCGCGCCGATCCAGCCCGTCATGTGTGTGTCGTGGCCGCAGGCATGCATGACGCCCGTTTCCACGCCCGAGGCGGGAATGGCGACCTGCTTCGATGCATAGGGCAAACCCGTCTGTTCCTTGACGGGCAGGCCGTCCATGTCGGCGCGAAGCATGACCATCGGCCCATCGCCATTGCGCATCATGGCGACCACGCCTGTCTTGCCCACACCTTCGGTCACTTCGAACCCCATGGCCCGCATCCGCGCGGCAAGTTTCGCTGCCGTCTCCACCTCTTCGAAACTGAGTTCGGGATTGGCGTGCAGGTCGCGGTAAAGCTCCATCAGTCCCGGCATGTCGGCGGCCAGATCGCTGCGCAGCGTATCGTCCTGCGCGGCCGCAGGGCCTGCCGCCAGAAGCGCTGCCGCCGCGGCGCCGATCGTCCAACGTGTCATGCGGTTCATCGTCGTTTCCCCTCTTCCGGCGAGCGTGTGCGAAGTTGACAAAGAACACACTTGCGCCGTTCGGCCCCAAGGCCATTTATGCCGTCGACGCCTTGTATTTCCGTCCTTTCCCGGCCTCTGAGCGAAGTTGACACATCGCGCGTGGAAGGAAGGAAAACACCCCGGGCGTCCCGATGGAGTGAAGGTGGCAGATTGCCTGCCTGTAGGAAAGCCCCGCGATGCGCGCGGCGGCTACATAGCCGCCAATCGCCTCAGATATTGTAGGTGACCACCAGCAGGAAAGAGAGCGTCGTGACCATCAGCAGGACCAGCGGAACGCCGGTCTTGATGTAGTCTTTGAACTCGTACGAACCCTCCGACATGATCAGCATATTGGTCTGGTACGCGATGGGCGTCGCATAGCAAAGGTTGCACCCGAACAGCACCGCCAGCACCATCGGTTCCGCCGGAATGCCCAGCTGGTTTGCCACGCTGAAGGCGATGGGCGTGCCCACGGTCGCTGCCGTCGCGTTGGAGGCGAAATTCGTCAGCACCGTCACGAACAGCATCACTGCCGCAAGCACCAGGGCCGGTGTCAGATATTGCAGGCCATAGGCCAGCACGAGGCCGAGCCATTCGGCGGCGCCGCTTTCGTCGATGATCCGTCCCAGCGCGATGCTGGCGGCGATCAGCACTATGACCTGCCCGGACAGGGCCCTGCCCACGCGATCGAACTTCACGCAGCCGGTCAGGAACATCAGGATCGATCCGGCCAGCGCCGCGATCGCGATCGGGATCAGGCCCATGGAGGCCAGCCCGACCGAACCGCCCATGATGGCCGCCGCCAGAACCGCTTTTGACCGGCGGGGAAGTTCCCGCATGCCTTCCAGCATCAGCAGGCTGTCGGTGCGGGAGAACTCCTCCAGGTCTTCCGGCAGGCCCATGACGAGCATCACGTCGCCTTCCGCGATCCGCAAATCGCCGCCTTCGCTATAGACGGTCTTTTCGGCGACCAGCCTTTCGGGCCGGTGGATGCCCAGAACGGCCACGCCGTAAAGATCGGCGATGCCGGAACTTGGCAGGGTGCGCGTAATCAGGCGGCTGTCGGCGGTTACCGCCATCTCCACCACAGCGATATCCTGCGAAAGCGACGTGGACTGGCGCCGGATACGGTCGAGCACCCAGGCAGGCGCGACTTCGCTGTCCAGCATCCGCATGGCGGATTCCAGGCCTTCATGCGTGCCCGACAGCAGCAGGCGTTGCTGCGCCTCAAGCGGACCTGAGGGCGGGTCCACGAAATCGACCCCGTCGGGCAGGTTCGCCTGTATGTCGGCTGCGTCCTGCCCCCTCAGCGGGCTATCTTCCTCGATCCGGAGGCGGGCCATGAAGCGGCGCTCCGCGTGGTTCTTCTCCACCCGATTGTCGCCCAGCAGGCGTGGCATCACCAGCCAGAGATAAGGCAGCGCAATGGCGCCTGCGACCAGCACGATCGGCGTGAAGTGAAACACGCCCATGCGCGGCATGCCAAGGTCCACTGCGATCGAAACGACGAGGATATTGGTCGAGGTGCCGATCGTGGTGGCCACCCCGCCGATCAGGGATGCGGCGTTGAGCGGGATCAGCGTCTTGGAGGCAGGCAACGCGCCGCGATGCGCCAGCGCGACGAAGATCGGCATCAGCAGGACCAGGACGGGCGTATTGTTGACGCCCATAGACAGCACGAATGCAATCACCAGCGACAGCAGCAGGCCAAGCTGGAGATTGTAGCGGAACACGCTTTCCAGGAACCGCGCCGCCGGTTCCAGTGCGCCGGTCACCACGAGTCCCCGCCCCATGATCATCAGCGCGCAGATCGTGATCAGCGCGTAATGGCCGAAGCCTGCGAAGGCGAGGACCAGGCCATCGGTCGGGTCGTTCCCTTCCAGCGGGAAGAAATAGAGGCCCACCGCGATGACCGCGATCGTCAGCAGCGAAATGATCTCGATGCTGAGCTTGTTGCGGGCAAAGCCGATGAACATGGCCACCGTGACGGCCATGGCTGCAATCGCATGCGGTGATGGTGGGGGTATCATGGCGTGCGCCCCGACTCCCATCCGGGATGCCTGAGCGCAAGTCTTTTAATCTTTCGCCGGAACTTGGCTCCCGATCTATCCCTTCATTCCGCCTGACCGCGCCCGGTGAAAACGATCAGCAGAGCAAGCATGGCCGTAGCCAGCGTTCCGGCTGCGCCTGCCGGCTGGACCCACGCCATGCCGTCCGCCATGCCCAGCAGGCACAGGATCGCGGCCGCGCCGCCCGACAGGATGCCGGCGATACCCAGCCCCTTGGCAATCGCGCCGCCGCGAAGGGCTGCAATGCCGAAACCGATAGCTGCGAGGCCGAACATCGCCTTGCCGTGGAAATAGAGGAAGAAGGCACCCTGCAGTACGGTCTGGAAGACGGCTGCATCCGCGGCCTCTCGCGCAGGTCCGAACATGGCGAGCCCCATGGCGACCTGGATCAGGTTGACCATGCCGCCGACCGCGATGGCCGCCCATGCCAGCGGATGGGCCCGGTCCTTTGCCGCCAGCACGATGCCCACGGTCGCGGGGATGGTGAACAGCGCCATTTCCGTCATCCACGTGATGCGGCGCAGCGTCTCGCCCTCTGTGTTCGAGACGATCGTGATGTAGAACACCTGCGACAGGACGGCTGTGAACAGCGCGGCTGCCACGATCACGGCCGCTCGGCGAATGGTGAAAATCATGCTGGTATCCCCTTGCGCCCGCAAAGCGCAGGCGGTGTCCGGGGCTGTTTCGCCAGCGGATCGGGCAAGGTTACAGCCGGATCGCCAAATTTTTGAAAAGGGTGGTGCCCCTGGCCGGAGTCGAACCGGCACTCCGTAAGGAACTCGATTTTGAGTCGAGCGCGTCTACCAATTCCACCACAGGGGCACGCCTGCGAGGCAGGCCGCGCGGATAGCGTTACTTCAGCGCATTTGCCAAGAGTTTGTGCAGGCGGGAATGCAGCGCGTCATTGGCTGCCAGCACCTGCTTCGAATGGATCGGCTGCGAACGGCCGCGGAAATCGGACACGAACCCGCCCGCCTCGCGCACCAGCAGGCAACCAGCGGCAGTATCCCAGTCGTTCAGACCGCTTTCCCAGAACCCGTCGAAGCGTCCGGCAGCAAGCCAGGCGAGGTCGAGCGAGGCTGCGCCGAAGCGGCGGATACCTGCGACCTCGGGACCGATGGCACCGAAGATGCGGCCCCATTCGGCAAAGTCGCCATGGCCCTGGAACGGGATGCCGGTTGCGATCAGCGCGTCGGGCAGGCTGCGGCGCGAAGACACCCGAAGGCGCCCGTCATGCAGCCATGCGCCGCGCGATTTTTCCGCCCAGTAGGTTTCGTCGAGGATCGGCTGGTAGATGACCCCGGCGGTCACATCGCCCCATCCGCCGCCGCCGAGCTTGGGCTCCTGCACCGCGATGGAGATCGCGAAATGCGGGATGGCGTGGAGGAAGTTGCTCGTCCCGTCGAGCGGGTCGACGATCCAGCGCGGCTTGTCCGGGTCGCCTTCGATGATGCCGCCTTCTTCCAGCACGAAACCCCAGTCGGGCCGCGCCGCGATCAGTTCGTCATACAGCGTGCGCTCGGCAATCCGGTCGGCCTTGGACACGAAATCGGCCGGGCCCTTGCGGCTCACCTGCAGGTGCTCGACCTCGCCGAAATCGCGGCGCAGCTTGCCACCGGCCTTTCGCGCGGCGCGTTCCATGACGCGGATCAGGCCTGAATACATAGACATGCCAGAAACCTTCTAAATGCGCTCAGCTCGCCTTACCGACATAGGTCTGTTCGTAGACGTCGACGACGATCCGCGTGCCGCTCTCGATATGCGGCGGGACCATCACGCGCACGCCGTTCTCGAGCACGGCGGGCTTGTAGCTGGAGGAAGCGGTCTGCCCCTTCACCACGGCATCCGCCTCGACGATGGTTGCCTCGACCTGTTCGGGCAGCGCGACGGAGATCGGCTTTTCCTCCCACAGTTCCAGCGTCACGGTCATGCCGTCGGTCAGGAACGGGCGGGCATCGCCCAGCAGGTCGCTCGGCAGGTTGATCTGTTCGAACGTGTTCTGGTCCATGAAGACCAGCATGTCGCCGTCTTCGTACAGGAATTGGTATTCCTGCGTTTCCAGACGCACCTTCTCCACCGTGTCGGCGCTGCGGAAGCGGACATTGGTCTTGCGGCCATCCTGCAGGTTCTTCATCTCGACCTGCATGTACGCCCCGCCCTTGCCCGGCTGGGTGTGCTGGATCTTGGCAACTTTCCAGATGCCTTTTTCATATTCGATGATGTTGCCGGGACGGATGTCCACGCCGCTGATTTTCATGGGTTTGCCTCTTGGGAATGGCGACGAGGCCGTGGAAGGCCCGCCGGAACATGGCCTGCGCTTAGCCGCTTGGTAAGCCGGCGGCAAGGAGTGTGGCGGTATGGCGCGTCAGATGATAGGAACACGAACCATGTTCAGGAGCATCCGCCCGAAGCTCGGCGCACTCGCGCTCGGCACGCTAGTCTGCGTGGCATCCGCGACGTCCGGCGGCACGCAGGCGATGGCGCAGGCGGAGGGCCGGCTGGAGACCCTGCCGCTTGGCCAGTACCGGTGCTCCCTGCCCGGCAGCGCGGACGGTGCGGCATGGGTGCCCGTACGCGAGAAGGACTTCGCCATCGGCAATGCGTCGAGCTATTTTTCCACACGCGGCAGCGGGACCTATCTGGCGACCGACCGCACCGTGACATTCACGCGGGGGCCGCTGAAAGGCGCGAAGTTCCTGCGCCGCGGCCCCAGCATGCTGCAGGAAATGAACGCGGACGGTTCCCCCGGCAGGCTGCGCTGCGTGCGGACCCAGCGCTAGGCGCCGGACCGTCGCTGCGGCGTCACTCCGCGCGTTCGCGATCCGCCAGTAGCGGATAGGGATTGACCGCGTTGGCCGGTTCCCACCACTCGGCATCCGACGTCGTGCGCAGGATGGCAAAATGCAAATGAGGTGCCTCGGGATCGGCATTGCCTGTGCTGCCGACAGAACCCAGACGCTGTCCCCGACGAATACGCATCCCTTCGCGAAGGCCGGGCGCATATTCCGACAGGTGGGCGTAATAATGGATCGTCTGCCGGTCGCCCGAGCGGACATAGATCGTCAGCCCGCCGGCATCGGACCGGAACAGTTTTTCCACCTCGCCCGCGGCCGCCGCGATAACCGAGGTGCCTTCGGGCGCCATGATGTCGATCGCCTCGTGCAGCCGCTCCCCGCCGGCACGCTCGTCGCTATAGGTATCGCTGAGGTCGGAGGGGCGGACATTGAGCACGGGCACGAGCAATTGCGCCCGCTCCTCTGCCGAAGGCGTCGACACGTCGTTCCCGCCCAGTGGTGGCGCCACCCCGTCATCCCCTACGCCGCCGTCTGCAGGATCGACCCCTGCAGAGGTGTCGGTGGCCGAAGGACTGGGCGCTGCCTCTGCCGGGCGGACAGTATCGCGCTGGCTGGAACCGGTCGCATTCTCGATCAGGCTGCCGCCTGCAACAATCCACACGGCCGATGTCAGGGTGGCGGTGACCACGATGGTCAGCAGGCGGTCGAGAAACTTCATGCCGGCAGCCTAGCCCATCATGCCTCGAAAATCACCTGCGTTTCGGTATCGACCATCTGCGCCAGGCGCGCAGCATCCCAGTTCGTCAGGCGGACACACCCGCTGCTCTGCGCGCGGCCGATGGTTTCCGGCTCCGGCGTGCCGTGGATGCCGTAATGTTCCTTGCTCAGGTCGATCCACACGATGCCGACGGGACCGTTCGGCCCGGGCGGGAGCGTGTAGGTCTTCCCGTCGGGGTCGTCATTACCCAGCACTTCGGGGTCGTAGGAATAGGGCGGGTTGTACGCCTCGCCCACGATGTCCCATTCGCCCAGCGGCAGGGGGAATTCCGACGAGCCAGAGCTGACGGTGAAGATCGCTACCAGCTTCTCGCCCTGATAGGCCTTCAGCGTCTGGCCTTCCTTGCTGACGACGATGCGGTCGACCTGCGGCTGTTCGGTTCCCACGCCGAGGCTTGCGAGCGTCATCTGCCATCCGCGATCCTGTATCGCTCCCGGCTCGATCCGGTCGGCCCCGACATTGGGAACGCGGATCTGCTGGCCTGCGGCGAAAAACGACTTTGAGGTATCGGCGGATCCTTCTCCGGAAGACGCGTCTTCGCCATCAGGCGAGGTGGCTTCACCCGCGCCGTCGCCCGCATCGCTTTCCATGCCAGCAGGCTTCCCGCCGGGGTTCAGTTCCTTGAGCACGGCAACGGTCGTATGGAATCGCTCGGCCAGCTTCTCGTCGAGCGAGGTGTAGCCCAGCCTTTCCATTTCCGCCTTGTCGGCCGTGCTTTCAGGCATGTCGGTAAATTCAAGATCGCCCCAGTCGTCCGGGATGGTCACGATCCGCGTGGCAGCAATGCCGTCATACTGCGCCAGCGCTTCCTTCGTCGCCTCGTCATGTTCCCCGGTTACTTCGAGGTCGTTGGCTTCCTGGAACCCGCTCAGCGCGTGGCGCGTGCTCATACCCATCTTGCCATCAACGACGCCGGGGCCGAAGCCCTGGCGGTCCAGCACGACCTGCAATTGCATGGTGGGGCGTTCCTCCCTGTCGGGTATGGCATTATCCGCGCCCATATTGCTGGCATCGCCCGACACGCTTTCGCCGGAGCGGGTTGGGGTATTGTTTGCCGCGTCGTCATTCGACGCCATGCTGTCGGCGAGATTGTCGTCGCTATAGGTCTGGTAGCCGTAATCGTCGGGCGTATCGGACGAGGTCTGAGCCGTTTCCTGTTCCTGGCTGTCCGTGCCTTCCAGCCCGCAAGCTGTCAGGGCGAGGATCGAAACGGCGGCCAGGAGCGGGCGGATAGTCAGGGTGCGCATGGAAATTCTCCGATGAAGATATGCGTACCCAACGCGTGAGAAGCGAAATATGTCCGCTACTTGTCACGCAAAATCGCGGCGAACGCTTTCATCGCCTCGACCTCGTCCCCGCCCCAGATGCCGCCCGATACCGCGAGGAAGTCGGCCCCGGCATCCACCAGGGGCTTGCCATTGTCCGGCGTGATGCCGCCGATCGCCACACAGGGAATTTCGAACAGGCCGCTCCACCATTCCAGCAATTCGGGTTCCGGCCGGTGGTCGCTCTGCTTCGTCGTGCTGGGAAAGAAGGCCCCGAAGGCCACATAATCCGCCCCGGCCTCGCCCGCTTCCATCGCGAGGTGGCGGCTGTCATGGCAGGTCACGCCGATCTGCGCCTCGCGGCCCAGCACTTCGCGCGCCTCCTTCGGGTCGCCATCGCCCTGCCCCAGATGCACCCCGTCCGCGCCCAGCCTTTTCGCCAGCGGCACGCTGTCATTGACGATGAATGCCACGTCGCGCGCGGAACAGATTTCCTGCAGCGGAGCCGCCAGAGACGCCGCCTCATGCTGGTCCAGCCCCTTCACCCGGAACTGGAACGCGGTCGCGATGTCCTGTCCGGCCTCCAGCGCCCGTTCCAACCGGTCGGGAAAGTCCCCCCCGGTTTCGAGCGGGGAGATGAGGTAGAGCTGGCAGGGTTCGCGTTCTTCGGACATGGCCCGCGCCCTAACGAGCGAAAGTGCGCGCGTCACCATTCACGTGGCGGCAATGGGGGCCGGAGCAGTTTCGCGGTCATGAAGAAAAGCGCCCCTTCCCCCGTTGTTGCCCCCGCTCTCGCTCTTGCCCTGGCCGCTTTGCTTTCGCTCGGAGGATGTGCCGTAATTCCGGATGGTGGACAGGTGCCGCTGGCCGCCGCGCCTGAGGGATACCAGGTCGGCATCGGGCGCCCGGTCCAGGTCGGAAGCGTCGTCGTTACGCCTCGCAAGCTGGTCGAGGACAGCCGCTGCCCGGTCAATGCGCGGTGCGTCTGGGCCGGACGGGTCATCGTGCGGACACAGATCGACGGCGACGGCTGGCGCGATACGACGAATCTGACGCTGGGCGAGCTTTACGAGACGCACGGTGTTCCCGTGCGCCTCGTCAGTGCAACGCCCGAACGGACAACGGAATCGGAGCCCGACGAAACGCGATACCGCTTCGCGTTTACGGGCTCCTGAAGCCAAGTCAGCTCGGCTGCTTGCTCGCTGTATAAATGGCGTCGATCGCGTTCTCGAGCGCTTCGTCGAAGCGGGCCTCGTCCATCTGGGCACGCAGTTCCTGCAGCAGGGCGCGGCTGAAGCTGGCGATCATGCCGTGGTTCTTGGCCAGTTCGGTGCAGGCTTCGTCGCGCGAATACCCGCCCGAAAGCGCCACGACGCGCAGGACCTTGGGATGTTCGGTCAGCGGCTTGTAGAGGTCGGGCTGGCTGGGAATGGTCAGCTTCAGCATCACCTGCTGACCTTCGGGCACGCGGTTCAGTTCGTCGAGCATGGCGGCCAGCAACAGGGCTTCGGCCTGCGGGCGGCTCTCGCTCTTCAGGCTCACTTCCGGCTCGAGGATGGGGACCAGGCCGTTGCTCAGGATCTGGAGGCCGAAATCCATCTGCTGGCGGACATTGTCGGAAATGCCCCTCTCGTCCGCCTCGTGAATGACGCTGCGCATTTTCGTGCCGAAGACGCCCAGTTCCTTCGCCCGCGCGCAATTGGCGTCGAGTTCGGGCATTTCCTTCATCAGCTGCACACCGTTTTCGGTATCGTGCATCCCCTTGTCGACTTTCAGGAACGGAACGATGCCCTTGCCGGCAAGGCGTTCGGGGATCGGCATGCCTTCGGGGTTGCAGCCTTCCATCGTCTTTTCGAACAGGATCGCGCCCACGACCTTGTCGCCGGTGAATGCGTTGCTTTCCACGATGCGGCAGCGCATTTCGTGGATCTTGGCGAACATTTCCTCGTCGCCCGACCATTCGTCCTCGCCGACGCCGTAACCGGCAAGCGCCTTGGGCGTGGAACCACCGGACTGGTCAAGCGCTGCAATAAAGCCGTCGCCTGCGGCAATCTTGGCTTTCATCTCGTCGAAATTCATCGGTGGGTTCCTCGGGCTATCAGGTGTCAGGACTGGGTTGCATACGAATGCAGCGCCAGCGCCTTAGCCACGCATTCGAGGTCCCGCAACATACCCTGCGCACAGGCGCCCTCAGCCACCGCATTTCGGCTGCTTCACGAAAGGACACAGCATGGCCCTCAACGATACCCAGACCTCCATCTGCGAAGGGAGCGAGATCGATTTTTCGGACCTGAAGGCCGTCCTGTTCAACGCCACGCTGAAGCCGCCCGGAAAAGCCTCGCACACCGATACGTTGCTGGACGTCGTGGCCGAGATCTTCGAAACGCAGCGCGTCGCGGTGAAGCGGCATCGCCTGACCGACTACAGGCTGGCGCCGGGCGTCTATCCGGACATGACCGAGCACGGCTGGCCGGAAGACGACTGGCCCAGGCTCTCGCCCGACGTTTTCGATGCCGACATCGTGGTCCTCGGCACGCCGATCTGGCTGGGCCAGAAAAGTTCGGTCGCGCAGTCCTTCATCGAGAAACTCTACGCCCATTCGGGGCAGACCAACGATGCCGGGCAATATGCCTTCTATGGCAAGGTCGGCGGCTGCGTGGTGACCGGCAACGAGGACGGCATAAAGCATGTCGGGATGAGCGTGCTGTATTCGATGCAGCATGTCGGCATGACCATTCCGCCGCAGGCCGATTGCGGATGGATCGGCGAAGCGGGACCGGGGCCGTCCTATGGCGACGAGCAGGACGATGGCAGCCGCGCCGGTTTCGACAACGAATTCACCCAGCGCAACACCACTTTCATGGCGTTCAACCTGCTCCATGCAGCGCGCATGCTGAAAGACGCTGGCGGTTACCCGCCGGTCGGCAACGTTCGCAGCGAATGGGACGACGGGAGCAAGCCGGGATGGCCCAACCCGGAACATCGCCGCAATTGAGGGCGCTAGCCGAGCTGCGCCAGATAGGCATCGCGTGACGTCATGGCGGCGAGCGAGGTTTCCAGCTGTCGCCGTATCGTCAGGAGGATCTGTCCTGCCTGCTGCTCCGGAACGGTGTCTACGCGGCGATCATAGGTTTTGGGCCTGATACCCAGCCCTGCCAGCATCTCGGTCCAGGTCTGCCGGTCGGCATATTCCCGCTCGAACGAGGGGATATGTCCCCGGCTGGCAAACTGCTCGATGCGTGTGCCCAGCGTGGCGGACGGGGCTCCGCGTGCCAGGGACTGCCACGGCGCTTCGCTTCGCCTGTTGAGAAGGAGGGGCGCACTCGCGAAATCGCTGAGCGCCGCCAGGGTTTCGCGATACCTGCGATTGAAGGCCCTCGCCTCTGCCGCCATCGCCGTTCGCGCTGGCAGGCACTCGGCGAGATGGAGCGCCATTTCCGCGAGCAGCGCCGCATCCCCGCACAAGGCGCTGCCCAGAGAGCCAACCGCTTCGCCGAGCCGGACGCAATTGCCCTGCCATGCCGCAGCAACCGGCGCTGCTGGCGCGTCCTGCGTCACCGCATCGGGGCCTGCAATGTTCGAGAAGTGTTCGTCCGCCACCTCGCCGGTGTGCCGGTAGGAAACGATGTCGCCGTCCTCGGTGGGAATGCGCGCTGCGATCCCGTGAGCATCCGCCGTCCACGTCGGGAGCGTTGCGTCGCCCCGAAGTGGCTCCACAGCGCAGGTGATCTTGCCGAATATCGAAGCCGGGCTGTCGATCCGTTCCGGCGAGGCATCCAGCAACGCAGCGATCCGGCCCGAGCAGTCGACGAAGAAATCCGCCTCGATTGCCTCGCCGCCTTCCAAAGCGACGGACTTCACATGCCCGTCCGGTCCCAGCACGCCGCCCGCGACCGTTCCCGACTTCACTTCGCATCGCCAGGCACATCCCTCACGCAGCATCAGAGCATAGCGATCGCGGTCGAAACCGACTTGCGGGCCGAGCATGGCAAGTGGCGAATTCGGTCCGTCGCCCGGCAAGGCGAACTTGCCCGCCTCCGCCGCCCGGGCTGCGAAACGAAAGGGCGCAAAGGCCGCAAGAAAGCCCGCGCCATTGCCCCCGTCAGCTTGCGCGCGCGGTAGGAACTGGTGCAGCGATGCTCCCGCAATGGCAGGCAAATCGCCCGACGGCGCAACGACGAGCGAATGGCCCACCCCCGCAAAACCTTGCAGCACGCTCCCGAGCGAAGGGATGGACCCGCAATCCCGGACGAAGGCCGCAAGATCCTGCCCCAACCGTTCGTGATAGCGACTGGCCAGCGGGACGACCGCGCCGGCCGGAGGCACGGGCGTTTTGTCCACGACCACGGTCATCGCGGTACATTCGGGCAATTCGCGCGCAAGCAGCGCGGCAACCGGCCATACGTCCCGCGGTAAGCCGGCGAGCAAAACGGAACGGACTGTTTGTGAAGGCGCGGCCGTCACCGTCGGATACCCTCCCCGCGATAGGCCGCTCCGTATTTCCCGATGAAGGAGAGGTGCGGTTCCAGCCTCCCGGCCCGCCCCGCGATGGCGGAATGGATGCGCTCCATCCGCGCGTGCCGATCGGATGCGCTCATCGATGTCACTCTAGGGTCGAAGGCTTCCGGCACGGCGCCCTGCCCGATGAACACCGAGAGCCAGCTTTGCTGCAGGAACAACCCTTCCTGATAGTCCGGCGTCAGTCCGCGCTGCCGAAACGCGTCGATCTTTTCCGCGAGGCTGGCGGGTAGCTCCATCTCCCGCATGTCGTCCCAGAAGCGCTGGCCATGGCGCGCGTTCAGGACATAATGCAGCATCAGGAAATCGCGGATGCGATCATATTCCAGGTCCATCAGCCGGTTGTATTCCGACACGTCCGCCTCGTCGATCGCGCCCGCCGGAAACAGCGTCACGAGGTTCAGGATGCCGCTCTGGATCAGGTCTATGCTGGTCGATTCCAGAGGCTCCAGGAAACCGCCCGACAGGCCGATGGCAACCACATTGCGGCTCCACATCCGCCGCCGCTTTCCGGTCGTGAAGCGCAGCTGGCGCGGCTCGGCGATAGGCTCGGCCTCGAGATTGGCGAGCAGGGTTTCGGCCGCGGCATCATCGCTGATGTAGCGGTCGCAGTACACGTGCCCGTTGCCCACCCGGTGCTGCAGCGGAATGCGCCATTGCCATCCGGCCTCGCGCGCCGTCGCCCGTGTGTAAGGCGCCGTCTCCGCGCTTGTCGCGCACGGCACCGCCCAGGCGCGGTTGCAGGGCAGCCAATGGCTCCAGTCTTCGAAGCCGGTCTGCAATTCCTGCTCGATCAGCAATGCGCGAAAGCCGGAGCAGTCGATGAAGAGATCGCCCTCGATCCGCTCCCCCGTCTCCATGACGACGGCTGCCACTTCGCCCGTTTCGCCATCGCTTTCGACCTCGACGATCCGCCCCTCATGGCGCCGGACACCGGATCGCTGCGCCACGTCCGACAGGTATGCCGCATACAGGCCGGCATCGAACTGGAACGCGTAATTGTAGGCGCCCAACCCTTCCTCTTCGGCAGGCGGTTCGAAGCGGCCTGCGCGTGCCGCCACGATGGGGAGCGAATATTCCCCGAAATCGCGCACATTGCCGTTCGCCATTTCCGCGAGCCAATAATGATGGAACGGTGCAGGTCCGATGGCCTCGCCATAGGTTCCGAACGGGTGGATGTAGCGAGTGCCCGGCTCGCCCCAGTCGCAGAACTCGATGCCCAGCTTGATGGTGGCCGCCGTGCGCGCCATCATCTCGCGCTCGTCTATTCCGGCAAGGCGGTTGAAGTCGCGGATTTGCGGCAGGGTCGCCTCGCCCACGCCGACGGTTCCGATGGCATCGGATTCCACCAGCGTGATGGACAGGTCCGACTGACCGAGGGCGCGGGACAGGCCTGCCGCCGTCATCCATCCGGCGGTTCCCCCGCCGACGATCACGACACGCCGGATCCGCCCCTTCGTCACCCGAACATTATCCCTTCCTGCGCACCTTTGCGATGATGCCGGTAAAGCTGAGGACGGACTTTCCGTCTGCCGTCACCAGACCGCGGACATAGATCGTCCGCCCCCCGGCGCGCGTCACCTCGCCCCGCGCTTCGATCAGCTGCCCGTTCTGCGCGGAATCGAGAAAATCCCCGGACAGGTTCATGGTGACTGCCATGTCGCCAGCCAGTTCGTCGGTCGCGATGGAAAACAGCGCGTAATCGGCGAAGGTCAGCAGGCAGCCGCCATGCATGAAGCCTGCACCGTTCATGTGCCGCTCTTCCGCGCGGAAGGCGCACACGAAGCTCCCGTCCTCTTCGCGCTGCGTATAGAACGGTCCGCTGCGTGTTTCGAACGGATCGCCCTGCCAGTAGGACCAGCCAGCGAACTCTCCGTCTTCGGCGATGTGACCGCCGGGAAAAACAGCTTCGCTCATGCTTTCAGCGCCGCGACGCCCGGCAGGTCCTTGCCTTCCATCCATTCGAGAAACGCACCGCCTGCGGTGGAGACGAAGGTGAAATCATCCGCCACACCTGCATGGTTGAGCGCCGCCACGGTATCGCCGCCGCCGGCCACGGAAATGAGCGAACCGTCCTGCGTCAGCGCGCCGGCAGTCTTTGCAAGCGCCACCGTCGCTTCGTCGAAGGGCTGCGTCTCGAATGCGCCGAGCGGTCCGTTCCAGACCAGCGTGCGGCACGTCTTGAGCACATCGGCCAGCGCCTCCGTCGCCTGCGGACCGATATCGAGGATCATCTCGCCCGCGGCGACTTCGTGGACGTTGCAGGTTCGCAGGGACGCGGGATTGGCGGCAAATTCCTTCGCCACCACCACGTCGTAAGGCAGGTGCACCGTGCAGCCCGCGTGATCGGCAGTTTCCATGATCTGGTTCGCCGTGGCGGTCAGGTCATGCTCGCACAGCGACTTGCCGACATCGACCCCGCGCGCGGCGAGGAAGGTGTTGGCCATGCCGCCGCCGATGATGAGGTGCTGCACCTTGCCGACGAGGTTTTGCAACACGTCGAGCTTGGTCGAAACCTTCGCCCCGCCGACGACGGCGGCCACCGGCGTTTCGGGATTGCCGAGGGCGGCGTCCAGCGCCTTCAGCTCGGCTTCCATGGCGCGGCCGGCATAGGCCGGCAGCAGGCGTGCCAGCCCTTCGGTGGAGGCATGGGCACGGTGCGCGGCGGAAAACGCGTCGTTCACGTAGATATCGCCATGCGCGGCGATGGCCTTGGCGAAATCGGCGTCGTTTGCCTCCTCCCCCGGCCAGAACCGCACATTGTCGAGAAGGCCGATATCGCCATCGCCAAGGATGCCGATCGACTGCTCGACCACCGGTCCCGAAACCTCGGGCACGAACATGATTTCCTTGCCCAGCACTTCCTCGACGTCGCCCTGCACGAAGCTGGTGCTCATCATGGAATTGCGCTGGCCCTTCGGCCGCCCGAAATGGGCCAGCAGCAGGACTTTCGCACCCTTGCCCGACAGCTCCAGGATGGTCGGCTTCGCCGCCTCCACGCGGGTGACATCGGTGGCCGAACCGTCCTGCATCGGCAGGTTCAAATCGACACGGACGAACGCGACCTTGCCGGAGAGATCCTCCGGCAAGTCGTCGAGGGTGCGAAAACTGCTCACAGCGAGGCCATGACCCCGGCGGTGTCGATCATGCGATTGGAGAAGCCCCATTCGTTGTCGTACCAGCTGACGACGCGGGCCAGCTTGCCCTCCATGACGCTGGTTTCCAAGCTGTCGATGGTCGAGCTGGCCGGGTGGTGATTGAAATCACCCGACACCAGCGGCAGGTCGGTGTAGTCGAGAACGCCCTTCATCGCGCCATCGGCCGCAGCCTCCAGCGCAGCGTTCAGTTCCTCTGCGCTGGTGTCGCGCCTGGGCGTGAAGACGAGGTCGATCAGCGACACGTTCGGGGTCGGGACACGCACGCTCGATCCATCGAGCTTGCCGTTGAGTTCCGGCAGGACGAGGCCCACCGCGCGGGCGGCGCCGGTCGTGGTCGGGATCATGTTCTGCGCCCCGCCGCGTGCACGGCGCATGTCGGAATGCATCTGGTCGAGCATCCGCTGGTCGTTGGTGTAGCTGTGGATCGTGGTCATGAAACCGCGCTCGATCCCGACGGTGTCGTTCAGCACCTTGGCCACGGGGGCCAGGCAGTTAGTGGTGCAGCTGGCGTTGGAGACGATGACGTCCTCTGCCGTCAGCGTGTCCTGGTTTACGCCGAAAACGACGGTCTTCGACACGCCCTTGGCCGGGGCGGAGATCAGGACCTTCTTCGCGCCTGCTTCCAGATGCGGGCGGCAGGCTTCGTCGCTCTGGAAGAAACCAGTGCATTCCAGCACCAGGTCGATGCCCATTTCCTTGTGCGGCAGATTGCCCGGTTCGCGCTCCGACGTGACGGCGATCTTCTTGCCGTTGACGGTCATCTCGCCATCGCCGTGCTCGATCGTGCCGGGGAACCGGCCATGGGTCGAGTCGAAGCCGAACAGCAGGGCATTCGACTTGGTATCCGCGAGGTCGTTGATCGCGACCAGTTCGAGATCGTGATCGTCCCGCTCCAGCAGGGCGCGCGCCACGAGGCGTCCGATGCGGCCGAAACCGTTGATTGCGACTTTGGTAGCCATGATGAAAAGCTCCTGCTTAAGCGTTGAGTTTGTTGGTGATCTGCGGAACGATGGTGTCCGCGGTAAAGCCGAATTTCTCGAACAGATCGCCCGCCGGCGCACTCGCCCCGAACCGGTCGAGACCGATATTGAGGCCGCTGCGCCCGGTATAGCGTTCCCAGCCCAGCGTGCTGCCCGCCTCGATCGAGACGATCAGCGCATCCTCCGGCAGCAGGTCAGTGCGGTAGGCATCGTCCTGCTGTTCGAACAGGTCCATGCAAGGCATCGATACGACATCGCAGCCGGTCCCATCCGCCTCGAGCCGCTCGGCACATTCCATCGCCAGCGCGACTTCGGAACCGGTTGCGACGATGACGACCTTGCGCGCCGCACCGGCTTCGCGGAGCCGATAGGCGCCCTTCGCGCTGCGGTTGTTCGCAGCCGACCAGTCCTCGTCGCCCTCGCCGCGCAGCTGCGGCAGGCCCTGGCGGGATAGCGCGAGGACGGAAGGCGTTTCGGGCGTTTGCAGGGCCAGCGCCCAGCATTCCGCCGTCTCGATCGTATCGCAGGGACGGTAGACATTGAGATTGGGGATCAGGCGCAGGCTCATCACCTGCTCGATCGGCTGGTGGGTCGGGCCATCTTCGCCAAGGCCAATGGAATCATGCGTCAGGACATAGACGGCCCCCACCTGCTGCAGGGCCGACAGGCGGATCGCATTGCGGCAATAATCGCTGAAAATCAGGAACGTACCGCCGTACGGTACGATGCCGCCATGCAGCATCATGCCGTTCATGGCTGCAGCCATACCAAACTCGCGGATGCCGTAATAGACATAGCGGCCATCGTAATTGTCGGCGGTGAACGGCGCTGTGCTCGCGGTCTTGGTATTGTTGGAGCCGGTCAGGTCGGCCGAACCGCCGACCAGGTGCGGGATCTTCGCCGTCAGCGGGCCCAGCGCCATTTCCGATGCCTTGCGGGTGGCGACCTTCTGCGGTTCCTTTGCCAGCGCCGCGATATGCTCCTCGAGCGCGGGGCCGGCCAGATCGGCGACCGAAGCCATCCGGTTCTCGAAATCCGCCTTGCGCCCGGAATCCGATAGGCGGCCCGCCCATGCGGCGTGTGCATCACGGCCGTATTTCGCCGTTTCGGACCAGTCGCCCAGGATATCGTCCGGCACGACGAAGGGATCGTGTTCCCAGCCCAGCGTCTCCCGGGCGGCTGCGATTTCTTCCGGCCCCAGCGGCGCGCCATGGGTAGCGCTGGTCCCCTGCTTGTTCGGAGCGCCGCGGCCGATCACGGTGCGGCAGGCGACGATGGAGGGACGCTCGCTCTCCTCCGCCTCGGCAAGAGCGCGCTCTATGTCCTTGAAATCATGTCCGTCGCAGCGGACGGTATGCCAACCCGTCGCCTCGTAACGGGCGAGGATGTTCTCGCTGGTCGACAGATCTGCCGCCCCGTCGATCGTGATGTTGTTGTCGTCCCACAATACGTTCAGGCGGCCCAGCTTCAGGTGACCCGCCAGGCCGATCGCCTCGTGGTTGATGCCTTCCATCAGGCAGCCGTCGCCGGCGATGACCCAAGTCTTGTGATCGACGAGGTCATCGCCGAATTCGGCGTTCAGGTGCCGCTCCGCCATCGCCATGCCGACGGCCATCGCCACGCCCTGCCCCAGCGGGCCGGTCGTCGCTTCCACGCCTGGCAGAAGGAAGTTCTCCGGATGTCCGGCACACGGGCTTCCCAGCTGGCGGAAATTGCGGATGTCCTCCATCGTCGGCGCGGCATAGCCCGAAAGGTGGAGCAGGCTGTAGATCAGCATCGAGCCGTGACCTGCGCTCAGCACGAAACGGTCGCGGTCGGCCCAGTCGGGCGTGGAGGGATCGAATTTCAGGAACTTCGACCACAACACCGCGGCCACGTCGGCCATGCCCATCGGCATGCCGGGATGCCCCGAATTGGCAGCCTGCACGGCATCCATGGACAGCGCGCGGATGGCATTCGCCATGGGAACGAGGCGGGCGGTATCAAACCCGGCGGAATGGGGGCTCATCGGAAGGGCAGCTCCTGCATCAGGTCCGCGCCTCGCAGCGGGCGCGATTCGTCCTTGTCGCGAAGCCATTGCCGCGCACCCGCCCGAGGTCAAGGCACAGCGAGGTCAGGCAGTTGCTAGCAAGGCCGGGAAGCCCATCTTCGGGCATTTTATCAACAGGAGGCGGCAACCCTTTGCCCTTCCTGCCATCAGGCGATAAATTCGCGCGCACCATGGACGATAATCGCACCGAACAGGCCATCCAGCGGATCGAGGCCGCGCTGGCGCGCATCGCGCGGGTGGCTGAAGCCCTTCCCGCGCAGGTCCGCACGCAGGCCGAAACCGACAGCATGGCTTCGCCGCCCGCTACCGACGCCACGGAAGTGCCACCATCCGTCTCGCAACTGGTCGTCCGGCACGAGGCCCTGCGCGAGGAAATCGCGGGCCAGATCCGCCGGATCGATGAACTGGTCGGGAAATTCGAGCAATGACAACGATCGAACTGCGCGTTGGCGGACAGTCCTTCTCGATCTCCTGTCCCGAGGGGCAGGAAGAGCACGTCCAGGCACTGGGCGCGGCGATCGACGAAAAATTCCAGCCCATGGCCCCGCAATTCGCGCAGAACCTGCTGTTCGCATCGCTCCAGCTGGCCGACGAACTGCACGAGGCGCGCAAGGCGACCCGGATGGCGAACGCGGACAAGAAAGTCATCGCCGACTCGTTCGATGCCTATCGCGCCGAAATGCAGGACCGCCAGCGAGACGCCGATACCGCCCTCGGCCAGCGAGACCAGTTGAAGGCGAAGATTGCCGAACTGGAGGAGGAACTGGGCCGGATGCAGTCGGCCCAGCAGAGCGCTTCGGAAGAAACGGCCGGCATTCGCCAGGAATTGACCGACCTGCGCGAGAAGGAGCTGGGCTGGGAAGCAGAGGAAAACACGCTGCGCGCCCGGATTGCGGATCTCGAACAGCAACGTGCCGAAGCGCAGGAGGCAAGATCTCGCACACCGCCGGAAGATACCCTGAGGCAGGCCCTTGGCGGAGCGCCGTCCGGACAGGACGAGGCCGATCTTCCCCCGGCACTGGAGAGGTTTGCCCAATTGCTGGAAGAAACCGCCGACAAGCTGGAAGCGCGCGGCGCTTGAGGTCGGCAGGATCGTTTCCTAAATAGGACGCGGCGGAACTGCCCGGCACGAGCCCGATTGGAATATCCCTGAGGCTATAAGCAATCCTAGGGAGCTGTCCCTACCCTGGAACATGGGCCCCTGCGTTCGCTTCGCGAGCGGAACCCGGGAACCGGGGTATACGGCACCCACCTGACGTTTAGGCGTCAGAGGATTTCCCGGCAAACGACCCATGGTGGTTCCGCCACCCCTTTCGCCCCGGCGGCGATATGCGGCAATCTGCACGGCGCAATCTTCAAAGCAAGGAACCAACGTGGAAGCGAAGACGGTCTTGAGAGAACGCTTCCGGCAGGAACGGCGCGACCATGTCGCCGCGCAGCCGGACCGGATCAGGGCGCTGCTGTTCCATCGCCCGCCTGCGCCGCTGACCGCGATGATCCCGGCAGGCGCGACCATCGGTGTTTACGCAGCGACCGATGCCGAAGCGCCCACCATGGGCTACGCCAGATATTTCCACGAGCAGGGCCATCCCCTCGCCCTCCCGCGTTTCGCAGGCGGAGCGGAAGCGATGCACTTCGCGACCTTCGCCGATCCGTATCAGGAGGACGCGCTGGTCGAAGGCCCGTTCGGCATCCGGCAACCGGCAGCGGACGCGGAAACGGTCGTACCCGATGCCCTGTTCGTTCCCCTTGTCGCGTTCACGGATGACGGGGCGCGGCTGGGTCAGGGCGGCGGTCATTACGATCGCTGGCTGGCGGGCCACCCGGATGTGCTGCCCATCGGCATGGCGTGGGATGTGCAGCAGGCCGGCACCCTGCCCACAGAACCACACGACCGGCTGATGGCTGCGATCGTAACCCCCACTCGTTTCCATGGGCCCTTCGCGAGGGAAAACGCATGAGTGACGAACCGACCTGGCGGGTGCCCGTGGGCATATTGGGTCTGATACTCGGCCTGATCGTCTATGCGCTCGTCGTCGCCCGGTACGTGCCGGAAGTGGTCGGGGACTGGCATGCCGTGCTGCAGACGGTCGTCTATCTCTTCTTCGGTCTCGTCTGGCTGTTGCCGCTGCGGCGCCTGCTGGTCTGGATGGAAGCGGGCAGGCCGCGTTGAATTGACTCGGCGCTTCCTTGCGGTACTCCATGGAAAGTGGAGAGGGGAAGCTGTCTGTCAAATCGACCTTCCGAACAGGACATAACCAAAGCTGCCAACGGCGCTGGAGGAGACCCTTCCGACAGGCCGTCATGGCGAACCAGCATATCCTTCGGGCTCGGCGCGGTGGCGTTCGGGGTGAAGGACGGGGGTTTCAACTATTTCCTGCTGCTGTTCTACGGCACGGTCGTCGGACTGGAGCCCGGCCTCGTCGGCCTTGCCATTTTCATCGCCCTGTTCGTCGATGCGCTGAGCGATCCGCTGGTAGGATACTGGTCCGACAATTTCCGCTCCCGATGGGGACGCCGTCACCCTTTCATCTACGCTTCTGCCCTGCCCTGTGCGGTCAGTTTCTGGTTCCTCTGGAATCCGCCCGACGGGTGGAGCGACGCCCAGCTGTTCGCCTACCTGCTGGTGGTGGCGATCATCATCCGAACGGCCATCACCTTCTACCAGACGCCCAGTTCCGCCATGCTGCCCGAACTCTCGTCCAATTACCGGGAGCGTACGCGGCTGGAGGCGTACCGGGTCTTCTTCGGCTAGCTGGGCGGTGCGTCCCTGGCAGCGCTGATGTTCGGCGTATGGCTGGTGCCGACGGAGGAATTCGGTGACGGCATCCTCAACCGCGATGCCTATTCCACCTACGGTTTCGTCGCTTCGATCCTGATGTTCCTAAGCATCGTTATCAGCGGTATCGGCACGCACAGAGAAATCGCCAATTTCCGCGACCCTCCGGTGCGGGATCGACGCCTGAGCATCCGGGAAATCTTCCGCGAAATCTACGAATCGCTCGCCGACAAGAGCTTCCTGGCGATTTTCTGGACCGCCGTGCTGGGATCGACCGCAACCGGCGTGTCCACTTCGCTAACCTTCATCATGTGGACCTATTTCTGGGGCTTCGACGAGGGCGAGCGGTTCCTGCTGACGGCGTTCGTATTCCTGTCCGTGCTGGTCGCTTTCCTGCTCGCCCCGCTGGCGGTGCGTGTCTGGGGCAAGAAGCGCGCGGTGATCCGGCTGGGGATCGTCGCCTTCACCGTCCTTCCGGGGATCGTCGCGCTCAGGCTGGCGGGACTTCTGCCCGAGAACGGCGACCCCGCCCTCTTCCCCACGGTCGCGGTTATCTACGTCATAGACATGGCGCTGGTCATCGCCGCGCAGATCGTCATCTACTCGATGGTCGCCGACCTGGTGGAAGGCGGGGAATTGCGGACCGGCAGGCGGTCGGAAGGCGTGTATTATTCCGCCATCACCTTCACCCGCAAAACCGTGGTCGGCATCGGAGCGCTGATCGGCGGCCTGATCCTGTCGGCCGTGGCCATTCCCGACGGCGCGGACCCGTCCAGCGTCGCAGAGGACAAGCTGTTCACGCTGGGCGCACTCTACGCCCCGGCGCTGTTCATCCTCTGGATGGGAATGCTGGGGGCCGTGTCACGCTATCGCATCGACGAAGCGACGCACGAGGCGAACCTTCGCCGCCTGCAGGAACGCCGGGGCGGCTGACGCGGTGCGGGTGCCGGACTGGCATCCTGCACCGCACGTCTTCTGCCGCCCGGCGCGTCGCCGCAATCAGCCTGCCTTGGCGAGGCCGTTCATGCGCGAGAGGATATCTTCCGCCTGCTGCATGATTCCGTCGATCAGTTCCTGGCAGGTGGGAATGTCGTTGATCAGGCCGGCCACCATGCCGCAGCTCCATGCGCCCTTGTCCATGTCGCCTTCCATCATGATCTTGGGATAGACGCCCGCGACCTCCTCGATGATGTCCTCGAACTTGATGTCGTCGCCAAGGCGCTTTTCCTTCTCCAGCAGGCGCTCGACAGCTTCGTTCGTCATGACGCGCTCCGTGTTGCGGAGGGGCCGCATGACGAGCCGGGTGTCCAGCTCGCTCGCCGCGACGATGGCCTTCTTCACGTTCTCGTGCACCGGCGCTTCCTTCGTCGCGATGAATCGCGTGCCCATGTTCATGCCTTCCGCACCCATGGCGAGGCTGGCGACGAGGCTGCGTCCGTCGGCCATGCCGCCGCTCGATACGAAGGGGATATCGAGTTCATCGGCCGCCCGCGGCAGGAGGATGAAATTCGGCACATCGTCCTCGCCTGGATGGCCGCCGCATTCGAAGCCGTCGACCGACACCGCGTCGCAGCCGATATCCTGCGCTTTCAGCGAGTGGCGCACGCTGGTGCATTTGTGGATGACCTTGATCCCCGCATCCTTCAGCGGCGGAAGCAGTTCGGAAGGGTTGCGTCCGGCGGTCTCGACGACCTTCACCCCGCCTTCGATGATGGCTTTCACCAGGCCGGGGTAATCGGGCGGAGTCAGGGTGGGAAGCAGCGTCAGGTTCACGCCGAAGGGTTTGTCCGTCATGTCGCGGCACTTGGCGATTTCGTTCGCCAGCTTCTCCGGTGTGCCCTGCGTCAGGCCGGTGATGATGCCGAGGCCCCCGGCATTGGAAACCGCCGCTGCCATTTCGGCAAATCCGACATAGTGCATTCCGCCCTGGATGATGGGGTGCTGAATGCCGAACATTTCGGTGATGGCGGTTTTCATGATTGCAGGTTCCTTCCCGGTTTATCGAATCCGGGGCGAACCCTTGCCGAGCCGCGCGCAAAGCTCAATCATCGATTTCAAATCGAAACGTCTTGGCGGGGGAAATGAAAACTATCGCCCAGGCGTGGCACGCAGACGGGCGACAGGTGCCAGGGGCACCCGTCTCTCGTCATCATTTTCAGAAGAAAAGTCCCAAGTGGCGCGAGTGACGGGACTCGAACCCGCGACCCTCGGCGTGACAGGCCGATACTCTAACCAACTGAGCTACACCCGCGCATTCAAGCGGCAGCGCCTCTTGGGAGCGGCGCAATTAGGCCAGCCTCCCGTGGCTGTCAATCGCTGTCTGCGGGAAAAATGAACCTTTTCCGATTGAGCGGAAATTAACCATATCTTGGCGCTTTGCCGTCACTCCCCTCCCGGCCGGTCGGACACCTCCCTGCCGGCCTGTTTCGGGGGAAATTCATGCGCCGATTTTATATCGCCGGTTCGCTGGCATTGCTCGCAGCATCGGCAGTCGCCGCCCAGGGCACCGTGGCCATCAAGCGTTCCGTCTTCGTCGAACAGGCGGAAATGCGCGGCGGTCAGGCCGTGCGTGCATTGCAACCGGCCACCACCTTGCAAAAGGGCGACCGCGTAGTCCTCATGCTGCACTGGAAGGCGCCGGGACGCGACCGCGATTTCGTCGTCTCCAGCAAGCTGCCACGCGATCTCGCCTTCCGCCGCAGCGGCGGCCGCGACGCGCGCGTGTCGATCGACGGCGGCAAGAGCTGGGGCCGGCTGGAGGAGCTGCGCGCAGGCGACAGGCGCGCAATACCCGAGGACGTCACGCACCTGCGCTGGTATGTCAGTGATGCCGAAGCCGCGCTGGGCAGCGGGACCGTCAGTTTCGCTGCCGTCGTTCGGTAGCGCCTAGTTCGAAACGATCAGGACCGGCGTTTCCAGCAGCTTCTTCAGCGCCTGGACGAAGCTTGCCGCGTCCCAGCCATCGACCACACGGTGATCGCAGCTGATCGAGATATTCATCAGCTTGCGTTTCTCGATCCGCTCGCCGCCCTGCCCGTCGCCGACATACATCGGGCGCTCGACGATCTTGTTCGGACCGATGATCGCGACTTCGGGGCGATTGATAACGGGCGTTGTGGCAATCCCGCCAAGCGGGCCCAGCGATGTGACCGTCAGCGTGCCGCCGGTCAGTTCGTCCTTCGTCGCCTTCCCTGTGCGAGCGGCCTCTGCGAGCCGGGAAATCTCGTTCGCCAGCTGCCAGACGTTCTTCGCCTGCGCATTCTTCAGCACCGGCACCATCAGCCCGGCATCGGTCTGCGCCGCCATCCCCATGTGCACGGCACCGTGACGCGTCACAACGCCTGCCTCATCGTCATAGCGGGCATTGATCATCGGGAAATCGGGCAACGTCTTGCAGATGGCCGTGATGAGCAGCGGAAGTATCGTCAGCTTTGGCTTCTCGCCGCGATTGGCGTTAAGCTGCGCGCGCATTTCCTCGAGATCGGTCACGTCCACTTCCTCGACATAGGAGAAATGCGGGATGTTGCGCTTCGATGCGGCCATGTTCTCGGCGATCTTCCGCCGCATGCCGATGACCTTCCTCTCCTCGTCCTCGCGCGCCGGAGTGGCGGCGGAATAGCCGGAATTATAGGTCAGGAACTGGTCGAGATCGCCATGACGCACGCGGCCATCCTCGGCAGGTTTGACCTGCCCCAGGTCGATTCCCAGCTCCTTCGCGCGTTTGCGCACGGCCGGGGTCGCGAGGACCTTCGATGCGGGAGATGGCTCAGGCGCAGGAGCAGTTTCCTGTTTAGGGGCCGGCTGCGGGTCGGCCGCCATGGCATCGTCGGCGTCCGAGGGATCTGAGGTCTCGACCTCGATCCGCTCCTCGACCTCTTCATCCTTCGGCGCTGGGGCCGGAGCCGGATCCCCGGCATTGTCCCATTGCTCCTCGCCATCGTCCTGATCGGGCACTTCGCCTTCGACTTCGACCGTGATCAGCATGGAGCCGACGGCGATGATGTCGCCCACCTCGCCAGCGACTTCGATCACCTTGCCATCGACAGGGCTTTCGATGTCGATCGTCGCCTTGTCGGTCATCACGTCGACCAGGTGCTGGTCTTCGGACACGGTGTCGCCGACCTTCACGTGCCATTCGACGATTTCCGCCTCGGCCACGCCTTCGCCCACATCGGGCATGTTGAAGATGAATTTCGCCATGGCGGTCAGTCCTTCAGGATCTTGTCGATGGCCTCGCCGATACGGACGGGACCGGGGAAATAGGCCCATTCGAGGCTATGCGGATAGGGCGTGTCGAAACCGGTCACGCGCTCGATCGGGGCCTCGAGATGGTAGAAGCAGCGTTCCTGCACCAGAGCCGAAAGCTCCGCGCCGAAACCCGATGTGCGGGTCGCCTCATGCACGATCATACAGCGGCCCGTGCGTTTCACCGAAGCCTCGATCGCCTCGATGTCGAGCGGGACCATGGTACGCAGGTCGAGAATGTCGGCCTCCACGCCCTTCTCGCGGCACACGGCCTCGGCCACGTGGACCATCGTTCCGTAAGCCAGCACGGTCAGTTGCTCGCCTTGCGTAACCTGCCGTGCCTTGCCGAGCGGGATCTTGTAATACCCTTCGGGAACGACGCTTTGCGCGTGCTTCTTCCACGGCTCGACAGGCTTGTCGTAATAGCCGCTGAAGGGCCCGTTATAGATACGCTTCGGCTCGAAGAAGATGACCGGGTCGTTATCCTCGATCGCGCTGATCAGCAGGCCCTTTGCATCATACGGCGTCGACGGGATGACCGTCTTCAGGCCGGATACGTGGGTAAACAGCGATTCGGGGCTCTGGCTGTGGGTCTGCCCACCGAAAATGCCGCCACCGAAGGGGCTGCGAACAGTCAGCGGGGCGATATATTCCGCCGCCGAGCGATAGCGCAGCCGCGCCGCTTCGCTAATGAGCTGGTCGAGCCCGGGATAGATGTAATCGGCAAACTGGATTTCCGGGATCGGCCGCAGGCCGTAGGCGCCCATGCCGACTGCCACGCCAATGATGCCGCATTCGTTGATGGGCGTATCGAACACACGCGTCTTGCCGTGTTTCTCCTGCAAGCCGGCCGTGCAGCGGAAAACGCCGCCGAAATAGCCGACATCCTCGCCGAAGACGACCGTGTCCTTGTCCCGCTCCAGCATGATGTCGAGCGCTTCGTTGATCGCCTCGATCATGTTGAGGCGGCGTTCCGCGCCCGCTTCGGCCGGGGCCGTGTCACGCGGCGCTTCGGTGGTTGCAGCCTCGCTCATCAGCCCTGCCCTCCCTTGGCCGGAAGTCCTTCGGGAAACTTGGTCTCCCGCTCGTGGATCGCCTGTTCGGCCTGTTCCTTCAGGTGCCAGGGCAATTCCTCGAACACGTCTTCGAACATGGTGCGGAACGGGTGGTGGAGACCGTGGCCGAGTATACCGTTCTTCTCGGCTTCCTTGGTCGTCTTCTTAACCAGGTCGACGCATTCGGCGTCTAGCGCCTCCTGCCGTTCCTCGTCCCATTCGCCGATGGCTATCAGGTGCTTCTTCAGCCGGTTGATCGGATCACCCAGCGGCCATTCCTCGCGTTCCTGCGCGCTGCGATAGCCGCTCGGATCGTCGGAGGTCGAATGCCCCTCCGCACGGTAGGTGAAGAATTCGATGAGCGTCGGCCCGGCATTGGAGCGCGCCCGGTCGGCGGCCCATTTCTCGGCCGCATAGCAGGCAAGCGGGTCGTTTCCGTCGACCCGCAGGCTGGCGAGGCCATAGCCGAGGCCGCGCGCGGCAAAGGTCGTGCGCTCGCCGCCGGCGAACCCGCTGAAGCTCGAGATCGCCCACTGGTTGTTAATGACGTTCAGGATGACCGGCGCGTTGTAGACGGTCGCGAATGTGCAGGCGGAATGGAAGTCCCCCTCTGCCGTGCTGCCTTCGCCGACCCAGGTCGCGGCGATGCGGCTGTCGCCCTTGATCGCACTGGCCATTGCCCAGCCCACCGCCTGCGGCGTCTGCGTGGCGAGGTTGCCGGAAATGCTGAAGAAGCTCTTCTCGCGGCTGGAATACATGATCGGCAGTTGGCGGCCCTTCAGCTTGTCGCCCTTATTCGAGTAGATCTGGTTGATCATCTCGATCAGCGGGTAATCGCGCGCGATCAGGACGCCCTGCTGGCGATAGCTGGGGAATACCATGTCATCGCTGGCGAGCGCCATGGCGGTGGCGACGCTGGTTGCCTCTTCGCCGGTACACTTCATGTAGAAGCTGGTCTTGCCCTGACGCTGGCCGCGGAACATCCGCTCATCGAAAGCACGCACGAGGGCGAAATGCCGCATCATTTCGCGCAGGGTGTCCGGCGAAAGCTTCGGATCCCACGGGCCGTGCGCCTGGTCGTCATCGCCCAGCACCCGGATCAGGTCATGTGCCAGCGGCGCGGTTTCCATCGCATCGCAGGCCTCGTCCGGGCGCATCTGCTGGCCCGCATCGGGAATCTTCAGATGGCTGTAGTCGACGGTATCGCCGGGGCGGAAATTGGGTTCGGGGACGTGCAGGGACAGCGCGGGCTTGTTATGCCCCGCTCCCGCTTCGGCTTCAGGCCTGTCGGCCATAGGTTCTCTCCCGCTGACCGGCAGAATTGCCAGACGCATAATTTCAATCGCGCGTATTTTTATTTCGCGCGAAGCTTTCGGTCAAGGTCCCCGCCGAAACCCGCGCATCACACGGCCACCGGCGCCTTCAACGGACCGTGCGGCGCGTAGCCGTGAACCTCGAAATCCTCGATTGCATAGTCGAATATCGTTTCCGGACGCCGCGTAATCTCAAGCGTCGGGCGACCCTGCGGTTCCCGCCCCAGCTGTTCCTCGATCAGGTCGGCGTGATTGAGGTAGAGATGCGTGTCCCCGCCCATCCAGACCAGTTCGCCCGGCAGCAGGTCGGTCTGCTGCGCCATCATCCGTTGCAGCAGCGCTGCGGACCACAGGTTGAAGGGCAGACCCAGCGCTACGTCGCAGCTCCGCTGGTAGAGCAGGCAGTTCAGTCGGGCATCGGCGCCCTGCCCGGCGACATGGAACTGGTAGGTCTTGTGACACGGCGGCAGGGCCATCCGGTCGAGCTCCGCGGCGTTCCAGCCCTCGATGATGTGGCGGCGACTGCCGGGATTTTCCCTCAGCGAGGCAACGACCTGAGTCACCTGGTTGATGCCCTCGCCCGGCTCGTAGAGGCCGTCCTTGCGATATCGCCAGGTGGGCCAGTCGACCCATTGCTTTCCGTAAACAGGGCCAAGATCGCCCCAGCGACGCGCGAACGATTCGTCTTCGGCAATACGGGCCACGAAGTCATCGAGTGCGATGCTGTCCTCCGTTTCACGGACGTAGCGGGCATGGGGCCACTCGTTCCAGATCTTCACGCCCTGCAGGACCAGCGGCCGGATATTGGTCTCCCCGGTCAGGAACCACAACATCTCGCGCGTGGCGGTCTTCCAGTAGACGCGCTTCGTCGTTAGCAGCGGCATGGCCCCGCCGCCCAGGTCGAATCGCAATTGCGTCCCGAAGATCGAGCGCGTTCCGATGCCCGTGCGATCGATCCGCTCGTCTCCCTCGCGCCAGATGCGGCGCATGAGGTCGAGATATTGCTGTTCGGGGTGCGGGTCTGCGCGATTTTCCATCGCGAAATGCCTTAGCGGCAAAATGCCTGCTTGCCACCCTGCACGCCCCCACCTATAGGCACGCGCCTTGCCTCGACCCGCACAGCCACCGCGCTGGACGGGACCGACACGGTCGGGGAGTAGCTCAGCCTGGTAGAGCACTGTCTTCGGGAGGCAGGGGCCGGAGGTTCGAATCCTCTCTCCCCGACCAATTTATTTTTTTGCGAACGATATAAGCGAACCGCCTGCCGAGCCGTTGCGAGCGCTGCATGACAGGCTCCGGCTTTAGTTTGCATTCGTATGGAGCGTCGCCCATCGAACGCGGAATACCTCATCCCAATCCAGGACGATTCATACCTTGCGCTTGGGCTTGCTAATCCTCACCCCCTTTGCAGAACCGTCCAAGCCGTTTTGCGAAGAGAAGTGATGTGAGCAGAAAAACCGCCCTGATAACTGGTGTCACTGGACAGGACGGCGCGTATCTTTCGCGGTTGTTGCTGGAAAAGGGGTACGACGTTCACGGCGTGAAACGGCGATCCTCGTCGTTCAATACCGGTCGTATCGAAGACATCTACCAGGACCCTCACGAGGACGATCCCCGGCTTCATCTGCATTATGGCGATCTGACCGACTCCACCAATCTCATCCGGATTATGCAGGAAACCCGGCCCGATGAAGTCTACAATCTCGCTGCGCAAAGCCATGTGGCGGTCAGTTTCGAGACACCGGAATATACCGCCAATGCGGACGCGGTGGGCACGCTCAGGCTGCTGGAGGCGATCCGCATCCTCGGCATGGAAGAAAAGACCCGGTTCTACCAGGCATCGACCAGCGAGCTTTACGGACTGGTACAGGAAGTGCCGCAGAAGGAAACGACGCCGTTCTACCCGCGCAGCCCGTATGGTGTGGCAAAGCTTTATGGCTACTGGATCACGGTGAATTACCGCGAAGCCTACGGCATGCACGCATCCAACGGCATCCTGTTCAACCATGAAAGCCCGCTGCGCGGCGAAACCTTCGTGACGCGCAAGATCACGCGCGCAGCCGCCGCGATCAAGCTGGGCCGGCAGGAAAAGCTGTACCTGGGCAATCTCGATGCGAAGCGGGACTGGGGCCATGCGAAGGAATATGTCGAAGGCATGTGGCGCATGCTGCAGCAGGACGAACCCGACGATTACGTCCTGGCGACCGGAGAAACCGTGACCGTCCGCCATTTCGTCGACATGGCGTTTGCCGAGACCGGCGTGACCCTGCGCTGGGAAGGTGAAGGCGTCGACGAGAAAGGCTATGACGCGGATGATGGCCGGCTGCTTGTCGAAGTGGACCCGCGCTATTTCCGGCCTACCGAGGTCGACCTGCTGATCGGCGATCCGTCCAAGGCGCATGAGAAACTGGGATGGAAGCACTCGACCAGCGTGGAGGAACTGGCCCGCGAGATGGTCCGCGCCGATCTCGGCGTGATGACAGACGCACCGATCCAGAAGGGCGCCTGATGTTCAAACTTGCTGGGAAGACGATTTATGTCGCCGGCCATCGCGGCATGGTGGGAAGCGCGATCGTCCGGCAGCTGGAAAAGCATGACTGTACGGTCATCACCGCGACCCGCGACGAACTCGACCTGCTGGACCAGCGCGCAGTTTTCGCCTGGATGGAGCAGCGCAGGCCCGATGCCGTGGTGGTCGCTGCGGCCAAGGTTGGCGGGATCATGGCGAACGACACCTATCCGGCCGATTTCCTTTACCAGAACCTGGTCATCGAGACGAACCTGATAGAAGGCGCGCACCGCACCGGGGTCGACCGGCTCCTTTTCCTCGGCTCCTCCTGCATCTATCCCAAGTTTGCCGAACAGCCGATCCAGGAAAGCGCGCTGCTGACCGGCCCGCTCGAGCCGACGAACGAATGGTACGCCATAGCGAAAATTGCCGGCATCAAGCTGTGCCAGGCCTATCGCAAGCAGTATGGGCGCGACTACATCTCCGGAATGCCGACGAACCTGTACGGCCCGGGCGACAATTTCGACCTGGAATCGAGCCATGTGATCCCCGCTTTGATGCGAAAGGCGCACGAGGCGAAGGTTTCGGGCGCCGACACTATCACGATCTGGGGGACGGGCACTCCGCGCCGCGAATTCCTGCATGTCGATGACTGCGCCAGTGCATGCGTTCACCTGCTGCAGGGCTATAGCGGCGAGGAGCACGTGAATATCGGGTCGGGCGAGGATTTGCCGATCTACGATCTCGCAACGCTGATCTGCGATGTCGTCGGCTTTGAAGGGACGATCGTTCGGGACGAAACAAAGCCCGACGGGACCCCGCGTAAGCTCATGGCGGCCGATCGGCTGAAGGCGATGGGCTGGACCCCGCAGATCGAAATTCGCGACGGGCTTGCGACGACCTATCAGTGGTTTCTCGCGAACGAGGACACCGCGCGCGAAGCGTCCTTTTCCTCCGAGAACTTGGAACGGCCGCGCTGCCGGACGATTTCCCCGGCATAGGAGACCCCGCCCATTGGCCAATCGTGAAGACACAGACCGCCACCGCGCCGTGCCCAGCGGGCGCATAGCCCGTCTTGCCGGATTCGGCAGGCTGGCCGGCGGTGTGGCCGGCTCGGTCATCGGGCAAGGGGCGCGGCAACTTGCATCCGGCCAGCGACCCCGGATGGAAGACCTGCTGCTGACCCCGGGGAACGCCGCGCGGCTGGCGGACCGGCTGTCGCATCTTCGCGGCGCCGCCATGAAGCTGGGCCAGATGATCAGCATGGATGCGGGCGACATGCTTCCGCCGGAGCTTGCCGATATTCTCGCCACGTTGCGCGACCGCGCCAATTTTATGCCTCCGCGCCAGCTCGACACCGTCCTGGCGCAGGAATGGGGCAAGGACTGGCGCACGATGTTCCGCCGGTTCGAGCCGAGGCCGATTGCCGCGGCCAGTATCGGGCAGGTTCACCGGGCCCTGACGCGCGACGGCCGTATGCTGGCCATCAAGGTGCAATATCCCGGCGTCGCGCAGAGCATCGACAGCGATGTCGACAATGTCGCCAGCCTGCTCAAATTATCGGGACTGCTGCCGAAGGAACTGGACATCGCTCCGCTGCTTACCGCGGCGAAGGAGCAGTTGCACGAGGAAGCGGATTACCGCCGCGAGGGCGAACAGATGCAGCTTTATGCCCGGCTTCTGGCCGGGACTGACGGGTTTGTCGTACCGGAACTGGACGAGGAACTGACGCGGGACCGCATCCTGGCGATGAGCTTCGAGGACGGCATCCCGATAGAAAGCCTCGCGTCGGAGCCACAGGACCTTCGCGACATCGTGTTCGAGCGCTGCATTCGCCTCGTCGCGCGCGAACTGTTCGAATTCGGCGTCATGCAGACCGATCCCAACTTCGCCAATTTCCGGTACCGGCGCGCAGATGACGGGGAGGCGGGACAGGTCGTCCTGCTCGACTTCGGTGCGACCCGCGCTGTCGCCCCGGATGTGGGACGCGCCTATCGCAGGCTATTGGAGGCAGGGCTCGCCGGGGATTCGAACAAGATCAAGGCGGAGGCCATCGCTGCCGGCTTCATGAGCCCTGCGGTCATCGAACGGCATCCCGAGCGCGTCGAACGCATGATCGCGGTCATTGTCGGCGAGATGAGCGAGGATGCGCCGTTCGACTTCGGCGATCGCTCCTTCGTACCGCTGCTGAGGGACGAAGGCATGGAAATAGCGAAAGACCGTCAGACCTGGCACCTGCCTCCCGCCGAAACGCTGTTCGTGCAACGCAAGGTCAGCGGCACGGCCCTGCTGGGTGCGCGGCTGGGCGCCAGGGTCAATGTCAGGCGCGTCGTGGAGGAGACGCTGGCGAAGACGGACGGCGGCGATTAATCTGCCGGTCAGGCGCGCGCGCTACCGCGCAGCACAAGCTATCCAAGGATCCGACCCATGCATTCCAAGACAAATTTCGCTCGCAAGACTGTTGCCGCGCTCGCGCTCGGCGCAGCGGTCGTGACGCTGACCGCCTGCAACACGGTCAAGGGCCTTGGCCGGGATATCGAATCCGTCGGCGAAGCAGGTGACCGCGCCATCTAGGCACGGCCACCGGGCTGCGCTCAGTTTTGCTGCGATGCGATCCAGCGATCGATATGCGCATCGAGCACGCTGAGCGGGACCGATCCGTTTTCCAGAACGGCATCGTGGAACGATCGCAGGTCGAAATCCGAACCGAGCGCTTCTTCGGCGCGGGTGCGTAGTTCGCGGATCTTGAGTTCGCCGATCTTGTAGGCGAGCGCCTGTCCCGGCCATGTGATGTAGCGATTGACCTCGGCATCGATATTGCCGGGGCTGAGCGCGGTATTGTCGAGCATGAAGTCGACCGCCTCCTGCTTGCTCCAGCCCTTCGCATGGATGCCGGTATCGACGACCAGCCGCGCTGCACGCCACATCTCGTAGCTCAGCCGGCCCATCTCCTTCGCCGGCGTGTCGTATAGCCCCATCTCGATTCCGAGACGTTCCGAATAAAGGCCCCAACCCTCGACGAAGGCAGTGAAGAACGTGCCGTTGGCCCGCAGCGGATGGATGTCGAGCTCCTGCTGCAGCGCGATCTGGTGGTGATGGCCGGGCACGGCTTCGTGCACGCCCAGGGCGGGCAGTTCCCACAGCGGACGCTGGTCGAGCTCGGTCGTATTGATCCGGTAGATGCCGGCAGCCCCGGTATCGAGCGAGCCGGATTCGTAATAGGCGGTCGTGTTGCCCGGCGCCTGCGCAGCGGGGATCGGCGAGACGGTATAGGGCTGGCGGGGCAGCGTGCCGAACAGCTTCGGCATCCAGCCGTCGATCTCCTTCGCCAGCGCCTGCACGTATCGGACATATTCGTCCGCGTCGGTCATGTAATATTGCGGGTCGGTGCGCAGGTGCTCGATATAGGCCTCGCGGCTGTCGAAGCCGGCGCTGGCTGCCACCTCCGCCATTTCGGACCGAATGCGTGCAACTTCCGACAGGCCGAGCTCGTGCACCTCGTCAGGCGTCATGTCGGTGGTCGTGAAACTGCGTACGCGGTAGGCGTAGTAATCCTCGCCGCCCGGCGTCGCCAGGATGCCCGGCGTACCGGTGCGGCATTCGGGCAGGTATTCCTCGACATAGAAATCGCGGAAGTCGCGGTAGGACGGGAAGACCGCCTCTTCCAGCGCGACGCTCGCACGGTCCTTGAGAGCCTCCCATTCGTCATCGCCGATGGTGGAAGGCTTTTCCGCGAACGGGCTCCAGAACGGGGACTGCGTGTAATCGTCCACGATCTGCTGGGATATGCGGTCCTCCAGTCCCTCCATCGGGCCGCAGGGCTGCGTCAGGCCGCGCGTCACCGCTTCCCGGCTGCGCGCGATGCCGTCCGCATTGACCGCGGCAAAGGCTTCCAGCCGCGAGACGTAGCTTTCGTAATCCTCCGCGGTGAACAGGGGCGAGCGGTAGGGGAGCGATGCGAACCACGTGAACCAGCCGCCCCTGTTGGTGAAGATGACATAGCGGTTCTGGTCGAAAGCCGCCCCTTCGATATTGTCTTCGAAGCTGCGTTTCAGGATCGCGTAATCGATCCGCAGGTCTTCGGGCAGAGCGCTTTCGTCGATGGCATTCAGCCGGTCCAGAAACGCCCGGTTCTCCGCCACCTGCCGATCATATTCCTCCAGCGACAGATCGCCCAGCTTTCCGTCGCCGCGCCGGTCGCCGACGCTGGTTGCGAGCTGGGGCGAGGAATCGAGGGTTGCCTGCCAGATTTCCTCGCGGAGGTCTGTGTAATCCTCGGCCGGTCCGGCATGGGCCGGCGAAATCAGCGCGGTGCTTATGGCCAAGGCTGCGATGAAACTGCGCATGATCGGTATCCTCTCGTGTTCGTTCGTTACCGTCCTATTGCGCGCAAGGGGTCTGGTCCAGTATCGCTGGAACCATGGAACCACGCCCCTCCGTCCTGTTCGTATGCCTCGGCAATATCTGCCGCTCCCCGCTGGCGGAGGCTGCCTTTCGCAGGCGCGCCGCCGAAGCGGGGCTGTGCGCCGATGCGGACAGTGCCGGCACTGCCGATTACCATGTCGGTTCGCCGCCGGACGAACGCAGTATCGCCGAGGCGGCGCGCCACGGTATCGACATTGCGAACTACAAGGGGCGGCAGGTGCTCATGCGCGACTTCATGCGCTTCACCCATATCCTCGCTCTCGACCATTCCAATCTCGAAAACCTGCAACGGCTTGCCCCGCCCGACGCGACCGCCCGCGTGGGCCTGCTGATGGATGCCGTTCCGGGCCGGGAAGGCGCGGCCGTTGCCGATCCGTATTACGGCGGCGAAGAAAACTTTCGCGATACGTGGGAGGATGTGGACATGGCGGCAAAGGCGCTGGTCGAGAGGTTTACCGACCGCGCCTGACGGCCTCGCGCCGATTGCCTAACCGCCGCGCAGGAGCTGCACGCCGTAATCGCGCTCCATCAGGTAGAGGAGCGTGCGGGCCGCCTGTCCCCTGTCGCTCGCCAGCCCCCCGTCCCGCTCTACCAGGATGCGGGCATCGTCATGTGCGACCGGCAGCCATTTCTGGATCTGCTCCAGCGTGGCAATGCGGAACGGGGTATCACCGGACTGTCGCGTGCCGAGAAGCTCGCCCCCTCCCCTCAGTTCCAGGTCCTCTTCCGCGATACGAAATCCGTCCTGCGTCTCGCGCATCAGGGCGAGGCGTTTCTTGCCCGTTTCCGACAGGGTCTCGCCGCGCAGCAGCAGGCAGACCGATTTCTCGCTGCCACGCCCAACGCGCCCCCTCAGCTGGTGAAGCTGTGCGAGGCCGAAACGCTCTGCCTGTTCGATGACCATCAACGTGGACGACGGCACGTCGACACCAACCTCGATCACTGTCGTCGCCACCAGCAGCTTTGCCTCGCCGCTGGCGAAGCGGGTCATGGCCGCGTCCTTCTCTTCGGATGCCAGCTGCCCGTGGACCAGCACGACATCGTCGCCGAACCGTTCCTTCAGCCCCGCATAGCGCGCCTCGGCTGCAGCAATGTCCACCGTCTCGCTGTCGCGGACCATCGGGCACACCCAATAGGCCTGCTGCCCGCCCGCGATATGCCGCGCGATGCCGTCCACCACCTCGTCCATCCGCGCCTGCGGAAACACCCGCGTATCGATTGCCTGCCTGCCCGGAGGCAATTCGTCGAGCCTGCTGACTTCCATCTCGCCGTACTGGGCCAGCGTCAGCGTGCGGGGGATCGGGGTTGCCGTCATCGCCAGCGTGTGCGGCGTGACGCGGCCCTTGCTTGCCAGCATCAATCGCTGGGCAACGCCGAAGCGGTGCTGTTCGTCGATCACGACAAGGCCCAGATCCCTGTACCCGACGCTGTCCTGGAAAATCGCATGGGTTCCAACGACCATGTCGATGCTGCCGTCGAGCAGACCCATCAGGATGCTGGTACGTGCCTTGCCCTTGTCCCGGCCAGTCAGCAGGGCGATCTCCACCCCCGTGGGACGTGCCATTGCCCGCAGCGTCTCGAAATGCTGGCGAGCGAGGATTTCCGTCGGAGCGAGCAAGGCAGCCTGCGCCCCTGCCTCCACCGCCACCAGCATCGCTTCCAGCGCGACGACGGTCTTGCCCGCGCCGACATCGCCCTGCAGCAGGCGCAGCATGGGTGTCGCCTGCGCCATGTCGCCGGTGATTTCCCGCACGGACCGATCCTGCGCGCCCGTCAGCGGAAAGGGCAGTTGCAGCTTCCCCAGCAGCGAACCGTCGCCGACCAGTGCGCGCCCCCGGCGCTGCCGGTTATCGGCCCTGACCAGCATCAGGGCGAGGCTGTTGGCAAGTAACTCGTCGTAAGCAAGACGCTCCCGCGCCTTCGCGTTCTCTCCCTTGTGCGCCAGTTTCAGCGCATCGGCCCAGTCCGGCCAGCCCTCTTTCTCGAACAGGGCGGGATCGATCCATTCGGGAAGGCCCGGCAGCTTGGCCAAGGATTGGGAGGCGAGGCCCGCAACCTTGGGCTGGGTCAAACCTTCCGCGAGGGCATAGACGGGTTCGCACAAACGCTTCAGCGTTTCGCCGCCATCCTCGACCACGTGGTCGGGATGGACGATCTGCAGCATGTCGCCATACCGGTCGAGCCTTCCGGCTACCCAGCGCGGCTCACCGACAGGCAGCAATTTCTTGCCGGTATAGGACGCGCGCCCGAAATAGGTGATGGCGATGATATTGCCCGCACTGTCCTGCGCAAGCACGCGGTATGGGCCCCGCCCCGGATTACGCGGCGGGCGGTGCTCCGTCGCCGTTAGCTGGACCACGATCTGCTCACCCTCGCCGGCCTCGTCCACGTTCTGCACCGCGCGGCGGGTCACGAAACGTTCGGGCAGGTGGTAGGCTACGTCCCGCACCCGGTTCAGGCCGAGACGCCCGAGCGGTTTCATCAGCTTGGGGCCGACGCCGTCCAGCGTCGCTATCTCGGCAAACAGGGGATTGAGAATCTCGGTGCGCATCTGACACGGACCTATAGCCGCTTGCACGCCGATTTCGAGTGGCCTAACCGCCCATCCATGCCTGAAGCACTCTCTTTCGAAGGTCGGCTCGCCCGCGCGCGGTTTCGCGCATGGCACCGCGGCACACGCGAAGCGGATTTCATGATCGGCGGTTTCCTCGACCGGTATTCCTCCACATGGGAGGAAGCGGAACTTCGCTGGTTCGAGCGGCTGCTGGATGAGGACGATGTGGATATCATGGCTTGGGCGCTCGGCACGCAGGCCATACCTGCCGAATTTGCCGGCACGCTGATGAATACCATGCGCAAGCTCGACTACGTGGATATTCCCCGCTGAGAAGAATCAGCGCAAAACATCGCGGCACGGGAACGCCCTGCCCCTTGCGACGCTAAGGCCAGAGAATGCCCGACCTCTCCCGCATCCTGAAGGCTGACAAGCCGCTCACGCTTGCCAGCGTGGCCCGCGGGGCGCAGCCGCTGGTCATGGCGGACATGGCGCGCGCGGCAACGGGGCGCGGCGTCTTCATCGCGCCCGACGAAGCGGCCATGCGGTCCGTCGCCGATGCGGCGCGGTTCTTCGCGCCGGAACTGGAAGTGCTGGAATTCCCGGCATGGGACTGCCTGCCCTACGACCGCGCGAGCCCTGCGCTCTCGATAAGCGCCCAGCGGCTCGCCACCCTGCATAGCCTGCAGCGCGGCAAGGTCGGCTCGCAATTGCTCGTCACGACCGTAAATGCGGTCCTGCAACGCGTGCTCACTCCTTTCCGGATCCGGGAAAGCGTGCGGGAGCTGAAGCCCGGCTTCGAAATCGGTCATGAAACCCTGTCCGCACTCCTGCGCAAGCAGGGCTACACCCGGTCCGACACGGTGGTCGATCACGGCGAATACGCAATGCGCGGCTCGATCGTCGACATCTTCCCCTCGGGCCTAGACCAGGGCTTGCGGCTCGACTTCTTCGGTGATGAACTGGAATCGCTGCGCCTGTTCGACCCCGCGACGCAGCGCACCACGGGAACGCTCGACAGCTTCCTGCTGCTGCCGGCCAGCGAAGCGTTGCTCGATGACGAGAGTATCAAGCGTTTCCGAAGCCGGTATCGCGAGAAATTCGGCGCCGCCGCCACGCAGGACCAGCTCTACGAGGCTGTTAGCGAAGGTCGCCGCCAGGCGGGCATGGAGCATTGGCTCCCCCTGTTCGAGGAACGTCTGGTCACGCTGTTCGATCATCTTGGAGACGACGATACCGTCGTCGCGGACAATGCGGTGCTGCAGGCAGGCGACGAGCGTCTTTCCGACATTGCCGATTATCGCGAATCCCGGACCAATGCGACGGGACAGGCCAAGGGCGGCTATCGCCCGCTGGAGACAGGGGCGCTGTATCTCGCAGCGAACGAGTGGCAGCAGGCGCTCGTCAAAACACCGGTCCATCGCAGCGTCATCTTCGCCGAACCCGAAAGCGATGCCGTCGTCGATTTCGGCTTTACCTCCGCCCGGGATTTCGCACCGGAACGGGCGCGCGGCGACAATGTGTACGAGGCCGTATCCAAACATCTCGCCAGCCTGACCAAGGCTGGGAAACGGCCGATCCTCGCCACCTATTCGGAAGGGTCCCGCAGCCGCATCGCTTCCATTCTGTCGGAGGCGGGATCGGAAACGCTGCTTGCGGAAAGCTGGCAGGATGCGCTGGGCAAATCCGCCAAGGGCAAGCCTGTCGCCGTGGTGCTTCCGATCGAAACCGGCTTCGCCAATGACGAGATGCACCTGCTGACGGAGCAGGACATGCTCGGCGACCGGCTGGTGCGCCGCAAGAAGAAGCGCAAGGACAGCGACGCCTTCCTTGCCGAATTGCAGGCCCTGAACCGCGGCGACCTGGTGGTCCATGTGGAGCACGGCATCGGCAAGTATTTGGGGCTGGAACCCATTGCCGCAGGCAAGAGCCAGCACGATTGCGTGATGCTGGAATATGCCGGCGGCGACAAACTCTATATTCCGGTCGAGAATATCGACGTCCTGACCCGATACGGAAGCAGCGAACAGGCGGTACAACTGGACCGCCTGGGCGGCGAGGCATGGCAGCGCCGCCGCGCAAAGCTGCGCGAACGCATCCAGGCGATTGCCGGCGAACTGATGAAGACCGCCGCCGCCCGCGCCCTGCGCAAGGCGCCGGTGCTGGAAGTCGAGGAGGCCGGTTACAACCAGTTCCTCGACCGCTTCCCATGGGAAGAAACGGACGACCAGGAACGCGCGATTGCCGACGTCCTGCGGGACCTGGAGAGCGGGCGCCCGATGGACCGCCTCGTTTGCGGCGATGTCGGGTTCGGGAAGACCGAGGTCGCGCTGAGGGCTGCCTTCGTTGCTGCGATGAACGGCCAGCAGGTCGCCGTGGTCGCCCCGACCACGCTGCTGGCGCGCCAGCATTTCCAGAATTTCTCGGACCGGTTTGCCGGCTTCCCGCTGAAAGTCGGCCGCCTGTCGCGCCTCGTCCCTTCGGCCGAGATGAAGGACACGCGTGAGGGCCTCGCGAGCGGCGACATCGACATCGTCGTGGGCACACACGCTATCCTGTCCAAGTCGACCAGCTTCAAGAACCTCGGCCTCGTCATCGTCGACGAGGAGCAGCGCTTCGGCGTGACCCACAAGGAGAAACTGAAGCAGCTGCGCGCCGACGTGCACATGCTGACCCTGACCGCCACGCCCATCCCGCGGACGCTGCAAATGGCCATGACCGGCCTGCGCGAACTCAGCACCATCCAGACGCCGCCGGTCGACCGTCTCGCGGTGCGGACCTACGTCATGGAATGGGACGACATGGTCATGCGCGAGGCCTTGCTGCGCGAACATCATCGCGGCGGGCAAAGCTTCATCGTGGTACCGCGCATTTCGGACATGGAGCCGCTGGAGGAATGGCTGCGAGAAACCGTGCCCGAGGTGAAGGTCGTGACGGCCCATGGCCAGATGGGGGCAAGCGAGGTCGAAGAACGCATGAGCGCGTTCTACGAGAAGAAATACGACATCCTCCTCTCGACGACCATCGTCGAAAGCGGGCTTGATATTCCCAGCGCCAACACGATCATCATCCACCGCGCAGACCGCTTCGGGCTGGCCCAGCTTTACCAGCTGCGCGGCCGCGTCGGACGGGCCAAGCTGCGCGCCTACGCCTACCTGACCTATGCGCAGGACATGCAGCTGTCGGAAGTGGCGGAGAAACGCCTGAAGGTGCTCGGCGATCTCGACTCCCTGGGCGCAGGGTTCCAGCTTGCCAGCCACGATCTGGACATACGCGGCGCCGGCAATCTGGTCGGGGACGAGCAATCCGGCCATATCCGGGAAGTCGGGTTCGAACTTTACCAGTCGATGCTGGAAGACGCGATCCTGGCGGCCAAGGCCGGCGAAGCCGGGCTGGAGAAGGACACGCGCGACCTCAGCCCGCAGATCACCGTCGATGCCCCTATCATGATCCCGGAAGACTACGTCCCGGACCTTGCCGTGCGCATGGCGCTCTATCGCCGCCTGAACCAGGCGCAGGACAAGGCCGAGATCGAGAGTATGGCAGCAGAGATGATCGACCGGTTCGGCCCCCTCCCCGATGCGACACGGAACCTCGTCCGCCTGCTGGAAATCAAGCATCAGGCGATCGAGGCGAACATTGCGAAGATCGATGTCGGCGCGCGCGGCACGCTGGTCACGTTCCACGAGGACAACTTCCCCGACGGGCCGGGGCTCATCGCCTATGTCGATCGCCTGAAGGGCACGGCGAAGCTGCGTCCCGACATGAAGCTGGTGATCAACCGTGCATGGGGCGATCCGCAGAGCCGCCTGAACGGCCTGTTCCAGTTGACGAAGGGCCTGAGCGGGATCGCCCGCAAGAAGCGCAAGGCGTCTGAAAAAACCGCGGCCTGACCGTAGCGGCTATCGGCGAACGAGAGCCAGGAAGTCGTCCGGCCTGATCGGCCGGCTCTTCAGAAATCCCTGGTAGATCGCACAGCCTTCCCGCTCGGCGATGGCGCGCTTGTCCGCGCTATCGATCCCTTCCGCGACGACGGTCAGATCGAGCGCGCGCGCCATGGCGATGATGGCTTTGAGGACCTCTACATCGCGAGGATCGTCGGCGATCCCGTCCACCATTGCGCGGTCCAGCTTCAACAATCGCAAGGGCAGGACTTTCAGGTACCGGAAGTTACAGAAACCCGCCCCGAAATCATCCAGCGCGATCGCGATTCCCGCAGCATGGAGCCGGGCCAGGACCTTCGCCGCTGCATCCACGTCGCCCAGCAGGACCTGCTCGGTGATTTCCAGCGTCAACCGCGACCGCTCCAGGCCGGTCTTCGCAACCAGCGTGAGAAACTCCGATGCGAAACCGGCGGCAGCCACGTCGGACGGCGTCACGTTGAGCGAGAGCTTCATCGCCTCCGGCCAGCGGCCCGCGTGTTCCAGCGCGCGCTCGGCGACATGGCGCGACAGGGCCGAGGTCTGGTCCGCGCGCTGCGCAATGGCAAACAGCGTCCCCGCACCGATCTGACCGAGCGCCGGATGATTCCAGCGCGCGAGCGCCTCCGCCCCGACCAGCCTGTCGTCGGGCAGGGAATATTGCGGCTGGAAGCGAAGCTCTATCTCGTCGCGAGCCATCGCGCCGATCAGGTCCGCTTCGAGCTGCGCGCCGCTGATGCCGATGGGGACGTGCGACCGGTCGATCCACGTGATGCGGCGTCCGGGATCACCCTTCATCTGCCCGAGAGCTTCCGCGAGCCGGTCCAGGACTGCCTGTGCATCCTCGCCGCCCGCCGCGCGGATCAGGGCGATGCGTGGCCAAAGACGCAGGCTCACATCCGCCTCGACCGCAGCAATCGGCAGCGCGACCGCATCGGCCAGTGCCTCGCCAAGCCATTGCCAGCGCTCGCGCGTGCATTCTTCCCACAGGGCGAGAAGGAACTTTCCGCCGCCGAGCCGCGCGGCGATCCAGTTGGACAGCTCGAACTCGTCTTCTGCAAAGTGCACGAGGCGGCGCGCGATCTCGGCGAGCGCTCCGTCACCTGCCGCTTCGCCATATGCGAGATTGACGGTTTCGAAGCGCCCCAGGCTCAGGACCATCGCGTGAACGGGCGGCCCCGATCCCGCCAGCCATTCGTCGAGCCGCGCCAGCGACGCCGCCCGGCCGGGCAGGCCTGTCAGCATATCTCTTTCGATTGCGGCCATCTCGTTCATCTGCCTAGCCCTAGCGACGGTCCGCCGGCAAATCTCTGGTCTTTGACGCGGGCGTCATCTTATGGGACGGCGCAACAGATTTTGGAATTCGGAGAGAGAGATGAGCGGTTCGCACGAGTTTACACGGCTGGCACTGCTTGCCGTGGATTCCGAGCGTGCGCGCGAGGCGGCTTCGGAGCTTTCCGGGATATACGATTTCGTGACCCCGGACGAAGCCGATGCGATCGTCGTGCTGGGCGGCGACGGCTTCATGCTGCAAACGCTGCACCAGATGCTCGATGCAGGCGATGTGAAGCCGGTATACGGCATCAACATGGGCACAGTCGGGTTCCTGATGAACAAGTCCCGCAAGCGCCCGGACCTGCTCGCCGCGGTGAACAGGGCAAGCGCACGCGCAATCGCGCCATTGCGCATGGAGGCCACCGGTCAGGACGGCAGCATACAGACCCGCTTCGCGATCAACGAAGTCTCGCTGCTGCGCGAAACGCGCCAGACCGCGAAGATCGAGGTCGAGGTCAGCGGCAAGGTCCGGATACAGGAACTGGTTTGCGACGGAGTGCTCGTCGCGACGCCCGCAGGTTCGACAGCCTACAACCTCTCGGCCAACGGCCCGATCCTGCCGCTTGATTCCCAGCTCATCGCCCTCACCCCCATCAGCGCCTTCAGGCCCCGCAGGTGGCGCGGGGCCGTGCTGCCGGAACGCAATGACGTGATCTTCCGGGTCAGGGAACCGGACAAACGCCCGGTTGCCGTGGTAGCAGACCAGACGGAGTTTCGCGACGTGGCACAGGTGTGCATTTCTATTTCGCGAGAGCAGGAACTGACCTTGCTGTTCGACCGCGGACACTCTCTCGACGAACGGATCGTCGCGGAGCAATTCGTGACCTGAACGCCGCACCCGGAGCATCCACGAAAACAAGTGCATTTTCCCGGCAAAGCCCCCTTGCCAAAGGAATCCCCGCCCCATATAGGCCCCGTCTGCCTGTCGGGCTGCTCCCCGATAGCTCAGCGGTAGAGTAGGTGACTGTTAATCACTTGGTCGTTGGTTCGAATCCAACTCGGGGAGCCATTTTCAACATTTTATGACGAAAAGTCAGTGCGTTAGATGGCTTGGCGCGCCGCGCCCCACAAAGCGCCCCACATCTCGCTAAGCGGTTAAGCCGGAACTTCCTCTAGTGTCGCGCCGCATCTGATTGCCTCGCGCGCAACGGCCCGAGCGGCGCGATCGGCGTCGTCTCGATAGACGAACAGATCGTCCATATCGCGATAAAGGTCATCTGAGCCGCCTTTTGCCAGTACGTACAGCGTCACAAACGATGGACCGACCGACAGGTATGGACGGCCCAGCACATCGCGCCGAATCGTCTCGCGCCTTTCGTCCGGATCGAACTCCAAATGATCGGCGTCGAACAACGCGCCCATGTCGCGCGCTTTGCCGAACCGTCGCCACGACCCGAGCGTTCGCTTGAATTGGGCACGGGACAGGCGCCAAACGCCCGAGCCGGGCTTTACAATTAGGACCATCGCCGGTTCGCTCACCATCGCTGCCCACATCACCGGTCCCCTTCCCTAAATCGATCCCATGCAGCCGCTGCATCGTTGTCCGTGTGCCGATCGGTGATGACGGGCGGGTCGACTAATCCTAACGCCTCGCGCAACTGGCGGGGCATCTCTGGAATTGCTGCGGTCGGATCATTTTCCAAATGCGCTTCGTACCAACTGCCGGGTTTTTCGAACCGGGCAATTATCCGCGCGCTTTCCTGTCGATGAATAGCGAGCGCGGCTTTCATCGCATCCGGCAGTCGATATTCGCGACGTGCCATGCTGCCCGGCGGAAGCAATCGGTCGACGATCCGATCCATGCGGCTGTCGATCGATCGGCGCGACATTTAGGACCGCCCCTGTGCGGTCAGCAACGCTTCGATCTCATCTAGGCGCGCGCGCATCTCGTCTACGCCCGCCGCTTCCTTCAGCGTCTTTACAGCCTGAGCCAATCGATTGGATTCTTGAACGGTCAGTTCACCCTCTCCGATCGCATCGGCAATTTCGTGCGGTTCCGCTGCCACGTCGACCACGCGCTCCGATGGCAGGAAGCGTGCCAACACAAAGGTCGCGGCTTTCAACTCGCCTTCATCCAGCTTGCGTTCGAGCGTTGCCATCGCCTTGTCGGTCAATCCGCCCAATCGATCTAGGACGGCCTTATTGAATCGATGGCGAGCGCCTTTTGGCTTGCCGGGATTGCCAGGACCGAACGTCCCATCGGGTTTGCGCCAAGGCTCCGATTTAGTCCGTTCGAGTTCGGTTGATTGTGTCATTGTCACCTCACACGAATTTGACGGTACAATCGAACCGACGCAGCCATGCGACCAAAGCCGCCGTCTCGATCTCCCCCGCGATGGACCGGGGAAACCGGCGGTTCCTGCGGAGCATGTGCGCGCGTTGTCGGGAGATATTGAGCGAACGGTACACCTCGCCAGCCGGTAGCGTCGGAGCGGTCCGCAAATAAACTGTCTGGCCGGCAAACCGCATCGGTCTAGCCATCTGCCCGTCCAATAACGCTATCGAGCACTTGCTCTGCGCTCTGATCGAAAATGGCCGCGATGAACGCGATCATGCTTTGCGCCACACGCTCATAGTCATCTGCTGCTGCCACCTTGGCCTTGTGCCGATCGACCGCTTCCGTCGCCTCTGCCAGCGTGGCGGCGCGATCGCTACCCGTGGCGATGATCCGGTCCAAGGTCGGTTGAGCGGGGTTGCTGGCAGCGATGGCCGCGCGTTCAATATGGTTCTCCACCATATATCTTTGCATGGCCAGATCGAACATATCCGGCTGCATCGGCACTTTGTTACCGGTGCCGACAATGGCAATCAGTTCGGGAAGCGTAGCGTCTTGGATGAAGCGCGCCTGTTGGCCCGGATCCATCGAACGGACGGCTGAGCGAATTTCGACAGCTTCCGCCGCGTCGATTTCAATCGCCGGTTCCTTAGCGCGCAGATCGGCCGCGATCGCCCGGCTCGCCTCGTCTCGCGCGTCGTCGATCGCTTGACCCGCCGCCCGATAAATCGTCGGACCCATGCCTTCGCGACGCATCGCCGGGATCCGATCCTCCAGATAATCGCCGTGCAGTTCTGCTTCGCGCTTTACCAGATTGTCGAAATTGCTGCGGAGCGTGGGGCTACCCAATCCTGGCATTTCGTCCGGTGAGTGGAAGGACGCGGCAGCGTACGAATAGACCGGACCGCGTGGTGTTTCTTGACGTGTAACTTGAGCCATAATGTCAATTCTCCTGCTAATAGGACGACATCATGAATGCCCATAATTACATGTCAAGACGAAAATCGTCATTTTATAAATCGTTCATAGCGGTAAGTTTGTGCATTATTTCATAAACCGTCAGTAATCACAATCGTATTGCATACAATTACTGCAACTTATCCGTCATTGGAACGAACGGAACGCTTTTCCATATGTTTACCCATAGAGTCAGGGTGCACTCCCAAACAATGCCGGGGCGTGGCGGATTTTACGTTCCGTTCGTTCCAATATCGGGCTTCCACCGCAGGCCCGTGATCCACGTCCCGTCATTGTGTTTGCTGCTAAAACCCTGTCCCCGGATGCGCTTGCCGAATTGGACCTTCCCGACGATGTTGCGGACGCCTGATCGCCGCGCCCATATCTCGAAATTGAGATAAAGGTCGGCCAACGTGATCTCGCCAGCCGGGTCCATCTCGCAACGCTCGGCAATGAAGGAACGGACCTGATCGGCCTCGCGCCGCCATTCCTCTCTTGCTGCAATGGACGATGGCGGTAGCGTGAAGCCGTGCCGCGATGCGTGGGCGTAGTAATGCAGCGCAAGGTTCAAGATGCCCGGCAATTCGGCGATCAGCTTGTCGGCTAGCTGCTCGTCCTGCTCGTGCTCGCCAAATTGCCGATTGAACGGCACAATCACCGCCCGACGATACAGGCCATCGGAAAAGTCGCGCGTGTGCGGCATGTGGTTCGTACCGAACCAGCACGTCGCGAATGCCCGCATGTCGAACGGGTCGCGGTTCTTTCGCTCTACGGTGCTAATCTCGCTCGAGACGATCGCCTTCAATTCATCGTCTGCGATCACCTTCCCCTCGGGCAATTCGCTAACGATGTTGGCCAGCTTCATATGCAAGTGCGCGCGTTGCCACTTATTGTCGAATTGCGACGGCTTCACGCCCGCTACGTTGTCCCGCCCGACCAGCGCCTCAATCACCCGCAACAGGACCGACTTGCCGTTCGCACCATTGCCGATCAACAGGACGAATTTCTCGTGCCTGGCATGTGCCATTAGTGTGTAGCCGATCAGGGCGAGCACCACGGCGACTTTTGCGTCCCGATCGGAATCGTCTCGGAACACGTCATAGAGGAATTGCCAGAAAAGCGGCGCCTGAGCCGTCGGATCGTATCGCACGGGGACAAGCGTGGTCCTGTAGTGCTCGCGCCGGTGCGGTTGCTGGATCCATCCACGGGCGGTCAATTCCAGTTCGCCGGTCAGCGTATTCACCACCTCGGGATTGCCAATGTTGAACCGATGATCGGGCCGGAACGCTTCTTTGCGGATCAGCCCGGTAACGCTTTCGACAAGCGCGTTCGTGATCTTTTCGTTGCTCGCACTGAGCGTGGCGATCACCTCTTGCGAGACCGCGATATCGTCGCGCCTTCGCCATACGGTGCCTTCCCATCGCCAAAGATAGGACTCGGCAAACAGGATGTTCTCAGGACCGATTGCCTTGATCGTTTTGCGGGCATGGGCAAGGTGATCGTCACCGCGCCTGCTACTCTTCGCCGCCTCGCTTCGCAGCGCGCCGATCGACATGCCTGTCACGTTCTTCATGAAGGCGAGCACGGACTCGCATTCGATCGCCGACAACGTGCCGGCCGCCGCTGCGATGGCGCACAAGCGCGCGGAACGGTCCGGTTCGGTTGCCGGTGCGCTCACAACCGCCTTTTGCAATGTGGCGACCGTGATTTCGGACGATGATTGCGGGACGCCCTCCCCCGTGGTAAGTTCTGTCATCACACGATCCCAGCCCGGCAGCCGCGCCAACGGCGAGCCGGGCTTTTTCATATCAAGCGCATGCGCGCTCGCGCGTGGCCAGCCATTGATCCACCTCGTCCGCGCGCCAGCGAGCGCAACCAGGTGACAGCTTGATCGGTTTCGGGAATTGCGGGTCGCTGCGCGTGTAGCGCCAAACTGTGGCCCGAGAGATAGTCAGCTTTTCAGCGACCTGATCGACAGTCTGCAGCATTATTCGTCACCTCAATTGCGTTAGGTGACGCTCAATTTAACCAGATTGCGACCGGATGCGACAGTTTCGCGGTTGGAATACTCTATCCGCTCATTCAGGTTCGCAAGGCAAATTCTCCAGCACGGCCCGGTTTGCTGAATCCACCCGCTCCCGGATCGCCGTCGCTTCGGCATGGGGATCGATGATCGCGCGCAGGACAAGATGAGGGTCCGGCGCGCGCTGGAGAGTGGAGCGCAATGGGCGAACCCAATCCAGTATCGTGGTTCGATCCATGCCGGTTTCCGTTGTAAGTTCGGCCATCACTGACTCATTGGATCCCCCTGCAAGGTAGCGTGCGGCATAGGAGCGTTGTTCGACTGGCGAGAACGCGCCGCCCCTTCCGCTCACGGGCCGCAACTCGCCACGGTCCAACTGATCCAGCGTCTCGCGCTCGCTAGGTCCAAGCGTGGTTCCGTACTGCAACATCGCGTCCAGCACGGTCAGCAACTCACGCTCGCCTTGCGTAAGCAATCTGCTGCGAACGATCACGTCCAGCGGTTCGGACCAACCTTTCGCAGCTGCCCTTAAAGCGCGCAGGAATGTCCCTTCCAGCCGCTCGCATCGACCGCTTGATGCAGCGGCCCGGACAGCACGGAGGAAGGTTAGGTCCATTATCATGTGCGGCTCGCGTTGCCTCTAATTCAGTTAGACTTCGTGAAGGTGAGTCAGTAGGCTGCCGCAGTCAATCTCTTTTGGATTGAATCGTTGTCATGGGAGTTCGAAACTTGGCAAATGCATTTAAAAAGGGTGATATAGTCGCACTCAAATCAGGTGGCGTCCCGATGACAGTAGACCTTTGTCCATTCGATGACGGACCACGAACTTCACACCAAAAGCATCTTTATCGATGCGTTTGGCAGAAAGGCGCAAATCCTGAGTTTGAGTACTACGGCGAGCACGTCTTAAAGACCTACGAACCTCCGAAAAAATGATGACCTCCGATCAAGCCGCACAATGGATGGAAGAGCAATATCTACTTTTCAATCATGTTTTGTATCAGGACTACGTGGCGTCCTGCCTTCTTCATGCTGAGAGCGGACAGACGTACTTCGATAAATCTGCAAACCTGTGTGTTGCGAAAGATGCTTTGAAACAGTTTCGTAAGCGTCTGCCTGACATTGTGTATGATCGGCGGGAAAAGTGTTGGCGTGACCGACTTGAAAGCGATCAGCCGGGCCGACAGCAATAGCGCCGATCATGCCACGCCCCGCGCCATAGGCACTACGTTGCCGTCCGACGCGCGACCGCTGCACCAATCCGACCATGCTTGCATAATAGGACGGCGTTCGTCCAACGCATCGCCGCGATCATAGGCTTGTTCGGTCTTTGATCCGATTTTATGCGCCAATGCAGTTTCGATCAGGTCGCGCGAAAACTTGCCCTTGCCCCACGTCTTGAACGATGCGCGCAGCCCATGCGGCACCGCTGGCAGACCTGAGTCCTTGTCAACGAATCCCGCGCTGTCCTTTTCGTGGATCGTCCGCATCGCTTTGCCGATTGCAGCGTTCGTCAATTCCTTATCGCGCGGCGATGGGAACAACAGATCTACGCCCTCGCGCCGCTCCAGCCCGTCGATTAGCGCCAACGCAGCGTCGGATAGCGGGACACGGTGCTCGCGACGATCCTTTGCCCTGCCCTTCATGCGAGCCGCCGGTATCGTCCACACCCGCGCCTCGCGGTCGATCTCGCTCCACGTCGCACCTGCTACGTTGTCGACCCGTACTGCGGTCAAAGCGAGGAAGCGAAGCGCGACAGCCGCCATACCGTCCTGATCGGCCGCAGCGGCTAACCACGCGGCCATGCGGTCGACAGGGACATGGGGACGGCTTGTGACAATTGCGCCGCCCTGATCGTCGATCCATTGTTTGAGCGCCCCCTTGGACGCGGGATTGGCAGCATCCTGCCGGTGTCCTGCATCGATAGCCCATGCCAATACGGACTCGATGCGACCGCGCACCTTCACCGCCGTTGCGTTCTTGTCCTGCCAGATCGGTTCCAGCACCCGCTTCACGTCTGGCAGGCCTATATCGTCGACCAGCATCTTTCCGATCACGGGGACCGCATACGTTTCCAGCGTAGTCCGCCATTCGTCGCGCTGCCAATCGTGGCGCAGCTTCGCCATGCGGCCCGTTTCCATGTAGCGGTCGACCGCTTGGGCAAATGTCAGGTCGCGCATCTGCTTTGCGATCAGCGCCGCTCGGGCTTCGCGCTTTTCAGCGACAGGATCGCGTCCCGAACTGATGGCATCTCGTATCTCGCGCGCATCCTCGTGCGCCTTGGCGAGCGGGACGGCTGGATAGCTGCCCAATCCCATGTCGCGCCGCTTCGTCCCGACCTTCACGCGCAGCACCCATGATCGTCCGCCGCCCGCCGTAGTCTGCAAGCATAGCCCTGGCACGGTCCCGACAGGGTGCAGGTGTTTGGACGACTTTCCCTTGGGATGCGACAAGCGGGACACTTCAAGGGCAGCGAGCGGTTTTGCTATCTTTGGCATCTGCCCCACATAGCGCCCCACAAAATAATTGCGACTAATTTGTGGAGTGTAACCACGATTGCGACAGGTTTTGGAGCCGGGCGATTATCGGACGAATTGCGTCAGATCGGCACGATATACCTGTTTTCATTCGGATAATTATGCGCGACTCATCTTGGAGCGACACTCATAGTCCGATCGCGAAGGGGGCCGGGGGGGTCATCTGACAACCGCTGAAACACCCCCATGCCTCAAACTCGGGGAGCCACTTTTTCCAGCCTTCTGAACAGCGATCCCTGCGCGATGCGGTTTCGCCGACCGGCGGAAGCTCTTCCCCTCTTAATACGGCCCGTGTGTAGCGCGGATATCCAGCCTTCTTTGCATCTCCTGGTTGTGTCTCTGCGACCACCCGGCGTCGCAAAGAGGTAAGCTACAGAAATAAAACTGATTCTTATCATATGTGGTTTTTACGGCCGCCTATGACAGCTACAGCGTGCCCATAAAACAAAACGAAAAAGAACCGGGTATCGCATGACAGACATAGGACGGCGCGAGCTTGCTCGCGAGCCGATCAGCCTATGGGGTTCCTATCGAAATGGACGGGGAAACCCCCGCGATGTCCATTTCAAGGATCTGAACCTCCAGGGTTGCCAGTTTTTCGACAAGTTCTGCCGGCTGGAAGTGGGTGAGAACCTTCTTCTCACGCTTGGCAGCGTTGGCCCGATTGCGGCGATCGTACGCTGGACCAACCAGTTCCATGTCGGGGTCGAATTTCGCGACGCGATCCACGTGGCAGTGTTCGACCATTTGAAGCGGTCGCAGTCCGAAACGGCAGAGAACTCGCTCGGCGGTGGTCTCAGCAACTGGTAACGCTCTGCATGGCGCCCGGCCTACCCTGCAAGAAGAAGCCGTGCGCCCACCCACATCGTGAGAATGGCTGTCAGGGCGCGGATCGCGGTGGCCGGGAACAGGCGAAGGGCCAGCAGGCTGCCGATCTGCCCGCCCACGACCACCGCGACCATCAGGGGTAGCCCGAACCCCGCAGCCTCCACCAGCAATGCGGTCCCGTTTTTCAGGAGCTGGCCGGCAAGTCCGAAAGCCGAATTGACGAGAATGAAGAGGCTGGCCGTCGCGGCAATCGCCCGCGCCGAATTCCAGCGAACGAGGTGCAATAGCGGCGCGAGAAAAATTCCTCCTCCGATACCGACGAGACCGGAAAGGTAGCCGAGCGGGATTGCTGCAAGCGGGACGAACCGACCGATCTTTGTTGCCTCTCCATCGGTGTCGCTTCGTGGGACGAACAAAAGCAGCCCCGCGAAGATCAGGCTCACCCCGAGCAGCAGGAAAAATGCCCCTTCTTGGATCGGCGTCAGTCCACCGAGAAACGCCGCGGGAGCGGCCAGGCCCGTCAGCAGCAGTGCGCCCTTCCACGGTGTTATTTTTGCACGAGCAAAACGTATTGAACTGCCGACAACCACGACAAGGTTGCACAGCAGGGAAAGGACCGGAAGCAGCCGGAAATCGAAACCTGCCAGTGCAAGCAGCGCGCTATAGGTCGAGCCTCCACCGAAGCCGACGGATGCATACAGCAGGGCCGTCAGGAAGAAAGCAGCGGCGAGCCAGAGCATCGTCCGGCCCTACCGCTGCATCTCGCAAACAGGCAGGATCAGGCCAGCGCCCCGTGGCAATGCTTGTACTTGTTGCCCGAACCGCAGGGACACGGCGAATTGCGCGGAATGTCCTGTCCGGCATAGGGATTGACCGCCGCGCCGCCCGATGACGCACCAGCTCTTGCGGAGCCGGCCAGAGATCCGAACGTCTCTGCCTGCGATGCGGAGCCGTCGCCGTCATTGCTGTTGTCGAGGCCCGTCAGCGGATCGATGTGACCGGTCAGGAACTCGGGCAGTTCGGGCAGCGCTTCCGGCTGGGGAGCTGCGCGAAGTTCGCTCTTCATCAGGATACTCGTGACATCCTCGCGCAGCGTGTCGAGCAGGCCTTCGAACAGGCCGAATGCCTCCTGCTTGTATTCGTTGATCGGCTGTTTCTGGGCGATGCCGCGCATCCAGATTACCTGGCGAAGCGCATCCAGCGTGGCGAGGTGCTCCTTCCAGTGGTGATCGAGCCGGTCCAGCAGGATGCCCTTCTCCACCCGTTTCCAGATCGACGGATCGGTGGCGGCGATCTTCGCTTCCATCTTTTCGTCGGCCAGTTTCTGAAGGCGTTCCTCGATAATCTCGGGCTCGACCTGGTCCTCTTCCAGCCATGCATCGATGTCGGGCGTCAGGCCGAGAACTTCCGTGGTCCTCTCCTTCAGCCCCTCGATATCCCATTGCTCGGGATAGGAACCCGGAGGACAGGCATTGCCGACGATCGCGTTGATGGTGTCGTGGCGCATATCGACCACGACTTCATCCACCGCATCGGCATCCATGATGTCGGCGCGCTGTTCGTAGATAACCTTGCGCTGGTCGTTCATCACGTCATCGTATTCGACGACCTGCTTGCGCACGTCGTAATTGCGTGCCTCGACCTTCTTCTGTGCCGTCTCGATGGCTTTTGACAGCCATTTGGAGCCGATAGCCTCGCCGTCCTCGAGGTTCGAATTCATCATCCGGGCGAATAGCGTGTCCGGCCCGAAGATGCGCAGAAGGTCGTCTTCGAGGCAGAGATAGAAGCGCGAGAGGCCGGGGTCGCCCTGGCGGCCCGAGCGACCACGCAGCTGGTTGTCGATCCGGCGGCTTTCGTGGCGTTCCGTACCCAGGACGAACAGTCCGCCTGCCTGCAGCACCTGCTCGCGCTCCGCTGCAACTTCTTCTCTGATGCGCGCGATTGCCGCATCGCGGACGGCGCCTTCGGGCATGTCCTTCAGCTCGTCCTCGACGCGAAATTCGACATTGCCGCCCAGCTGGATGTCGGTGCCGCGGCCTGCCATGTTGGTCGCAATGGTCACTGCGCCCAGACGGCCGGCCTGCGCCACGATATGCGCCTCGCTTTCATGGAAGCGGGCATTGAGGACGGAGTGCTTCACGCCTTCCTCGTCGAGGAACTTGCTCAGCAATTCGGATTTCTCGATCGAGACGGTCCCGACCAGCGTCGGCTGCCCGGTCTCGCTCTTCTCGGCGATGGCGCGGGCAATCGCCTTGAACTTGTCGATCGTGTTCTTGTAGAATTCGTCGTCCTCGTCGATCCGCTGGACCGGGACATTGGTCGGGATCTCGACCACGTTCATCTTGTAGATGTCCCAGAATTCGCCCGCCTCCGTCGCGGCCGTACCCGTCATGCCCGACAGCTTCGGATACATGCGGAAATAGTTCTGGAAGGTGATCGAGGCCATGGTCTGGTTCTCGGGCTCGATCTTCACGCCCTCTTTCGCCTCCACGGCCTGATGCAGGCCGTTGGACCAGCGACGGCCATCCATCATGCGCCCGGTGAATTCGTCGATGATGACGACCTTGTCGTCCTTCACGATGTAATCCGTATCGCGCTTGAACATGATGTTCGCTTTCAGCGCCTGGTCGAGGTGGTGAACGACCTGCGTGTTCTCGACGTCGTAGAGATTGTCGGTTTCCAGCACGCCGCTATCGGCCAGAAGCTGCTCGATCGCCTCCGCGCCGTCTTCGGTCCAGCTGATGTTCTTCGTCTTCTCGTCCGCCTCGTACCACTCTGGATCGATCTTCTTCACGATCTCGTCGATCGTGACATACATGTCCGTCTTGTCCTCGGTAGGACCGGAGATGATGAGCGGGGTACGGGCCTCGTCGATCAGGATCGAATCGACCTCGTCGACGATGGCGAAGTTGAAGGGCCGATGGACCATCTGGCTGCGCTCGTGCTTCATGTTGTCGCGCAGATAGTCGAAGCCGAACTCGTTGTTCGTGCCGTAGGTGATGTCCGCCTCGTAGGCGGCCCGGCGTTCCGGCTCGGCGATATTGGGCACGATAACCCCGACCGTCAGGCCAAGCCAGCTGTATAGCTGCCCCATCCATTCCGCGTCGCGGCGGGCGAGATAGTCGTTCACGGTGACGACGTGGACGCCCTTGCCCTCGATCGCGTTGAGATAGGTCGCCAGCGTCGCGACCAGCGTCTTGCCCTCGCCCGTGCGCATTTCGGCAATCTCGCCGCGATGCAGGACGATGCCGCCGATCATCTGAACATCGAAATGCCGCATGCCCAGCACGCGCATCGAGGCCTCGCGCACGGTGGCGAACGCTTCGGGAAGGATGTCGTCAAGCGTCTTGCCGTCCGCCAGCAGGTCGCGGAACTTCTGGGTCTGGCCCTGGAGTTCGGCGTCGCTGAGCGCCTTTACATCGTCTTCCAGCGCGTTGATCTGGTTGACGATCTTGCTGAGCGATTTGACGTAGCGGTCATTGGACGAGCCGAAGAGCGACTTCGCGAGATTCTGGAACATGAGAGCCTACCTGGCGTGAAATCTGTATGGAAACGGGATGAAGATGCGCGCCATCGGGCAGGCGCGCGGGGGGCCTCGCTGGAAAAAGCGAACGGCCAGTTTATTCGCGGGAGCGGTCGATCCGCAGCGCCACCGTCGGCGCGAGCCGCAGCGTGTCGATTACCGGCAGCGGAAGCGCGATCGGAGCACCCCGTCCAGCGGTAACGCTCGAAATCTCAATGCCATACGTCGCAGCGACGTCCGTCGCCATGGCCGCTTCGACCGCCTCGCACGCAGCGGCCGCTTCCGGAGCTTGCCGGGCCTGCACAGGCGCAGCCAGAACCGCGAAACCGGTCAGCATGGCAAGCAGGGTCAGGAAGCGGCGAAGCATGGTGCGGTCCAGATAGGCATGGAATGGTTGCAAGTCCATGTATCATGCCGCCAGCGCTCTGGAAACTTGGCCACGGCTGGCATAACGCGGCTGCATCATGGACCTGGAACGCTCCCCGCTCGCCCTACCCTTCCCCGAAATGCCGTCGATCGGCGGGGTGACGCTGCGCACCGTGCGTGCGGGGTACAAGGACTGGGACCGCGCCGACCTGACCTTTGCCGAACTGGCCGAAGGGACCAGCGTTGCAGGGGTCTTTACGAAAAGCGCCTGCGCATCCACCGAGGTGGAACTGGGCCGTGCACAGGTCGCGCAAGGGGCCGCGCGGGCCCTGATCGTGAACGCGGGCAATTCCAACGCCTTCACCGGATACAGGGGCCGCGAAGCGGTGGAGCGGATCGCCGCGAAGGTCGCCGGCCACCTCGGCTGCGCCGCCGAGCAAGTGTTCGTATCTTCCACCGGGGTCATCGGCGTTCCCCTCCCTATCGACGTGGCGGACGCCGGTCTCGATGCGGTCTTCGATGCGCCTCGGTGCAGCTGGGAAGACGCGGCGCTCGCGATTTCCACCACGGATACGTTTGCGAAGGGATCGCACGCGTCCGCGATGATCGGCGAAGCCCGCGTGGAACTGTGCGGGATCATCAAGGGCAGCGGGATGATCGCTCCCGACATGGCGACGATGCTGGGATATGTCTTTACCGACGCGGCAGTCGCCCCGGCCTTCCTGCAACAGGCGCTGGAAGCCATCAATGCGCGCACCTATTCCTGCATTACGGTCGACGGCGATACGTCCACCAGCGACACGGTCATGGTCTTCGCCACCGGCAAGGCAGGAAACGACACGATTGCCGGTTGGGAGGACGCAGGCGCAGATGCCTTCGTCGCCGCACTGGAAGCGGTATGCCGCGACATGGCGCAGGCCGTCGTACGAGACGGCGAAGGGGCGTCGAAATTCATCGCGATCTCGGTCACAGGCGCCAGCAGCAACGAGAGCGCGCGCATCGTCGGGCTCTCCATCGCCAATTCGCCGCTGGTAAAGACTGCGATTGCCGGTGAGGATGCCAATTGGGGCCGCGTGGTCATGGCCGTCGGAAAGGCGGGCGAACCGGCGGACCGCGACAGGCTGTCGATCGGGTTCGGAGGCCACTGGGCTGCGCGCAATGGCCAGCCGGTCGACGACTTCGACGAGACGCCCCTGGCGCGGCATCTGAAGGGCGACGAGATCACGGTCGAGGTCGATCTGGGCATCGGTGATGGCCGGTCCACCGTCTGGACGTGCGATCTCACCAACGGATACATCGCCATCAACGCCGACTATCGCTCGTGAGCGCCTTGGACGCGCATATCGAGGCGCTGATGCGCCGCGTGACCGAGCAGGCCATCCTGCCGCGCTATCGCAACCTGTCGGACAGCCAGATCGTCGAAAAGGCAGCCGACGACCTCGTGACGATTGCCGACCGCGAGGCGGAAATCATGCTGGCGGAGGGACTCGCGGCAATAGATGCCGGTCCCGCCATTGTCGGCGAGGAAGCCGTTCACGGCGATCCGTCTATCATGGATGCGCTGTCCGGCGATTGCTGGATCATCGATCCGATCGACGGGACGCACAATTTCGCTCACGGTCAACCGCCCTTCGGCATTATCATCGCCCGCAGCGAGGGCGGATTGTGCCGCTCTGGCTGGATCCTGGACTGCCTGACAGGCCGGTTCTGCCATGCGCATAGCTGTACCGGCGCCTTCGTCGATGGGGAGCGGATCCATGCCCGGCCTGCTGGACGGGAAAAACCCGTCGCCGCCATGTCGATGATGTTCCTGACGCCGGAGCAGCAGGAGTTCGCCCGGCTCAAGGTGGCGCCGCATTACGAAATGGTCGAGATACCCCGCTGCGCGGCAGAACAATATCCGCGCCTCGCGCTGGGGCAGAACGACGTCTCCAGCTTCAGACGCTTATTGCCGTGGGACCATGCCGCAGGCGTGCTGTTCCTGAATGAAGCAGGAGGAAAGGCGGCCCGGGGCGACGGATCGGCTTACCGTGTGGACGACATCGACAAGGCCGGCCGGAAAGCCGGGCTCGTCGGTGCATCGTCACCGGAGATGTGGGACGCCTTCGTCGCAGTGCTGCGTGAAGGGACCCGGTAAGAGAAGCTTACAGCTGCTCTTCGATCCAGGATTTCAGCTGGCTCTTCGGCGCGGCTCCAGTCATTTCTGCCACCTTCTCTCCGCCCTTGTAGAGCGCGAGATAAGGAATGCCGCGCACGCCGAGCTGGCTGGGCGTGTCGGTGTTTTCCATGATGTCCATCTTGGTAATCTTGATCCGATCACCCAGTTCGTCGCTGATTTCCTCCAGCGAGGGGCCGATCATCTTGCACGGGCCGCACCATTCGGCCCAGAAATCGACCAGCACGGGCGTATCGCTTTCAAGGACGTCGGACTTGAAACTTGCATCGGTTACGGCGGTGGTTGCCATGGGGAATCTCCAATCTGTGTTGCACGCTACCTAGGCGGTGCCTGCGTCTCATCAACGCCCGGCCCTGCAAACCTTTCCTGCTGCCCCTGCAACGCGGCTTTGTGCGGGGCGAGAACGGCATCCGGAAGGACGAACAATTGCGGCGTCTGGGTGAACAGGACAGCGGCCTCTACCGTCCGGCCGGGATAGATCGCTTCCAGCACCGCGACATAGGCTGCCATCTGCGACAGGATCGACCGTGAAATATCCTCGAGACGTTCCGGCGGGCGGCGGGCGGTCTTGTAATCGACCACGAGGACACGGCCGGGCGTCACCAGCAGGCGATCCGCCGTGCCGCTGATCACCTGCCCACCGACAATGGCCGTCAGCGGCACTTCCGCAAGGGAGCGCGGGGTGAACAGGTCGGCAAAGCCTGCCTCGTCCAGGACGGACAGGGCAGCTTGCAACATCCCTCCCCGTGCTTCCTCGTCGAAGTCGGCGGCCTGCCGGGCAAGCCAGCGCTGCCCCGCCTCCGCGCGTTTTTCCCTCGCGACATCGGGCAGCCTTTCCAGCAAGCCGTGGATGACGGTTCCGCGCCGCGCGGCCTGCGCCGCGATTTCCGGCGGAAGCGGCGGGTCGGCCCCGCGGTCGTCTCCGGCGGCAGACGGTGCGAGCGGACGGGGCGGACGCGGCTCGGGACCGATCAGCCGGGTCGCCCATTCGGGCACATCAATCAGCCCGGCACCCGCGTTCGGTGCACCAACCTGCTGCGGCTCCACCTCGGGCATCATGCCATATCCTGCAGTGCCGCCCCAGATCGGGTCTTCATAGAACGTGCCATCCACCAGCGGCGCAAGGCGGGCGTACCAGCTATCCTCGTTCGGCTCGTCCTCTCTCAGCCCCAGCGCACCGCCGACATACAGCGCTTCTTCGGCGCGGGTCATTGCGACGTAGAGCAGGCGCCAGTGCTCCTCCAGTTCCTCCTTCTTCCGCCTCTCGTCCTCTTCGGCGAGCGGGCCGAGCCGGTCGTCCTTGCCGATCGGGGGAAGCGGAAGCCGGGAATCGCCGGTGTTATCGGCGGCCAGCGACAGGCCCGAATGGCGCGATGCGTGCGGATTACCGGTAGCATCGGCAAGAATGACAATGGGAGCCTGCAATCCCTTCGATCCGTGTACCGTCATCACGCGGACGAGGCCGCCGCTGCCGCCTGCCTCCCGCTTCACCTCGCCCTCGCCCGCGTCGAACCATTGAAGGAAGCCGGCTGTGCTGGCCACGTGCGACGCGGAATAGGCGAAAGCTGCGTTGACCAGTTCGTCTATCGGGTCGTTCGCTTCGCTGCCCAGCCTGCCGACCAGCTTGCGCCGCCCGTTCCACGGCCCTGCCAGCATCCAGTGCAGCAGCGCTTCGGGCGGTTCGAAATCCATCCGGGCAAGCAGATCGCGCAATTTCGCGACGGAGGCGACTACCAGCCGGTCTTCCGAACGGCGCAAGTGGTCCCACAGGGCGACGCCGCGCGGACGATAGCCATGATGCAGCAGGTCGTCCTGCGTCCAACCGCCAAGCGGGGAGACGAGGACATGGGCCAGGTTGAGATCGTCGAGCGGGTTCACCCCGAACCGCAGCGCCGCGACGAGGTCCTTCACGGCCAGCGGTGCGCCCAACCTCAGCCGGTCCACCCCTGCAACCGGCACGCCGGCTGCATGAAGGCGGGCAACGATAAGACCGGCCAGTTCCTTGCGCTTGCGGACCAGCACCATGATGTCGCCCGGGCCCGCCATGCGCTCGCTCCCCTTTGCAAGAGGGTGTCCCTCGTCGAGCCATTTGCGAACCTGTGCCGCGATCCGGTCGGCCATGCTGCGTTCGGGTCCGGGCAGCCAGCTATCGTCGGCCTGTTCGCCCTCGTCCTGCCTGTCCTCCTCCTTCGCGCTGACCGGTCGCCACAATTCGACATAGCCTGCCTGCGGCGCGCCGCGATGTTTCGAAGGCGGCTCTTTCAGCCCCAGTTGCTCCCAGCCAATGGCATCTACCGCCTCGTCCACGAAATCGAGAACCGGCTGCGTTGTCCGGAAGCTGCGATCGAGGTCGAGGTCCTGGAGGTCGCGCAGGGCCAGTGGCGGCGCGCTGCGATTATCGCGTGCAAACTCGCGAGCGGCCGCCGCTGCCTCGGCAATGCGCGTGGCATAGGCCTGTTTCGCGATGGCGAAGTTTTCCGGGCTGGTTCCCTGGAAGCGGAAGATCGCCTGCTTGTAATCGCCGACCACGAATATCGTGCGCAGCTTGTCGCCCTGCTGGCCGATACCGGTGAAGAAGTCTTCCGTCAGGGCGTCGATGATGGACCACTGGGCCGCATTCGTGTCCTGTGCCTCGTCGACCAGGATATGATCGAACTGGCGATCGAGCTTGTATCGGATCCAGCCGGCCATATCCTTGTCGGACAGCAATTGCGCAGCGCGGCGGATCTGGTCATCGAAGTCGATCAGTCCTTCGCGGGTCTTCGCCTCTTCCCACGCCAGGGCAAACGAGCGCCCCAGCGCGAGGGCGGGCGCCAGCCATTCGGCCAGCGCCAACAGGCGCGCCTGTTGCTCTATCGCGGCAAGGTTTTCCCGCACGCGCTCGACCGGTTCGGCATAGTCGGGATCCCGCTTCAGGATATTGGACAGTCCCTTCGGCGTGCCGGTCATAGTGAACAGCGTTCCGGCAAAACCGTCCAGCGTGCGATAGCGATCGGCGCTGGCTGACGACAGCCAGCCGTCGATGAACTCGGTCGCCTCGCGCCCCGTCTTCGTGTCCCAGTCCGCCAGGGTCTGCCTGCAACGACGCAGGGAGGCGATGTCGAAACGCTCGTCGCTGCACAAATCGGCTATGGCCGTTTCATCGATATCCGCCGGCAGGCCGAACAGCTGCAGCAGCCTCCCTCGCATCGGCGGTTGCCATCCGGCAGGGCCGAACCAGGCCTCGCGTGCGCCAGCGCATTGCATCAGCCAGCCAAAAGCTCCGTCGGGGCCGAGACGCACGCTGAGATCGGCCAGCGCATCCCTTTCTGCGTCGGTGCCATCGGCGATGACCCGGGTCAGGACCTCGCGGGAAAGCAGGACGCGGTCGCGGTCTTCCATGGCACGGGTGCCGGGCAGGAGGTCAGCCTCTTCGGGAAACGCCGCCAGGAGATATTGCGAGAAGGCATGGATCGTATCGATCCGCAGGCCGCCGCCCGGGCAATCGAGCACCTGCGCGAACAGGGTCCGCGCGCGCCGAAGCGTTTCCCTGTCGGTCGGTGCGCCGATGGCGCTGAGCTCCCCCGCCAGCTTCACCTCGTCCAGCCGGACCCAGCGCGCCAGCACGTCGTTCACCCGGGTCGCCATCTCGGCCGCACCCGCCTTCGTGAATGTCAGGCAGAGCAAGGTTTCCGGACGGCAATCCTCCTGCAACAGCAGGCGCAGGACACGGGCGGACAGCACCTGTGTCTTGCCGGTCCCGGCGCTGGCCGACAGCCATACGCTGTCACCCGGATTCACCGCATCGGCCTGCGCGCCCTTCAGCGCATGGACTTCGCCGCTCATGCGCGTTCTCCCCCGGCAGGTTCGTCCTGGTCCCGTCCCAGCCATTCCTCCAGCCGCATGAGCTGGTCATAGGTATCGTATCCCGGTGCGTCGGGATTGAGGCGCGCCGTAAACGGGGCGCTGCCGAGAATGTAGTCGTCCAGCGCATTTTCGAGGAAGGACAGCGCCTTGGGCAGGAACTCTTCCGGCGGGATGCCGCTGCGCTTGTTGCCGGTTTTCAAAGGTGTCTCGATATAGCCGAACCCGGTCTCGCTCGACTTCGATTTCGCCAGCGACCAGTATTCGAAGGCTTCGGCAGAGCCTTCGAACCCCTCGAAGCCGCCTTTTTCCAGCATGATGCCGAGTGTGCCAAGTTGGAGGGCATAGCCCGCCTCGACCTGCGATCCCGATGGCGGGCTGCCCGTCTTGTAATCGACGACTGCAAAACTGCCATCGGACAACCGGTCCAGCCGGTCGATGCGGCCATTAATGGAGACGCCGCGATAGGTGATCTCGCCGCGCCGTTCGAACAGGACAGGCTCGCGCTCGCCATCGGCATCCAGGGTCTGCTGCACCCAGTCGAGAGCGCGCAGCAGGCGCGGCTCCCACAGGTGCCGCGTCAGCGGATGGGCGTTCATTTCCTGCAGCCGCTCCTGCGCAATGGCGTGCATCTCGCCCTCTTCGAGATGCCAGCGCTCGAGGATGTCGTGCGCGAGCTCGCCCTGCCAGGCAGGCGTCGGCTCCGCGTCCAGCCTGTCCCAGTCGCGCAAGCCCATGATCTGCGCGGCATAGAACTGATAGGGATCGGACCGCAGCCGGTCGAGCGCGGTGACGGAAACCGGAACCTGCCTCTGCGCGTGTGACGGCACGGGTTTTGGCTGGGTCGCCGGCGTCACCTCGTCCGGCTTGTCCAGCGCTTCGGCGATGTGCGGAATTTGCGTCTCTTCATGCGACGCGCGCAGATCGCCGCCAAGCAGGGCCTTCACCCGCAGCCAGAACCGCGAGGCGATAGCCGGTCCGTCCGCATCGCGCTGCGACCGGCTGAGCACGACTTCAGGCGCGCCAAGCGCCCCGGCGAGGTCGTGGGCGGACAGGCCGATCCGGAACTCTGCCGATGGCACGCCCAATGCGCGCAGGACTGCCGGTGCGAGAAGCGGCTCCGCGCCGGTTCGCGCTGGCCAGTTTCCTTCGTTGAGACCCGCGCACACGACCATGTCGGCGCGGCTCATCCGCGCTTCCAGCAAGCCGTAGACCGCGATACGAGGATGGCCGCCATAAGGTGGGCGAACGGCGATGTCTCCCAGCGCGTCGAGCAGGACCGTATGCAGGTCCCGCGGATCGATGGCGAAGCCGGTTTCGCGCGACCACAGCCTCCAGTCCTCGATGAAGGAGGACAGCGCCCGTCCATCTTCCTGCGCCCAGAGCTCCTCGCCGCACAATGCCTCGCCTGCCGTCACCAGCAGGTCGAGACTGTCCGACAGGGTCATGTCCTGCGCGGCACCGACCAGCGGCAGGAGAACGGTTTTGATGTCGCTCCACCATTCTGCCACCCCGGCTTTCGCTGCAACCGGGTCCAGAGGGTCGAGCCCCGGGGCCTGCCGCGGTCCGCGAAGGCGGCGATCGAATGCCCTGAGAGCCGCAAGATGCGCGCGCCTTTCCTCGCCCCGGCGAACCAGCGGATGGCCGAGCAAGCCGACAAGCGGCACGGGCGCCGCATCCTCTGCAACGACCTCAGCCAGCAAAAGGAGCAGGCGCCCGGCGGGTGTTTGCGACAGCGGGCGGCCGGCGCTGTCGTCGGCTTCGATATTCCAGCGCCGCAAATGCTGGACCACGCGCCGCGCGAGGGCACGGTCGGGAGTGACGACGGCGACCCGCTTCTCCGGTGTTTCCAACGCCTGCCGCGCCAGCAGCGCAATCGCCTGCGCCTCTGCTTCGGGAGAAGTGCTCTCCATCAGCCGCACCCCCGAGAGGCGGCGGCGATCGGCGGGAAGGTCGACCCAGCACGTGCTCGCCTCCGGAGGCAGGAACAGCGCCCCGATGGCATGGCTCCGCTCCGGCGGCGCAGCGCCCATGCCGCGGCGATGCCAGTGCCGGACTTCGCCCCGCGCCACACCCATGCGATTGAGCAGCAGCTTGAGATGATATTGCGGATGGGTCGCTGCATCACCCTTGGCGAACGGGGCGTCTTCAGGCGTCGGGCGGGCTCCGGCCCTGCCCAGTTCATCCCACACCTCGTCCTCCATGCCGAGATCGAGATCGGGCAGGATTACTGCCCCCTGAGGCAATTCGCTCACGACTTTCAGCAGCCTCGCCAGCGACGGCGATGCGCTTGTCACACCCGCTGCCACTACGGGGTTTTCGGGAGCATTCGTGCGCCATGCACGCGCCGCCGCATCGAACAACAGGTTGCGCCGCGTACCGGCATCCACTGCATCGAGCCGCTCCAGCTCGGCCAGCCATTTGCGTTGCACGACCGCGAAACGGTGCAGGCTTTTCTGCCAGTGGCCGGCAAGATCGCCGAACAATTGCAGCACCCTGTCGGACAGCAATTCGTCCGGCGTCACTTCCTCTACCAGCAAGCGGTCCATCGTCTGACCGAAATCGCGCGCCAGCTTCACCAGCGCGGGCGCAGGCGGGGCATCGCGGCCCATCTCGTCGCGCAAAATGTCGGCCAGTACGAACAGGCGGCGTACCGGATCGATCGCAGGCGGGATATCGGGCATGTCCAGAGGATCGAGAAGCGGCCCCAGCGTATCGTCGAGGTCGAGATCGCCGACCACGACCATGCGCGGTAGCAGCATGCCCTGCTGGCCGGTCTCGCCGAGCAGCCTGATGAACGCCTCCGTCACCGTGCGCGCGGCACGTGAACTTGGCAGCAGCAGGGTCAGCCGGGCCAGACCGACATCGTCTTCCGCATATCGCGGCAGCAGGCCCGCGACCAGGGCATCGGCGAAGCCGCGGTGGGCCGCAATCGAGTAGACGTCCGGCCCTGCGCGATCAGCCACGCTGCAGTGCATCCTCGGTCGGACGGATTGCCTGGGGCGTGCCCACTTCGAACCAGGTGCCGGTGAATGGCAGGCCGTAAAGCCGCCCTTCTTCCAACGCGCGATTCCACAGGATATTGGTCGAGAATTTCTCTATCATGCTGTCGCGAAGCAGGCGGTGCGATACGATCTGAATGCCGGTATAGATGAAGGGTGCAATACGGTCCGCCCGACGCCGCGAAACGCGGCCCTTCGGATCGAGGTAGAAATCCCCCGCCCCGCTGAAGTTCAGCGCGCGCGCATGCGGCACCACCAGCAGCAGCGCATCCATGATGGCCGGGTCCCATCTCTGCGACAGGTCGGCAAAGGCATTTTGCGGACCGTCGAGCCAGATATTGTCGGAATTCAGGCAGAAGAACGGATCGGGCAGCAGTTCCTTCGCCTTGACCATGCCTCCGCCCGTCTCGAGCAGCTCCGCGCGCTCGTCCGAGATCGTGACGGCGGGCGCTTCCCGCTCGGCAAGATGCGCCTCCAGCGAGTCGGCCAGATAGTGGACGTTCACGACCGCCTTCGCGATGCCCGCTTCGCCCAGCCGGTCCAGCGTATGGTCGATCAGGGGTTTACCCGCGACCCGCACCAGCGGTTTGGGCTGCGAAGCGGTCAGGGGCCGCATCCGCTTGCCCATGCCAGCCGCCATGACCATCGCCGTATCGCTGGCAAGACCGGTCATGCGAGCTTGCCGCCGCGATCCGCCCGGACCGTGCCGGGGATATTCTCGTCGAACCACGCTGCCACGGGGGACAGCGCCGGATGGGCGAGATCGCGCTCCATCGCCTCCCACACGCGGGGGATGAAATCGAGATAGCGCGGCTTTCCATCGCGGCGGTGAAGGCGGGTGAAAATGCCGACGATCTTGGCGTTACGCTGCGCGCCGAGCCGGGCGTAATCACCAGCAAAATCCGCGCCTGCGCCGCTTGCCGAGACATAGCGTTTCAGCATCTTCGCCTCCAGTTCGCGGGGAACTTCGCGCCGCGCGTCCTGCAAGAGGGAAACCAGGTCGTAGGCCGGGTGGCCGACCAGTGCATCCTGGAAATCTATCAATCCCTGCTCGCCATGCCCCTGTTCATCGGGACCGAGCAGCATGATGTTTTCCGCGTGGTAGTCGCGCAGCACGGTAACACCGGATTCCTGCCGTTCGAGCAGGGGTTGAAGCGCTTCTTCCCACGCCGCGTCGAAGCCGGCCGCGTCAACGTCCAGTCCGGCCGCAGGACAATACCATTCCGTGAACAGCCGCGCCTCGCGCAGATAGGTCGCCATGTCGTACGGATCGAACGGACCGGCTGGCCGCCGGTGCAGGTCGACAAGCGCGTCGATCGCCGCTTCATAAGCGCCAAGTTCGCCCGCGGGGTGGACATCCAGCCAGTCGCGCATCCGGTCGTCGCCGAAATCTTCGGTGAGTACCCAGCCCGCACCCGCATCCTCCGCGATGATCTGCGGGGCTCGTTGCCCGTGCTCGGACAACCACTTCGCCACCTTGAGGAAAGGTTCGGGGTCTTCCTCCGGCGGCGGGGCGTACATCAGCATTGCTTTCGCATCGCCGCTGCGAAGGCGGAAATAGCGGCGGAAGGACGCATCGCCGGCGAGCGGGGCGATATCCGCCCCTGCCCAGCCCGCGCTCCCGAGAAACTCTGCGATTCCGTCTGGCAATTCACTCATGCAAAGCGCTTTAGCCAATCGCGGCCCCGCGCAATAGTCGCCGCGCGTCCTTCGCCAACACTTTCCAGCGTTACAGAGAGGCATCCCGCCTCGTGTCCGAAACCGCCTGCATGATCCGGCCATTCTGCCAGCAGGACAGCGCCGTGGCGGTAGTCGTCCAGCCCGAGCTCGTCGACCTCGTCAGGATGCTCGAGCCGGTAGAAATCGGCATGGACTACGGGCGGAGCAGTGCTCTCGTATTCCTGCAGGATGGTGAAGGTCGGCGAGGGAACTTCTCCCTCGTGCCCCAGCGCATGGATGATGGCCCGGGCGAGCGTGGTCTTGCCAGCGCCCAGCCCGCCACTGAGCGCGACGACATCGCCCGGCTTAAGCAGTGCGGCGATGCGCGCGCCCAGCGCATCCATCGCGGCCAGATCGGGCAGGTCGATGGTCACGGGAGGTGAATGATCGCCGTCGTGCCGACGCCGCGCTCCGAATGAATTTCCAGCGAACCGCCATGCAGTTCCGCCAATTGCCGGGCGAGCGGTATGCCGAGACCCTGACGGCGCTCCAGCCCTTCGCCGTCTTCGGCAGGGCGCAGGCCGTCCATTGCGCGGGACAATTCCTCTGCTGTCATCCCGCGGCCATTGTCGGAGACGACGATCCTGACACCGTCCTTCTTTCGCGACAGATCGACCAGCAGCTTGCCGCCTTTCGGCGTTGCCTCGATCGCATTGTCCAGCAGGTGGCCCACGGCGCGGCCGAGCTGGCGCGGGTCCGCTTCCAGCCGCGCGGTCTGGCTGCCGCGCAGGTCGAGCGACAGCCCCTTCCCGACGATCGCCTGCTCGCGCTCGCGCACGATGCCGGTCACGAATTTCTGCAGTTCAAGCTTCTGTTTGGCGATCGGGAGAAGGCCCGCCTCGCCCTGCGACAGGTCGAGGACATTCTCGACCTGCTCGGTCAGCCGGCCGACGGATTCGATGATCGCCTGCGTATATTCGCGGCCCTGCGGCGAAAGGTCGCCGGCGACACCGCTGTCGATAAGCTCGGCGAAGCCTCCGATCGAGGTGAGCGGCGTCCGGAATTCGTAGGACATGTTGGCGAGGAAACGCGTCTTCACCTGGTCTGCCGCTTCCAGTGCCTGGTTGCGTTCGCGCAGGGCCGTTTCGGCCTGTTCGTTGGCCGTCACGTCGAGCGCTGTCAGAAGTCCGTTGCCATCGGGCAGCGGCACGCCCGCGAACTCCAGCGTCCGGCCATCGGCCATGGCGATCCGGCCAGCCGTTTGCTTGCGATCGAGGGTGGCGCTGCGGATCGTCTCCCCGATAGATTTCACACGCGGCGGGCGCGACAATCCCGGGGCAATCGCGGCCAGCAATTCGTCGGCAGCGGGATGGGTGTCCAGCAAGGCCTCGTCGACACCCCATGTCGCGGCGAAGGAGCGGTTCCAGACCTGCAGGCGCCCGTCCGGCGCGAACACGGCGAGCGCTTCGAACAGGCTGTCGAACGTGGCCGTCCGGGTGCGCAGCATGGTGTCCCTGGTCGCGGAAAGGGCAAGCTGTTCGGTCCGGTCTTCCGCGATGAGCATCAGGCCGCCATCGGGCATCGGCTGCGCCACGATCGCGAGGTGCGTTCCATCGGCAAGCGGCCAGTTTTCTTCCTGCACCTGGTCGACCGAGAACCATTCCAGGTGCTCCTTGCGCCAGGCAGGGAAGTCGCGGACCTCCGGCGTGCGGTTTTCCTCGCGCGCTTCCGTCAGCCAGCGGTCGAAGGCCATGCCCAGCGTTCCGCTGCCGGGCCGAATGCCGAAAATGCGCCGGAAAGGCTGGTTGGCAAAGGCGAGCTTGCGCTCCCCGTCGAACTGCGCCACCCCGACGGACAGCCGGTCCAGCATGGAACGCTGCGCTTCGGAATAGGCGCGGTGGCCACGGGCCTGCTGCTCCATATCCTCGATATCGACGGCATATCCCGCAATGCCTTCGCCCTGGACCGGCAGGTCGCTGACACGCAGCGCGCGCCGTTCCCCGTCGATGGTCGCCTGGACGATGCGTTCGATCGGCTGCGCCTGCTGCGAGGCTTGCCCGGCGATTTGCGCGGCGGTCAGCCCGTCCACGCTTTCCACCAGTTCGATCTGCTGCGCGATCACATTGTCGGCCGTGCCGCCATCGACTGCCTCGACATAGGAGGCATTCACCAGCCTGAGCTTCGTATCGCGCCCGCGGAACCACATCGGCATGGGCGCCGCCTCGATCAGATTGACCAGCGCGGCGAAGTCGCCCTTCGCCCGGCTCGTCTCTTCGCGCATCCGCGCAAGCTCGGTCTCGCTCTCGCTGAAATCGAAGACCCACACGATGGCCGCCCCGCCCGGCGAAATCTGCGCGTCTGCCAGATTGCCCCTGAGGGCAAGGCTGCGCTGCGAACCCGGTACGCTCAGCTCCATCCGGAACGGAGCTGCCGTTTTCTGTGCGCGGCGGACATGACCGGTCAGTTCCTCCAGCTGTTCGGGAGACAGGCCGGTTTCTTCGTCACGGTGCAGTTCGCTCAGGAATTCGGGCATTTTCGGCAGGCCGAGCCAGTGCGCCAGGCGTGCAGACCCTTCGATCCGGCCATCGCTGCGGACCAGCAGCGGGATTGCCGGCGCCTCGTCGATCATTCGGGCAAGGCGACGTGCGGCATGGCGGCTGGCCTCGGCCTCGCGGTTGCGCGAACCCGCCGCGATCAGCAGCCCGGCTGCGGCCGCCGTCCACGCCGCCAGCAGCAGCGCGATGAAGACCAGTGCTGTGGAGGACAATTCCATGGCATTCCAGCTATTAGGGCAGGCCGCCCGATGCAACGCCTGCGGAAACGAAAAACCCCCGCTGCCTTGCGTGAAGGCGGCGGGGGCTTCCCTTTATCGGCTGACCCGAAAAATCAGTAGCGATAATGATCGGGCTTGAACGGACCTTCCTGCGGCACGCCGATATAATCGGCCTGCTTTTGCGAAAGCTGCGTCAGCATGACGCCCAGCTTGTCGAGGTGAAGCGCCGCGACCTTCTCGTCGAGGTGCTTGGGCAGGACATAGACGTCGTTCTTGTACTGGTCCGTGTTCTTGAACAGCTCGATCTGCGCCAGCGTCTGGTTGGTGAAGCTGGAGCTCATCACGAAGCTGGGGTGGCCGGTGGCACAGCCCAGGTTCACGAGGCGACCCTTGGCGAGGATCAGCAGGCTCTTGCCGTCCGGAAAGGTGACGAGGTCGGTTCCTTCCTTGATTTCCTTCCACTCGTAATTGTCGAGCGCGGAAATCTGGATCTCGCTATCGAAATGGCCGATATTGCAAACGATGGCCATGTTCTTCATCGCCTTCATGTGCTCGGCGGTGATGACGTCTTCGTTGCCGGTCGCGGTGCAGAAGATATCGGCGCGCTTCACCGCTTCTTCCATCGTCACGACCTCGAAACCGTCCATGGCAGCCTGGAGCGCGCAGATCGGGTCGATCTCGGTCACCATCACGCGGGCGCCGCCATCGCGCAGCGAGGCGGCAGAGCCCTTGCCGACATCGCCGTAACCGGCAACGCAGGCGACCTTTCCGGCCAGCATCACGTCGGTCGCGCGGCGGATCGCGTCGACCAGCGATTCCTTGCAGCCGTAGAGATTGTCGAACTTCGACTTGGTGACGCTATCGTTCACATTGATCGCCGGGAACGGCAGCTTGCCCTGCTTGGCAATCTGGTAGAGGCGCATGACGCCCGTGGTCGTTTCTTCCGAAACGCCCTTGATGTTCTGGACGCTCTTGGTGAGGTAGCCCGGACGCTCGGCGACGAACTTCTTCAGCGCCTTCTGCATCTCGATCTCTTCGGCGTTCTGCGGATCGAGCATGGTTTCGCCCGCTTCCAGGCGCGCGCCCCACAGGGCGAACATGGTGGCATCGCCGCCATCGTCCAGGATCATGTTGGCGGTCAGATCGGCATCGTCTTCGGTCGCCCAGTCGAAGATGCGGCCGACATAGGTCCAGTAATCGGCCAGCGTCTCGCCCTTCACGGCGAAGACGGGGATGCCCTGGTCGGCAATCGCCGCTGCGGCGTGGTCCTGCGTCGAGAAGATGTTGCAGGTCGCCCAGCGCACTTCCGCGCCGAGAGCGACGAGCGTCTCGATCAGAACCGCGGTCTGGATCGTCATGTGCAGCGAGCCGGTGATGCGCGCACCCTTCAGCGGCTGCGCTTCGCCGTATTCCTCGCGCAGGGCCATCAGGCCCGGCATTTCGGTTTCGGCGATGGCGATCTCGTCCCGGCCGTACTGTGCGAGGCCGATGTCCTTGATGATGTAATCCTGATCCTTGACGGCGGTTGCCATTGGGAAATCTCCTCGAAAATTGTCAATGAATACGGGGCAGCCAATGCAGGGCAAAAGCTGCGACAAGGTTGGCCGAAGACATAGCGACACAGGGCCCCTGGGGCAAATATAAAGATATCTTTATATCGCCAAATGCGCCTTGATTGCACGCTCCGCAAATTCGTTGCGGACCCCGCCCCGCCGACGTTATTTTCTTACTCGATCCAATTTCGCCAGCGCATGGTTGCAAGCGACCGGGAGCGGCTTATCTGGTGGAGCAGATATTCGCGGCAAACAGAAAGGATGCCCAGAGCATGACGATTTCCAAAGGCGACACCCTCCCCGACGCAAAACTGGTGAAGGCGACCGAGGCCGGGCCGGAACAGGTCCAGGCGAAAGACTTCTTCTCCGGTCGCAAGGTCGCACTGTTTGCCGTGCCGGGCGCGTTCACCCCGACGTGCTCTGCGAAGCACTTGCCCGGTTACATCGAGAAAGCCGACGAATTGCGAGCCAAGGGCGTGGACGAGATCGCCTGCACTTCGGTCAACGACCCGTTCGTGATGGATGCATGGCAGAAATCCGCCGGCAGCCCCGACATCACCATGCTGGCCGACGGCAACGGCGATTTCGCGCAGGCGCTGGGCCTGACGATGGACGGCAGCGGCTTCGGCCTGGGCGAGCGCAGCCAGCGCTATTCTATGATCGTCGACGATGGAAAGGTCGTCGAGCTAAACGTCGAGGCACCGGGCGATTTCTCGGTCAGCAGCGCGGAGCACATGCTCGGCCAGCTCTAGGCCTCGCCACTCGGCGAAAAGAAAGGGGCGCCTCTAGCAGGGCGCCCCTTTTCTGTTTGTCAGCACGTTTTTTAGAAGCGGATTTCGCCGGTCACGAATACCCGCCGCGGATCGCCGTAGAAGCCGGTCAGCGTCCCCTCCAGCCCGAGGGTCGGGACGAAAGGCTGTCCGTTCGTTCCCCCAGCGACGAAATTGTATCCCGATACGATGTACCGCTTGTCGAACAGGTTCTTCCCGTGGACACCGATCGAGAACCGGTCGCTGTCGTCGGTGAAAACGATGCTGGCATTGACCAGCGCGAAGCCATCCTGGTCGAGGAAGGGATTGGGCGTTTCGAACTGGCTCGCATCGGAACGGAAGGCGATGCCACCGATCAGGTCGACCATTCCCGGCCCAACGGGCAGGCCCAGATCGAACCCAGCGCTCAGCGTGACGTCCGGCGTGTTCTGGAAGACGCGCTGGTCGGCGACATCGACGCCGAAGGCATCGATGAACTGATTGTATTCCGCATCCAGCAGGCCGAGCGCGAAATTCACGTTCAGCCGGCTGCCCGCCCCTGCAAAATCGCGCCCGACCAGCGCATTCGCCTCAAGCTCGATACCGTTCACATCGGCGTCGCCGGCGTTGGACGTAACGCCGGTGAACTGGTCGTTGACCCCGTCCCCATCGGTATCGATCCCGACGGACCCCGGGATCTGCACGTCGGTATAGTCCCCTTTGAACACCGCCAGAGCGACATTCAGGCGATTGTCCATCAGCGACGCCTTGTAGCCGATTTCGAAACTGTCGACAGTTTCGGGGGCGAACCTCAGGAATTCGAACTGGTCATCGAAATCGACGTCGCCATCGCCGTCCAGATCTGGCGCGCCGGTCGTTTGGCCCCGCGGATCGAAGCCGCCGCCCTTGAAGCCGCGCGCATAGGAGAAATAGAAATTGTGGTCAGGCGTCGGCTCGAAACTGATCGAGGCGCGCGGGGTGAACTTCTTGAATGTCTCGTTGCCGTTGAAGTCCGAGGTGACGGCAATGGGGATGGCGTCCGAAGGACCGAAAAGGTCCGAGAAGCCGCCAATGAAGGTGGTCCTCAGCACCCGGCTGGTCCGCTTGTCGCTGGTGTAACGCCCGCCGAGCGACAGGCTGATCCGGTCCGTCAGATCATAGGTGAAATCGCCGAAGATTGACCACGTCTTGGTTCCGACATCGCCCAGCGTCTGGGCATTGAGCCCGGGCAGACCGATCAAATCGCCGGTCGTGAACAGCGCCACGTCGAATGCGGTGAAGGCGTTGGCATCGAGATAATAGGCACCCAGCACCCCGCTCAGCCGATCGCCTTCATACAGCAGCTGCAATTCCTGGCTGAACTGGTCGTTTTCGTAGATGGCCGGCACGTCCAGATCGGCGGCAGACAGGCTGTCGAAATCGATCGGGGTGGACGACTTGTCTTCACGGTAACCGGTAATCGACTTCAGCGTGACAGTGTCGCTGACCTCGTATTCGAGATTGAGGCCACCGCCATAGGCCTCCACCTCCTGCGGGATGACATCGAGGCCCGCACGCGTATCGTAGACATCGTCCAGCACGGGCGCGCCGGTCAGCAGGCTCGGAATGAGGCGCGTACCCTGCCGCGGGTCGCTGTCATCCTTCACGTAATCGCCCGACAGCCGCGCGAACAGGCGACCGCTTTCGAACTCGATCGTCCCGCGAGCCGCCCAGACATCCTTGTTGTAGTTTTCAACGCCAGCCTGGACGAGGTTATCGCCAAAGCCGCCGCGGCTGAGCCTCGCGCCACTTGCCCCGATCCGGAGATTGTCGCCAAGTGGCGCGGAGGCCGAGATGACGAGGTCTGCCTGATCGTATGATCCGTAGGTCGCGCGGACCTTCGCAGAGACAGTGTCGGGCAGCCGTGCCGTCACGTATTTGATGGCCCCGCCGATCGTGTTGCGGCCGTATAGCGTCCCCTGCGGACCGCGCAGAACCTCGACCCGCTCGACGTCATAGATGTCGAGCACGGCAGCCTGCGGTCGATTGATATAGACGTCGTCGACATACAGGCCCACGCCCGCCTCGAAGCCTGCGACCGGGTCCTGCTGCCCCACCCCGCGGATGAAGGCGGTCAGCGTCGTATTGGTACCCCGGCTGACTTCCAGCGTCAGGTTGGGCACTTCCTGCGTCAATTCGGTCAATTCGAGCGTACCCGAGCGAAGAAGTTCGTCTCCGGAAAATGCGGTGACCGCGATCGGCACGTCCTGGAGGCTTTCTTCCCGGCGACGAGCTGTCACGACGATCACGCCGTTGTCGGTACCGGACAGTCTCGCATCGTCGGCGATGACCGGGCCGGTCACTGGCTCTTCCACCGCAGTGCCCTGCGCGTATGCCGGCACGCTGAACGCAAGGCCGGCGCAGCCGGTCAGGAGCGCACGGCGGATGGCGGATTGCATTGTCATGATTATCTCTCCCACAAACTTTTTTCTTTCCCATATTGAAACCTGAACCACCTTTCAAGTTTTGACTTGTGGAAAGCGCGGCTTCGCCGTAACCGGGTGGCATGGGACGGGATGCAAAAAATGCGGCGGTCGCTACCGAGCCGGCGACGGAGCGCGGACGGCGCACCCGCCGCAAGCTTCTGGACGCCGCAACGGTCGAATTCGGGCAGAAGGGCTTTCACGAGGCTTCGATCAGCGGCATCACGCGCCGCGCCGGCGTCGCGCTGGGCAGCTTCTACACCTATTTCGATACGAAGGACGCGATCTTCCGGGCGCTGGTGACCGACTTCAGCAACGGCGTTCGCGATGCCGCCTCGGGCAGTGCCGATCCGGATGCAAGCGCGCTCGACACCGAACGACGCGCACTGTCCGCGTTCCTGGATTTCGCGCGCGAGCACAAGGAAATCTACCGGATCATCGACGAGGCGGAGTTCGTCGATCCGGCCAGCTATCGCCTGCATTACGAGACCACGGCGAAGCGCATTCACGCCCGCCTGCAAGCCGGCATGGACAAGGCTGAATTTCGCGACGACCTGGAAGAAGCCCATGCCTGGGCGATCATGGGGATGAACGTGTTTCTCGGCCTACGCTATGCCGTGTGGGCAGACCCTTCCGAAGAAGCGAACCGGAAAGCCGATGCCGTAGCGGATATTGCTCGCGGCATCCTGGAAAAAGGCATCGGTTCGCAAACAGGCACGTAATCGCGGGCGGACAGCCTCAGCCGTAGCCCATCAGGCTCAACACTTCCTTCCGGCTGCGCTGGTCTTCCAGGAACGTCCCCATCATCCGGCTCGTCACCATCGATACGCCGGGCGTACGAACGCCGCGAGCGGTCATGCATGCATGGCTGGCATCGATTACCACCGCGACGCCGCGCGGCTCGAGGTTGTCCCAGATGCATTCGGCGACCTCGGCGGTCAGCCTCTCCTGTATCTGAAGGCGGCGTGCGTATCCGTGCAGCACGCGGGCAAGCTTCGAAATGCCAACAACCTTGTCGGTCGGAAGGTAGGCAATCGCGGCCTTCCCGTGGATCGGGGCCATGTGGTGCTCGCAGTGGCTCTGGAACGGAATGTCCTTCAGCAAGACGATCTCGTCGTACCCCCCCACCTCCTCGAAGACCCGCGACAGGTGGACCGCCGGATCGTGCGCATAGCCCTGGCAATATTCCTTCCACGCCCGCGCAACGCGCTTCGGGGTATCAAGCAGCCCCTCCCTGTCGGGATCGTCACCCGTCCAGCGGATCAGCGTACGGATCGCGTCCTGCACGTCGTCCGGCACATCGGGCTTGCCGAGGTGATTGTCTTCGTCGGGACCTACCAGACTGCCCATCATGTTTTCCTTTTCACCTTATCGCGCAGCCGCCCCAGACGGCTGCCATCACGGAACAGTCCGCCATGGGCGAACGGTTCGAACATCTCGTCCGGTTTTTCCGGGTCCAGGATCTGCGATCCCGCCAAAGCGTCCTGCACCTCGTTCTTCTCCGGCACTTCGAACGGGCGAAGCTGGCGAATGCCATCTTTCCCGAAGCGCCTGATCGCCTCGTGCATGGAGCCCAGGGAATCGACCAGGTCGCCCATTGCCTCCTCCCCTACGCCGCAGTGCTCTGCCAGCAGCGATATGCGCACATCGCGGATGGTCTTCTCCAGGTCGCGCCCCCGGTTGTAAGGTCTGCTGCAATCGATGAACACGTCGCATTCGCTGTCGAGGCCCATGGAGCGGTTGTTGAGATTGGCGGACCCTATTCGCAGGATGCAGTCGTCCACGATCATCAGCTTTGCATGGACGTAGATCGGCGTTTCGCCCGACCATGCGACATACAGCCGGAAGCGATCCTTCTTGTCCGCCTCCGCTATTACGCGCGCAAGTTCCGCGCGCGCGTGATCCATGGCCTGCTGTTCCAACCATCCTTCGGCGTTCTTCGGATGAACGAAAACGATCTCCGGCGGATCGTCCTCCCCCAGCCTGTCGATGATCGCATTGGCGATCTTGCGCGAGGTGAAATACTGGTTTTCAATGTAGATGAAGCGCTTGGCGGCCCTGATCTGTGACAGGACAAGCGTCTCGATTTCCTTGACCTCGTCCGTTTCCTCGTACTCGGCGCGGGTACGCGCAACTCCGATCTCGATATCCTCGAAATCGACGCAGAGTTTTTCGGGCCAGAGGCTCTTCTCGGATGGCTTCAGATCGGTCAGCTTGCCGCCACCGGCGCGCTGCCAGCGGGCCCGGCAAAGTTCCGACAGCGTGCCCGCGATCTCGCCTTCCATCATGAAGGTGATGTCGTGCCACGGGGGATAGGGCTTGCCGCGAGGACGCTTCCGCCGCGATTCGATTTCCCTGTGCTCACGCGTGTCCCAACGGTCATGAGTTAGGTCGATCCCGCCGCACACTGCAAGCTTTTCGTCCAGCACCGCCAGCTTCTGGTGATGCGTGCAACCGACGGGATGCTTCGTATCGAACTTGAAAGTGATTTGGTGTTTCGGCGCCATGCGCATGACGTCGAGCAACATCGATCCGCGTGCGGCGAACTGGAGGACAGAGAGGCCCCATTTCAGGATCTTGATTTCCAGCTCGGGCCTGTGCCGGGCAAGCCACATCAGGAAACTGCCCAGCCGTTTCGGCGGGGACGCATCGACAGGCCGTTTGTACCAGCGCCGGCCTTGTGAGAGGTGGATGCGCGTATCGAAGTCCCACCCGATCAGCATGATCCTGCGGCGGGCTTCCAGCATTGCGGCCTGCATGTGCTCGAAATAGGCCTCGGCATCGATGATGACCGACGCCTTCTCCGCCTTGCCGAAACGCCAGACGCCCGGCTCGACCGAATGATCGAGATCGGGCGCCTGTTTTTCTGTGTTTTCGCCGGACATCGACGCCAGCGCCTAGGGTTATTCCTTCGCCTCGTCCATCGATTCTGGCGTCACTTCGGCTTCGGCTTTCTCTTCCTTCTTCCGCCGATCGAAGACCTCCTGCATGTGGGCGATGTCGTCCTCGTTCAGGTGCTTCTCGAAATCGGGGAAGTGGTCTTCCTCTTCCTCGTTGATGTGGTGGCGATAATCGTGGTCGAGCTGCTTGAACTTCGCCATCCATGCCGAGGAAGACATGTCGGTTGCCGCCAGGTCGTTCAGCGCTTCGTTCAATTCATGATGCTCGGCGACCGAATGCCGCGTCTCGTCCGTGGTCGGCGGTTTGCGCAGCATGGTCGAATACAGGGCCTGTTCCTCGGCCGCCGCATGGCTCTTTACTTCCTTCGTGAAGGTTTCGAGCAATTCCTTGCGCTTTTCCGTCTCGCCAGAGGTATCCGCCATCTGGTCGAGCAGCCTGCGGTGATGGTCGTGGTCTTCTTTCAGGCGTTTGAAGATGCCCTGCGTGTCGGTCATGCGGATTTCCTTTTTCGGCGCGTTCGAGGGGTCAACCACGAAGGCCCATTGACGGTTCCGCACCGGACCGACCGGCAACAAAAAAGCCCACCCTCTTCACGAGGATGGGCTTTCTTGGCGCGCCAGGAAGGATTCGAACCTCCGGCCGCCTGATTCGTAGTCAGGTACTCTATCCAGCTGAGCTACTGGCGCGCGGTGGAGGTGGTGCATAGGAGTGCTTTGCAGGCTTGGCAATCCCCTTAAGCCCTCTTTCGGGCAAGCCAGCCCGACAAATTTTCGCAAAGCTGCCGATCAAGGGGTGCAAGGTCCAGATACCGGGCCCGGTCCAGCGAATGCCACTGCCACACGCCGCCCTCCAGCGAGCGCGGGTCGCCGACATTGGCGTTGCTGTAAAACAGCATGAGGAGCAGTTCCCGGCCGGACCGCGGTTCGGGCGCGAAGCTTATGGGCTCGAAAGTTTCTGGCGGCACTGCGAGGCCGCACTCCTCCATCAGTTCCCGGGACAAGGCCTGTGCCGCCCCCTCCCCCGGCTCGACCTTGCCGCCGGGGAACTCCCACAATCCGGCATCTGCCTTACCGTGAGGGCGACGATGCAGCAGGAATCGGCCATCCCCTCGATGCAGCGCACATGCAACGACGAGCATGGGTGTCAGAAATTTTTCCATTATTCCCGTTCCTTGAAAGGCTTTCTTTACCCTGACCGGTCAAAGCGGCGCGATGTTGCTTTTGGACCAGAGGTGAAACCATGCGCGCATACATTAAAGCCCTGCTGGCCGATATCCGCGGCGCGACCGCGATTGAATACGGATTGATTCTCGCCCTCGTTTTCCTCGCCATGGTGGGCGCTGCCGCGGGTGTGGGAACGGAGACCGGGCTCATGTGGGACCGGGTTTCGGACGAAGTCGTCGACGCACGCGAGCGCGGAACAAAAGCTGACTGACGGCACAGCTTACGGTTTTCGCGATCAGCTTAGGATTTTGTCAACTGATTGTGCCTAGACCCCAAATCACTCGATCCGGCCCGTCCGGGCGAGACGGGTACCGAAGACCAAGACCAGGAGTTAAATTATGAACATTCTCAAGAATATCGTCCGCGACGAACAGGGCGCGACCGCAATCGAATACGGCCTGATTGCTGCACTGATCGCCGTGGCTGCCATGGGCGCCATGAGCACGCTGGGCGGCCAGCTGAGCACCACGTTCGGCGAAGTCTCCACCAAGATGAAGGGCGAAGAAGCTGAAGGCGGCTAATCCCAGCTACCAATTACCAAAAAGAGGCGGCGGGGGAAACCCCGCCGCCTTTTTTGTTTTCAAAGGAACGCGATCAGCTCCCGCGAACGACGATCTTGACCTTCTGTCCGGCCTGGAGGCTTTCATTGTTGCCCAGACCGTTCAAGACGCGGAAGCGCGCTTCCTGCGCATTCGTGTAGGCCATCCGGTTTGCGAGCGATGCGACGGTATCACCGGCACGAACCGTCACCACGTCGACCTTGCGCGGGACGACATTCGCCGCTTCGGAAGCCGAAATGCGGCGCATCGACTGGAACATCGGCGTAAATGCACTGGCGCGCCCGGCCTGGCTGATTGCCTGGAAGTGATAAGCGCGGTCGTTCGAAAACTCGTAGGCGAATACCACCACATCGACCTGGCCGTTGCCGGAATTGACCCGCGCGGTGCCGTAAACGGCAGGCAAGCCATTCACGGTCGTGCGCTGCAAATTCGCCGGGCGAAGCGTTTGGCCTTCCCCACCCAAATTCGCGAACACGTTGTTCACATAGGTATCGAGGTTACCGTTATAAGGCGCAAGCGTCAGCTGCGCCTGTCCGCTCTGCCCGTTGATCGAAACGGCGCGGGTACCATTGACCATGTAGAAGCCCTGCGGCGCGGTGAAGGACAGTTTCAGTTCGGGATGGATGAACTGACGCCCTTCGACGATGCCCTGCTCGGGGTCGTCGCCATAGATCATACCGTCGATCCGCGTCAGGAACGTGTCGCGATTCGTAACCGTTCCGGGAAGTCCCTGAGCCTTGCTTGCAGCGGTCTGGACGCGGCTTGCCGGATCGGGGTGAGTCGATGCCCATTCGGGGATCGTCGCATTGTCACGGCCCTGGACCTGCGCATCGAGGTTGTTCTGCAGCGCGAGGCTGCGCAGCACGGTCGACATGGCCATCGGATCGTACCCCGCCTTCGTCAGGTACTGGATACCGAGTTCGTCCGCTTCCAGTTCCTGGCTGCGCGAGAACCGGAGGGTCAGCAATTGCGACCCCTGCAGGATGCCGCGCGAAAGCGTATCGCCCAGCCCGCTATTGCCGAGCAGGACGCCCGACAGGATGGCGCCGGCTGCGCCCAGCAGAGTGTTGCGCTGGGCTGCCTGCTGGCGACGCTGCGAATGACGGGCGGCGACGTGCGCAACTTCATGACCCAGGACGCCGGCCAGTTCCGCTTCGTTGTTCATCAGTGTGACGAGCTGGCGCGTCGTGTAGACGTAGCCGCCCGGGATGGCGAAGGCGTTGTTCACCGGGCTGTTGACGAGCGACACGGTGAAGGAGCTGCGTGCATTGCCCAGCCCCGACTGGACCGCGATGTTCTGGCCGACCTGCTCGACATACTGGGCATAGGGACCGGTCATTGCGCCGCCGAATTCGGCGAGCAACTGCGGATGCGCTTCCGCCCCCTGCTGCGCTTCGCTCTGCGTAATCGGCGCGGAGGTGCCGGGCACCGGCGCACCGCCCACCGCGGCACAGCCCGAAAGGGTAAGCGCCATCGCGGCGGTTGTCGAAAGTGCGGCAAATTTCCTGGAAATCATTATGGGCTCCCCGAAGTAATAAGGATGCGCGCCACCAGTCGCCGCATCAGGTTCGGTTACCCAACCCATTGCACGCCGTGCGAGTTCCCCGGCGACCGCAAACGGTCGCACCGACATCAGGCCGGCGCGATTACTCCGGGAAAATTTACCCCGCCATCTGCAGGAAACGCTCTTCGCGCATTCGCTGCAATTCCTGGGTAGACATGGTGGCCAGCCCGTCCAGTTCGTCGGCGATCGCTTCTGCCAGCGATGCGCTCGCGGCCTTTGCATCGCGGTGCGCCCCGCCCACCGGTTCGGGCACAATCCTGTCGATCACTCCAAGCCTTGCGAGATCCTGCGCGGTGATCTTCATCGCTCCGGCCGCGTCTGGCGCTTTCTCCGCCGTGCGCCACAGGATCGATGCGCAGCCTTCCGGTGAAATGACCGAATAGACAGCGTTCTGGAACATCAGCACGCGCTCGGCGCTAGCCAGAGCCACTGCGCCGCCGGAGCCGCCTTCCCCCACGATTGTGGCTACCATCGGGACCGGCAAGGCAAGGCAGGCCTCGGTCGCTCGGGCGATCGCTTCCGCCTGACCGCGTTCCTCGGCTTCAACGCCGGGAAAGGCCCCGGAGGTGTCGACCAAAGTGACCACCGGCAGGCCGAACCGTCCGGCCATTTCCATCAGGCGGATCGCTTTGCGGTACCCTTCCGGTTTGCCCATGCCGAAATTGTGCCGCAGGCGGGTTTCGGTGTCGTGGCCCTTTTCATGGCCGATGAGCATGACCTTGCGGCCGTCCAGCTTCGCAAAGCCGCCGATGATCGCCTCATCCTCGCCATAGTTCCGGTCGCCGCCGAGAGGCACGAAATCCTCGAACGCATGCTCCACGAAATCGCGGAAATGGGGCCGCTGCGGATGGCGCGCGACCTGCGTTTTCTGCCAGGGAGAGAGCGACGAATAGGTGCTCGCAAGCAGGTCCGCGCTCTTCTGTTCCAGTCGCTGGAGTTCGTTGGAGATGTCGACATCATCGCCTTCGGCCGCCGCACGCAGTTCGGCAATGCGGGTTTCCAGCTGGGCGATGGGTTTTTCAAATTCGAGATAGGAATTCATGGCGCTGCGCTACTCCGCCTCCATTGGCTGCGCAAGCGCTGCCGCCTCGATTGGCGCCCGTCGTCCCACGGGGGCAGGGTCGCCGGACGAACGCTACCCATTCATCCTGCCGAGAGGATGACGCTCGTTCACCAGCGTGACGAGCCTGGCCGCATCGACATGCGTGTAGATCTGCGTCGTTGCGATATCGGCATGGCCGAGCAGGGTCTGGAGAACGCGCAGGTCCGCGCCGCCCTCCAGCAGATGCGTGGCGAAGGCATGGCGCAGGACGTGGGGGCTGACCTTGTGTGGATCGAGCCCGGCCTTCACGGCCAGTTCCTTCACCAGCTGGAACAGCCGAACGCGGGAAAGATGGCCCGATCTCGACGGGAAGAGAAACGCGGAACCGTCCTCCCCCCGTGCTTCCAGCCAGCGGCCCAGCGCTTCCTTCGCCCGGCGGCTGACAGGCACCATCCGCACCTGCCCGCCCTTCCCGCTCACGGTCAGGAACGGCGCATCTCGCGGGACCGCAGCAAGAGGTAGGGAGACCAGCTCGGTCGCGCGAAGGCCTGAGCCGTACAGCATCTCGAGCAAGGCCAGAGTGCGAACCGCGAGCGGGGCGCCCGCATCTGCAGCCTCCTCAGCCGTGCGGAAAAGAGCGGCGATTTCATCGTGCGAAAGAATTTTCGGCAGGGCCCGGCGCGGGACGGGACGCGGCAGGGCGCTGGAGGGATCGTCTGCTCGCAGACCTTCGTCCTGCAGGAACGCGTAGAACTGGCGCAATGCCGACGTCTTGCGCGCCACGGTGGCCGGCGCGAGGTCCGACCAGTGATGGCCTAGCTTAGCCAGTCTGTTCCTGTCCGCCTCTGCCAGCGAACCGGCGATTTCCTCGGCGCCTTCCAGATCCCTTCGATAGGCCGCCAGAGTATTGGCAGCGGCTCCTCGCTCTGCCGCCAGCATGGCGAGGAATTCTTCGATTGCACTGCCCTTGGGTGCAGCCGGCGTCACGTCCTTGCGGCCGCAGGCCCGAAGGGAAACCTAGCCACGGGCGACGGCTTCGGCTGCAATCATGCGGGCCTCCGCCGACAGGCCCGACCTGTCCAGTGCGCGGACGATGAAATAAAGATGGCGCGGGGTCATCTTGTCCCAGCCGTCACCCTGCATTCCGAGCCCCGCGAGCAGTGCAACGAGCGCAGCATTGCCCGCCTCGCCCGCCTGCGTGATGGCCTCGCTCCACTTCGTCTGGCGCCCGAGCCGAAGGCCGAGGTCCTCGTTGAACCCTTCCGCCGCGCCCTGGTCCAGACGGCCAAGTCCGGCGAGCCCGGCGACGAGAAAGCCGGACTTGCGCTGCCCGTTGCTCTCGTCGTCGCTGATGAACGCATCGACCGCGCCATCGTCGACCGGGTTTGCACGGCGTTCCTGCGCCAGCGCCAGCAGGGCCCAGCTCTCGCTCCCTTCGGACACGACGCCGGCCCATTGCATGGCATCGCGGTCGAGCCCGGCCGCCAGCATCGAGGCGATCAGGTCCGCGGCCTGTTCCTCGAAATCTTCGTCGGCCGGGATGCGGGCAGCGGCGTAGGCGGTGAGAACCTGACGCCCGTAATCCGGAGTGGCCTGCGCATTGCCCCACAGGGTACGGATCGCTTCGATGCGCTGCGCCGGGTCCTGATGGACATAGGCGACACGCAGGCGAAGGGCGTCTTCCCCGATCTCGCCCTCGCGGCCGGACAAGGCGTAATATTGCGAATAAAGGTCGACCAGCGCCTCGCTCGACAGGATACCCTCGCGCGCGGCCAGATTGGCAGCGGGGATGCGCTGGTCGAAGCCGAGCATCGGCATCACGGCAGCGATGCGCTGGTAATAGGGATCGGCGTCGGACAACAGGTTTTCAGGGATTTCCGCGCCGAGCGCATTGGCCATGGAGAACCGCCACGGTGTCAGTTCGTCGACCTCGTCCCATTCCAGGTTGACCGCGCTGCGCCCTTCTCCGGCCGCGCCGGCATAGCGCTGCGCCAGAAGCGCATCGATGACGGGAACGTCTCCGCTCGAGCGAAGGCGCCCGATATCCCGGCGTGCTCGCGACGTTTCCCCGGCGAAAGAAGCGCAGATGGAGCGCAGCAATTGCCAGCGCTCGCCTTCCTGGATGTCTCCGCGATAGCGCGCGAGCGGGCAGATGCCGACAATGTCCGACGTGCCGACATAGGCGTTGATTGCAGCCCCGGCGAGCGAACCGTTCCAGTCCTCGGTGTCGATATCCTGCACGACGGCGCGCGCTGCGGCATGTTCGCCCATGCGATTGAGTACCTGCGCGCGCAGGGCGGCAAAGGTAACCGGGTCCATGCTTTCCGGCGCGGCCAGCCGGCTCGAGAGCACCCGGCGCAGCATGATGTGACCCCACCGCGACACCAGCGGACCCTCGGTGGCAGACAGCGCTGCCTGCACCAGAGATGCCGGCTGGCGGGCAAGCGAGGCTGAAGGCAGTCCGCCCTCGCTCTCGCCGATGACGCCGATCTGACCCAGCGAGCGACGTGCAGCCGGGGGGATGTCGGTGCGGGGACGAAGACCCAGCAGCGCATCGAGCTCGTCCGTCTCCAGGGCCTCGAGTTCGGCAAGTGACGGCAGCCCGCTCGGCAATGAGGAGGAAGACCGGCTGGAAGAAGACGATGGAGATGACGAGGACGACGACGCCGACGAACCGCCCTGCGGTATCGGCTGCACAACCGGCGTGCCCTGCGACTGCGGAGCGGATGTCGGTGTCGGTGCAGGAGCCGGTCGCGGCGTAGCAGCGGGAGACGGCCGCGGTGCGGGCGCCGGTGCAGGAGCCGGATCCTCGAAACCGGGAGGCAGCAGGCTTTCAGGGGTTCCCTGCGCTGCGGCGAAAGCTCCGACAAGGAACGTCGAGCCGAGGGCGAGCGCGCCCGTACCGGCCAGCAGCGCGCGCTTCATTGCCAGCCCTCCGGCAGGTCGACCGGCTGGACGACCGGTTCCAGCGGACGTTCGCCACCGTCCCACCAGGCCCATGCGAGGACCGCCAGCAATGCCGCGACCACGACCAGCCCGGTCTTTCGCAAACCCATCGTCAAACCCGTCACCTTACACTCTCTTGCAGGCGGCCTGCGCCCGTGGTTGCCACGGCCCTAGCCTATCTCTAGGCGAAGCGGCAATGGATACGCAGCCAGCATCCGCACAAACCGCCGATATTGCCCGGATCGCCCACCGGATCGATCGGCCGGTCGTGCTCGTCGGTCTGATGGGCGTTGGCAAATCGACCGTCGGCCGGAAGCTGGCCGACATGATCCAGCGCGACTTCGTCGATGCCGACAGCGAGATCGAGGACGCGGCCCAGCGCTCGATCGCGGAAATCTTCGAAACCTATGGCGAGGCGGTCTTCCGCGATGGCGAGCGGCGGGTCATCGCCCGGCTGATCGAGGAACGCCGCGGCGTGATCGCAACAGGCGGCGGTGCGTTCGTGGACGATGAAACGCGCAGCCTCATCCGGGAACAGGCGATCGCCGTGTGGATCGATTGCGATATCGATACGCTGGTCGAACGCACCGGACGCCGCAGGACGCGGCCCCTGCTCAAAAATGGCGATCCCAAAGAAATCCTCACGCGCCTCAATGCGCAGCGCGCGCCATTATATGCCGAGGCGCAGGTCAGGATCGTGAGCGAAAACGGCCCGCACCAGCAGACCGCAATGCGCATACTGGAGGCGATCGACAGATGGCTGTGATTCCCGTGGCCCCGGGTGGCCGCAGTTACGAAGTCAGGGTTGGCCCCGGCCTGCTTGCCGAAACCGGCTCTCAGGCAGCGCCGTTCCTTCGCAAGGATACCGTGCCCGTCGTGGCCGACCGCAACGCATGGGACGCCCATGGCGACAGCCTGTCTGCCTCGCTTGCGGATGCAGGGAAGACCGCCGCGCTTTATCTCGTCACTCCCGGCGAGGGTTCGAAAAGCTGGACCGGACTGGAAACCCTGATCGACTGGTTACTGGAACAGGGGGTCGAGCGCGGGGATCACGTGCTGGCGCTTGGTGGCGGGGTGGTCGGCGACCTGACCGGGTTCGCCTGCGCGATCCTGAAACGCGGCTGTGGCTTCGTGCAATTGCCCACCACCCTCCTGTCGCAGGTCGACAGCTCTGTCGGCGGCAAGACGGCCATCAATACAGCCGCGGGCAAGAATCTGGTCGGTGCATTCCACCAGCCCTCGCTGGTCCTTGCCGATACCGACTGTCTGTCGACGCTGCCTGCGCGGGAGATGCGCGCAGGCTATGCCGAGGTTCTGAAATACGGTGTGCTTGGCGATGCCGAATTCTTCGATTGGCTGGACCGGCATGGGCAAGCCGTACTGGCGCATGACGGCGCGCAACTGGAAGAAGCCGTCGCGCGGAGCGTCGCGGCGAAGGCAAGGATCGTCGCGCAGGACGAGCGCGAGACGAGCGGTGCGCGGGCGCTGCTGAACCTGGGCCACACGTTCGGCCACGCACTGGAAGCGGAAACGGGCTTTTCCGACCGGCTCCTGCACGGCGAGGCTGTTGCACTGGGCATGGTATTGGCAGCGCGTTATTCCGCCCGGCGCGGCGAATTGGCACAAGATGATGCGTCGCGCATCGCAGAGGCTGTTTCTGCCGCCGGCCTGCCGTCCGAAATAGCGGCGCTGGGCCTTTCCTGCTCCGGCGAGGGACTGGCCGGCCACATGATGCACGACAAGAAGATGGATGCAGGCACCCTGCCCTTCATCCTGCTGAAGGGGATCGGAGAGGCGCATCTGGCGCACGATGTCGATATAGCGGACGTCGCGCATTTCCTCTCCGGGCAGTTGCAGGCGCATTGATTACCGCGAGCGAAACGGATCTTGGCGACCCCGCCGTTCGCCGCCTCTTGGAAGCGCACCAGCGGGACATGCATGCAATCTCGCCACCGGGCACCAGCTTCGCTCTCGATCTTCGCGGCCTCTCCGGCGGCGACATCACCCTTTTCGCAGCGATAGAGGGAGATACGCTGATGGCTGTCGGTGCATTGAACCGTATTTGCGACCGTCAGGCCGAAATCAAATCGATGCGGACAGATCCGGAACACACCAGACGCGGCGCCGGACACAAGGTACTGGAAGCCATACTGGCCAAGGCCAAAGCCTCCGGCTTCAAGCGGCTCAGCTTGGAAACCGGGACCAGTGAACGGTTTGCCCCTGCCATCTCATTGTATCGCAAATACGGTTTCGAGGCCGGAGACGCCTTCGCCGGATACGAGAACGGGCCTCATAATCAATGTTACCACCTCGATCTCTGACGGGATCTACCTGCTAGAAAAGCCGTGATCCGTCGGGCACCGTCTGGTCGGGCGCAAAGAGCACGACATCGCCCTTATCGTCCGCAAAGCCGAGCGTCAGCACTTCCGACATGGCAGGGCCGATCTGGCGCGGTGGAAAATTGACGACCGCCGCTATCTGCCGCCCGACCAGATCTTCGCGCGCGTAATTGGCGACAATCTGGGCACAGCTTTTCTTGCAGCCGATGGCGGGACCGAAATCGATCAGCAGGCGGTAGGATGGCTTGCGGGCCTCCGCAAACTCGTCCGCCGACAGGATCGTGCCAGCCCGGATATCGGCCTTCAGGAAGGTGGCGAAATCCGTTTCTTCCGCAGCAGGCGCATCCGGGGCATGGCTCAGATGCATCTACTCCAGCTCCAGGATCACCGCGTCGACCGCCAGGCTTTCGCCTTCTTCCGCATTGATGCTGGCAATCGTGCCTTCCTTCTCGGCACGCAGGATGTTCTCCATCTTCATTGCCTCTACCGTGGCCAAGGGCTGGCCCGGCTGGACCTGCTCGCCCTCCTCGACATGCAGCTTCACGAGCAGGCCGGGCATGGGGCAGATCAGCATCTTCGAAAGGTCCGGCGGAACCTTCTCGATCATGTGCTGTGTCAGGTGGGCAAGACGCTGGGGCAGGATGCGCAGCGTGTGCGTGGCCCCGCGCGTCGTCATTCGATAGCCCGTCCGCGTCGGCTCCAGCTGGATGCGCAGCAGCTCACCGTCCAGTTCGACGGCGATCATCCGGTCGCCCGGCGTGTAGTCGAAGCTGAGATCGACGGGCGCGTCGTCGACGCGAATGTCTTCCTCGCCCAGCTGCACGGCATAATCGCTCGCCCCCTCGGCGCGTTCGCCGATGCGGACGGCCCAGTCCCCCGGCGCATAAAGCGGTCCGCTGAGTTGCTGGTCGATCCGGCGCGCGCGGTCGGCATCGGCGGCAGCGATCACGCCGCCCACGGCGGCAAGTCCGCGCTTCAGGTCCTCTGAAGCAGCCGCGCCCTCGAACCCGTCGGGATATTCTTCGGCGATGAAGCCGGTCGTCAATTCGCCCGAGCGGAAGCGCGGATGCTGCATCAGCGCGGAGAGGAAATCGACATTGTGGCCCAGCCCTTCGATGCGAAACCCATCGAGCGCCTGCACCTGGAGGTCTGCAGCCTCGTCGCGCGTCTCTCCCCATGTCACCAGCTTGGCGATCATCGGATCGTAGAACATCGAGACTTCGCCGCCCTCGTAGACGCCGTCGTCGATCCTTACGCCATCGACACCGCGCCGGCCGTTGGCCTTGCCGTCGTCGGTCCAGCCTTCCAGCGGCGGGTCGTATTCGACAAGGCGCCCGGTGCTGGGCAGGAAGCCGCGATACGGGTCTTCGGCATAGACGCGGTTTTCGATCGACCAGCCGTCGATACCGATATCGGCCTGCGTCATCTCCAGCTTCTCGCCGGCTGCCACACGGATCATCTGCTCGACCAGGTCGATGCCGGTAATCGCCTCGGTCACCGGATGTTCGACCTGCAGGCGGGTGTTCATTTCCAGGAAGTAGAAACTTTCGCCCGACTTGTCCGCGCCGCTGACGATCAGTTCGACGGTGCCTGCGGAATGGTAATCGACGGCCCGCGCCAGCGCCACGGACTGCTCGCCCATCGCCTTGCGCATCTTTTCCGTGACAAAGGGCGACGGCGCTTCTTCGACCACCTTCTGGTGACGCCGCTGGATGCTGCATTCGCGTTCGTTGAGATAAAGGATGGTCCCGTGTTTGTCGCCCAGGATCTGGATTTCGATATGGCGCGGGTCCTCGATGAATTTCTCGATGAAGACGCGGTCGTCGCCGAACGAATTGAGGCCTTCCCGCTTCGTCGCCTCGAAGCCTTCCTTAACGTCGGTGTCGTTCCAGGCGAGGCGCATGCCCTTGCCCCCGCCCCCGGCGCTGGCTTTCATCATCACCGGATATCCGATGTCATTGGCCCATTTCAGGGCCTCTTCCGTGGTGTCGATCGCATCGGGCGAGCCCGGTACGGTGTTGACGCCGGCATCCTTGGCCAGCCGCTTGGATTCGATCTTGTCGCCCATGGCGGCAATGGCCCCGGCAGGCGGGCCGATGAAGGCGATGTTTTCCTTCTCCAGCGCCTCCACGAAGCTGGCACGTTCGGACAGGAAGCCATAGCCCGGATGCACGGCCTCGGCGCCGGTCTGCTTGCAGGCTTCGATGATCTTGTCCGCGACCAGGTAACTCTCCGCAGCTGCGGCCGGGCCGATATGCACGGCTTCGTCCGCCATCCGCACAAAGGGCGCGCGCGCATCGGCGTCGGAATAGACGGCGACGGTGGCAATGCCCATGCGGCGCGCGGTCGTGATGACTCGGCATGCAATTTCGCCGCGATTGGCAATCAGGATTTTCTTGAACATGAAGTGGCCTCTAATGGCGTGAATTGGCGGCTTAAAGGCCGCATTTACTGGGTGACGAGATCGCGCAGGGTTTGCGTGCGTTCCTGGGTCAGCTGCGTCTTGCATGTGGCGACCAGCAGCGGTTCAAGCGACCCTCCGCGCGCGTAATATCCTTCCACCCGGCACTGGGTATCGCGAAAATTCAGCCAGGCTCTTTGCGATTCAAGCAGGGTCTGGAAATAGCCGGGTCGCCCGTCGCGAAATGCCGTGGCATCACGCCGGCGCATTTCCTCCGCGGTGCGCGTCCACTGCACGTTCAAGGCGCGGTCGGCGCGGTCGAATTCACGAGCAGCGCACCGGTTCATGTCCGTCTGGGTCATCGCGTTGTCGCAATCCAGCGTCGCTGCGCCTTGCAGCAATATCAGGGCCATGATCATCATCGCGCACTCTCCTCTCCGCGGCTCTCCGCATAGCCGATTAGAGCCGGAAGGTAAGCCCCGATCCCTCTCCGCTCCCTTTCCCCCGGAGGTATGGCACGAGCGGCGTCTGCCAGCCATCGAAGCGAGGCACCGGGGAGCGCGCCGAGCGGCTGGACATAGATGCCGATCGTGAAGAGGATCGCGCCCGTTTCCGGCAGGCGCCGCAGGGTCTGACGCTCCGACCGGACGAAAAGTGTTTTTCCCGCATTGGCCGAGGTCGCACCGGCAAAGGCGATGTCCGGCAGCTCCGCCACCCAGCGCATCGCCCCGGTTGCAGCGATAAACCAGTTGCTGCGGCCATAGATCGCGCCGGGCTTCAGCCTGTCCATGAACCGGTCGACGCCGGACGCGAGCTGGTCTTCGTAGCCATGGATCGGGGCGTGCAGCCCCCGCATGGGTAGCCCCATCTTCTCGCACGGTAGCCAGTCCGAAGGCCAGGCCACGGCAGCCCCGATAAGGCGATAGACCTCCTCGCCTTCCCTGCGGGACAGCAGGCACATATCCTCGTGCCTGCTCGCCGCCGCTTCGGCGAGGCCGCCTGGGATACCCAGTATCCCGGCGAGCTCTGCCCCCGGGCGAGCCGCTTCGGAGGTCATCTGTATGCCGCCGGGAAACTCTGCGAATGCGGCGGCACGCGCTGCGCGGTCGGGCCGGGGCTGCAACCAATCTCGTTCATCGATCTTCGACAGGCCGATCTTCAGCGCCCCGCCGCTGCGCGCCTTGCCCAGCAACGAGGGGACGTCGAAACCCAGAGCCGGCATCGAACCGCGCGGCGTCCGCGGCATTAGTCGGCGGCCTGCCCCTGCCGATCGCAGCGCAGGGTCAGTCCATATTCCTCCAGCCAGTCCGCCTCCGTCGGCAGCAGAAATTGCAGCGCTTCGGGCAGGAGACCGTGCAGGCTGGTTGCATGGCGAAGGTCTTCGCGGCGGTCGGAGAAGCAGTAGGCCTGTCCTTCCCCCATGGCGGCAAGCGCGCGTTCCATGCCCGTCTCGGTCGCCCCGCCCTCGTCCGCAAGCGAGAGGTAAAGCCTCGGCCGCGGCGAGGCACCGGCCTTCGCCAAACGCCGGCTCAGGTTTTCCCCATTCCATTGCAGGCTTGGCGAGATCGCGGCGTATCCGTCGAACATCCCCGGCGCATCCGCCCATGTCTCCATGACGAAATGACCGGCCGCGCTTTCACCCACGAGGACAGCGGTCCCAATATGCCGATACCGGCTTTCGATAAGCGGCTTTACCTGCTGCGCGATCCACTGGCGGAAACGGTCGCTTTCACCTGCGGCCGGGTACCGGGCGGCCTCTGCCGCATCCTGTGTCGGCGGCAGCAATTCGCGCTGCCTGTCCTTCGTTTCCAGCCCCACGATGATCGCATCGGCGCTGCGCCCCCACATCGCGTTCCAGCGCGCAATGCCGATCCCCATGGCAATGTCCTGCTCCATGCCGCCATCCAGCATGTAGATGACCGGCCAGGTCCGATCAGGCTCTGCCTCATAAGCTGGCGGGAGGATGACGTTCACCTGCCGCGCCGCGTCCAGCACATCGAGGCTGTAAGCCTCGCCGATGGTGATCGGCTCGGGAATGGCTTCCTCCGGCCCGGACTGGACCGGAGAGGCGGCGGCCAGTGCCAGGGCAGGAAGGATGCCGATCACTCGGCGGGCTCGCTCGCCATGCAGGCCGGGGCAGAGGCGCGCTTGGGCTCTTCCTGCACCAGCGGGGTCAGGCCCAGCTTGGCAAACAGCGCCCCGTCGCTGTCATCGCCCGCATTGGGCGCGGTGAGCAGTTTGTCGCCGGTGAAGATCGAATTCGCACCCGCCAGGAAGCACAGCGCCTGTGTCGCCTCGCTCATGCTCTCGCGCCCGGCGGAGAGGCGCACCATGCTCATCGGCATGGTGATGCGCGCGACTGCGACGGTGCGGACGAATTCGATATCGTCGATCTTGGCGAGCGGCGTGTCCGCCAGCATGTCGCCCAGCACCGTGCCTTTCACAGGCACCAGCGCGTTGACCGGCACGCTTTCGGGATGCCGCTCCAGCGTGGCGAGCGTGTGGACGAAGCCCACCCGGTCCTCGCGCGTTTCGCCCATGCCTACGATCCCGCCGCTGCACACATTGATGCCCGCATCGCGCACGTTCTGCAGCGTATCTAGCCGGTCCCGGTAGTTGCGCGTCGAGATCACGCGCTCGTAATATTCCGGCCCGGTATCGACATTGTGGTTGTAGTAATCGAGGCCCGCTTCCTTGAGCATATCCGCCTGTTTCGGCGTCAGCATGCCCAGCGTCATGCAGGTCTCCAGCCCCATGGCGCGCACGCCCTTCACGATCTCCGCAATCGCGGGCATGTCGCGGTCCTTCGGATTGCGCCACGCCGCACCCATGCAGAACCGCTGGCTGCCCGCATCCTTCGCCTGCGCTGCCGATTGCAGAACGCGCTGGACGTCCATCAGCTTGGTCGCCTCGACCCCACTGTCGGCCTTCACCGACTGCGAGCAGTAGCCGCAATCCTCCGGACACCCGCCGGTCTTGATCGACAGCAGCGTGCACAGTTGGATCTGCTCGGGCGGATGGAACTCGCGGTGGATGGTGGCGGCCTGGAAGAGCAGTTCGGTGAAGGGAAGGTCGAAAAGCTCCGCGATTTCCTCGCGGGTCCAGTCGTTACGAATTTGGGTCATTTAGGACTCTGACTTTGGAATGGGCTTGCGGCGCAACGACCAAATGTAAACGCCAGCAGCAAGCAGCGCAAATATATCTAACCGGATCAGTTTAAAGACCAAAACAGCGACAATCGCGGCCAGTGTAACGGCAGGGTATCGTAGATCGCCTTGAGGTTTCTTCCGAAAGAAAAATGCGATCACCAGTCCCAGCAGTCCGAAGGGTATGGCGACCAGACTGTTCGCAAGCAGCACGTCGATTGTCGTGACGATAGTTGGGTCAGGAATCGGAAGTGCGAAATTGAGGAGGAAACCTGCCCCAAACCAACTTAAATATCGAATATTTTTCATCTTTTGCCTCCTCACTCCGCCGCCTCGTCCAGATCCTCGCCTGCGGGCGGCATATTGTGGCCCAGCAACCGCAGCACGTCCGCTGCGCATTCGACCACATTGCTGCCCGGGCCATAGATGCCCTGCACCCCGGCATCGCGCAGGAAGTCGTAGTCCTGCGGCGGGATCACGCCGCCGGCGACGACTTTGATGTCGGGGCGGCCCGCATCCTTCAGCAGGGTGATTAGTTCAGGGATCAGCGTCTTGTGGCCTGCCGCGAGGCTGCTCGCGCCGATGGCGTCGACATCGTTGGCGAGGGCCATGTCGCGCGTTTCTTCCGGCGTCTGGAACAGCGGGCCGGAGAGCACGTCGAAGCCCATATCGGCAAAGGCGCTTGCGATGACGTTGGCGCCGCGGTCGTGGCCGTCCTGGCCCATCTTGGCGACCATCAGCTTCGGCTTGCGGCCCAGGCGGCGTTCGACGGCCTTCACGCCCTCGACCACCTGGTCGTAGCGGCTGTCGTTTTCGTAAGCCGCGGCGAAAACTCCGCGCACCGGCTTTGGTAGCGTGTCGTAGCGACCGAAAACGTCCTCCATCGCCGCGCTGATCTCGCCCAGCGTCGCGTCGTGGCGCGCGGCCTCTACGGCGAGTTCGAGCAGGTTCGCGCCGCCCCGCGCACCTTCGGACAGCGATTTCAGCGCCGCGTCGCAAGCAGCATTGTCGCGCCCTGCCCGGACCTTCTCGATACGCGCGATCTGGCTCTGCCGCACGGCGTGGTTGTCGATATCGAGCGTGTCGATCTCGTCTTCCTTGTCGCGGCGATACTTGTTGACGCCCACGATCACCGTCTCGCCCCGGTCGACGCTGGCCTGTTTGGCCGCGGCCGCCTCCTCGATCTGTGCCTTGGGTTTGCCGCTGGCGACATATTCGGTCATCCCGCCAGCCGCCTCGACCTCTTCGAGCATGGCCTTGGCCTGCTCCACCAGCGCGGCAGTGAGGCTTTCGATATAATAGCTGCCGCCCAAGGGATCGGCGACATTGGTGATGCCAGTCTCTTCCTGAATCACCAGGTGCGTGTTGCGCGCGATGCGGGCGGAGAAGTCGGTCGGCAGCGCGATCGCCTCGTCCAGCGCGTTGGTGTGGAGCGACTGCGTGCCGCCCAGCACCGCCGCCATCGCCTCGATCGTGGTGCGGATGACGTTGTTGTAGGGGTCCTGCTCCTGCAGACTGACACCGCTCGTCTGGCAGTGGGTGCGCAGCATCTTCGACTTGGGGTTTTCGGCCCCGAGATCGGTCATCACGTCGTGCCACAACGTACGCGCGGCGCGCATCTTGGCGATCTCCATGAAGAAGTTCATGCCGATGCCCCAGAAGAAGGACAGGCGCGGCGCAAAGGCGTCAATATCGAGGCCTGCCTCCATCGCGCGCTTGGCGTATTCCTTGCCGTGGGCGATGGTGAAGGCGAGTTCCTGCACCGCCGTCGCCCCGGCCTCGTGCATGTGGTAGCCCGAGATCGAAATGCTGTTGAATTTCGGCATGTTGGCCGAGGTATATGCGATGATGTCGGAGACGATCCGCATGCTCGGTTCGGGCGGGTAGATATAAGTGTTGCGGACCATGAACTCCTTGAGGATGTCGTTCTGGATGGTCCCGGCGAGCTTCTCCTGGCTCACCCCCTGCCGCTCTGCCGCAACGATGTAGAAAGCGAGCACGGGGATCACCGCGCCGTTCATCGTCATGCTCACGCTCATGGTGTCGAGCGGGATCTGGTCAAACAGGATTTCCATGTCGCGCACGGTGTCGATCGCGACGCCCGCCTTTCCGACATCGCCGACGACGCGCGGATGGTCGCTGTCATAGCCGCGGTGCGTGGCGAGGTCGAAAGCGACGCTCAGCCCCTTCTGACCCGCCGCGAGGTTGCGGTGGTAGAAGGCGTTCGATTCCTCGGCAGTAGAGAAACCCGCATACTGGCGGATGGTCCACGGACGCCCCGTGTACATGGAGGCATAGGGCCCGCGCGTAAACGGCGCGATGCCGGGAACGCCGGGATCGAGATCGGCGGTGTCCTCGCTCGTATAGAGCGGCTTCACAGCGATGCCCTCGGGCGTGTGCCAGGTGAGGTCGCGGCCCTTCACCTCCTTGTCGGCGCGGGCTTTCCAGTCGTCGTAGGTGGGCCCAGAATTGTTCGTGTCGGTCATCTCGAAATCTCTCGTCACCCCGGACTCGATCCAGGGTCCAGCTTACCTGAGCGCCGGATTGAAGAAAGCATCAGCCCGGATCAAGTCCGGGCCGACGATGGGGGAGCAATCAATGCCCGTCTTTCGGCGTTTCCATGATTTCGGTCAGCTGGCCCATCATGTCCTTGGGGTGGAGGAAGAAGATTGGCGTACCATGCGCGCCGATGCGCGTGGGGCCGAGGATGCGCTTGCCCATGTCCTCGAACCACTTGCGGGCGTCTTCGATATCCTCGACCTCGTAACAGACATGATGCTGCCCGCCGGCGGGGTTCTTTTCGAGAAACTTGGCAATGGGGCTGTCCGGGCCGAGCGGCTCGATCAGTTCGATCTGCGTTCCGTTGGTCCCGTTCTCACCGGGCGTGTCGACGAAGCAGACCTTCACCCCCTGGGCCTCGAGATCGAAGGGCTTGTAGAAGCGAGTGGCGCCCATGACATCGCGGTAATAGCGTACCGATTCCTCGATCGAGGGCGTGGCGACACCGATATGGTTGAGACGGCCGAGTTTCATTTTCTCTCTCCGAAAATCTGAATAGCGCGATCAGCAACCGGACCTGATCGTCCCGATGGCCGCAGCCCCATGTACTCTGTTTCGACAGTCGTCAGGTAAGCTTCGATCTCAACTTTTGACTTACCCGATTGAACAAGGCTCAAAAGCTGCGGCGCGTAACTGTCATACTCATCGTCGGGCCACTCACCTTCGCCATCATTAACCCCATCATTCACTTCGATCGGATCCCATTCCTCCCACAAGAGAGCCTTGTAAGTCCGAAGCAGTGACTTGGTGTCAGAGCGGAATATTGTCATGCTTCTTCCACGGGTTCTCAAGCTGCTTCGTCCGAAGCTTGCGTAGCCCCAGCGCGATCCGCTTGCGCGTCGAGTGCGGGTAGATCACCTCGTCGATATAGCCGCGCTGTGCCGCCACGAAGGGGTTGGCAAAGCGGTCTTCGTATTCCTTGGTTTTCTCGGCGATCTTGTCGGGATCGTCGCGGTCCTGGCGGAAAATGATCTCCACCGCGCCCTTCGCGCCCATCACGGCGATTTCGGCGGTGGGCCAGGCGTAGTTGAGGTCGCCGCGCAGGTGCTTGGACGCCATCACGTCATAGGCGCCGCCATAGGCTTTACGGGTGATGACGGTGATCTTGGGCACGGTCGCCTCGGCATAGGCGAACAGCAGCTTCGCGCCGTGCTTGATGATGCCGTTATGCTCCTGCGCCGTACCGGGGAGGAAGCCGGGCACGTCGACGAAGGTCAGGATCGGAATTTCGAAGGCGTCGCAGAAACGCACGAAGCGCGCGGCCTTCTTCGAGGAATTGATGTCGAGCACGCCGGCGAGCACCATCGGCTGGTTCGCCACCACGCCCACCGTGCGTCCTTCGACCCGGCCGAACCCGCACAGGATGTTGCCTGCATGGTTCGGCTGGATCTCGAAGAAATCGCCCTCGTCCAGAGTCTTACGGATGACTTCGTGCATATCGTAAGGCTGGTTGGCATTGGCCGGGATGATGGTGTCGAGGCTGTGCTCCTCGCGGTCCCACGCATCCGCGGTCGGGCGCTCGGGCACCTCCTCGCGGTTGCTGAGCGGCAAATAGTCGAAGAAATTGCGCGTTGCGAGCAGCGCCTCGATGTCGTTCTCGAACGCGTTGTCGGCGACGCTGGTCTTGGTGGTGTGCGTCTTCGCCCCGCCCAGTTCCTCCTGCGTGACCTCTTCATTGGTCACCGTCTTCACCACGTCCGGCCCGGTGACGAACATGTAGGAGCTGTCCTCCACCATGAAGATGAAGTCGGTCATGGCCGGGCTGTATACCGCCCCGCCCGCGCACGGCCCCATAATCAGGCTCAATTGCGGGACGACGCCGCTGGCGAGAACATTGCGCTGGAACACCTCGGCATAGCCGCCGAGCGAGGCCACACCTTCCTGGATGCGCGCGCCGCCTGAATCGTTGAGACCGATGACGGGTGCGCCGACCTTCATCGCGGTGTCCATGACCTTGCAGATCTTTTCTGCATGCCGCTTGGAAAGAGAGCCGCCGAAGACGGTGAAGTCCTGGCTGAAGACATAGACCAACCGCCCGTTGATCGTGCCGCTGCCGGTGACGACCCCGTCCCCGGGGATGCGCTGCTCCGCCATCCCGAAATCGACGCAGTCATGCTCGACATAGCGGTCGAGCTCCTCGAAGCTGCCCTCGTCCAGCAGCACATCGATCCGTTCGCGCGCGGTCAGCTTGCCCTTGGCGTGCTGCGCGTCGATGCGCTTCTGGCCGCCACCCATCCGGGCAGCTTCGCGGCGGCGTTCCATTTCGGCGATGTTGGCGGACATGTGCTCTCCCTGCGGGGGGCATGGCGCGCGCCCCGGCGTATTATCGTTTCGCGAAAGGCGTTGCCGGATGCGCGGCGCAGCGTCAATCCGATGCGGGTGCCGCAGGCGGGGACGGAGCGGCCTGAGCAGGCGGAGCGGCCTGAGCAGGCGGAGCGGGCGGTGGTCCGGGATGCGGCGGCATGAGCTCGCGCAGATGCGGGTATCGCACCATGACGCTTTCCTCCGATTCCGGATTGCCGACGCTTGCTACGGGATGTTCTCCGCAGGCGGCGTAGAGCTCCGCTTTCTGGCGAAGCGTAATCTTCAGGGCATTCGGCCCGGCCCACGTCATCGTCTCCCCGACGCGGGCCACGATCCAGCCTGTCCGCCGGTCCCTCAGCACGAGAAACCCCTCGTCATCGACGTCGAGCCCGGTTTCCGCGAGGAACCATGCAAGCGATTCCGAACCATCATATTTGCGCACGAAGAAACAGCCGTCGCGCACGAAAACTTTCCCTTGCAGCGCCGCCATGTTCTGCATCCCCGTGCGGCCCGATTGCGCCGGCCAGTAACGGATGCGTGGCCGCGCCTCGGCAGTCACATTCGGAAGGGAAAGCGCGTCGATGAAGTGGAAGGCGATGTGCCGCGGAACGTCCCAGCCATTCGCTTTCACCCAGGCATCGAAATCCCGGCGCGACATTCGGGTGTCGAGCAGCTGTGCAAACGCCTCGGGGCCTGCTTCGCTGAAACCGACACCGTCCAGCGCATCGCGCGATTCCAGCCGCTTGATCCACAAATCGCCGATCAATTTCGCATCTGGCGGGGGCTCTCCCGATGGCTCTATGGAAACATTGCGCGCGGCGATTTGTGGCCGTGCCTCGATCAGGCGCGCATAGTCCGGCAGCGGCGGATCGATCTGGGTGGCGAAACCGGCGCCTCCTGCCCCTTCGGTCTCCGGCGCAGGGTCGGTATCGCTGCCGGTGCCGGGCGAACAGGATGACAGCGCGAGCGCGATGGCGACAGGGGCGAGATGGCGGATCACTTCGGGCAATTTGTCCGCCCCGCCTGTCTCGCCCCTGAACCCTCAGCGCATCAGCACCAGTTCTTCCGCCATGGTCGGATGGATGGCCGTGGTCGCGTCGAAGTCCGCCTTGGTCAGCCCCGCCTTCACCGCGATAGCGGCGGCCTGCATCATTTCCGGCGCTTCGGGCGCGATCATGTGTATACCCACGATCCGGTCGTCGGCGGCATCGCAGACCATCTTGAACAGGCTGCGCTCGTTGCGTCCGGCCAGCACGTTCTTCATCGGCCGGAAATCGGACTGGTAGACCTTCACCCCGCCCAGCGTGTTCTTCGCCTCGCCCTCGGTCATGCCGACAGAGGCAATGGGCGGATGGCTGAAAACGGCGCTGGGGATGCAGCCATGATCGACCGCATAGGGTTCGCGGTCGCCGAAGACGCTGTCGGCAAAGGCCTGTCCCTCGCGAATGGCGATCGGAGTCAGCTGCACCCGGTCGGTGACGTCGCCGACGGCGTAGATGTAATCGACATTGGTCTTGCTGAACTCGTCGACCTTCACCTCGCCATTGTCGCCCAGCTCCACGCCGACGGAATCGAGGCCGAGGTCCTTCGTGTTCGGCACGCGGCCCACGGCGAACATGACGAGGTCGACATGCTCTTCCTCGCAATCGCTCAGTTTCACGAAATAGCCGCCATCGGGGCATTCCTTGATGTATTCGAATACCGTGTTGAACCGGAACTGGATGCCCTTCGTCATCGAGATTTGCAGCAGGCGGTCGCGCACGCTCTCGTCATAGCCGCGCAGGATCTGGTCGCCGCGATTGACAATAGTCACCTTGGTGCCGAATTCGTTGAAGATGCCGGCGAACTCGTTCGCGATGTAGCCGCCGCCGGCAATGATGATCTTCTTCGGCAGCTCGTCGAGATGGAAGGCATCGTTGGAGCTGATCGCCAGGTCCGCACCCTGGCATTCTGGCATTCGGGGATGGGCGCCGGTCGCGATCAGGATATGTTTGGCGGTGACCGTCTTGCCGCTTTCCAGCGTGATTTCATGGTCGCCCGTTATCCGGGCGCGTTCCTTGAAGATATCGACCTCGTGGCTTTCGAGCGTGTCGGTATAGGCGCCTTCCAGCCTGTCGACATCGGCCAGCACGTTATCGCGCAGCTTGATCCAGTCGAACTTGGCGTCACCGATTTCCCAGCCGAATTTCTGGCAGTCTTCCAGGTCTTCCGCAAAATGCGCGCCATAGACCAGCATCTTCTTGGGCACGCAGCCCCGGATCACGCAGGTGCCGCCGACCCGGAATTCCTCGGCAATCGCGACCTTCGCCCCGTGCGCGGCAGAAACGCGAGAGGCGCGAACCCCGCCGGAGCCCGCGCCTATCGTGAAAAGGTCGTAATCGTAGTCGGCCATGAAAATCTCCTGTTGTCGCCGCGATATGGCGGGACAGCTGTCCCTTGCCAACCATCGACGCCGCAGGAGTTTCCGAAGAGGCCGGGCAATCAACCCTGGCGGTTGCGGTTTCCGCCCCCGCCGCCACCACCGTTGCCGCCCCCGCTGCGCCGGCGACGATTGCGTCCGCCGCCACCACCGGGCCGGCCCTGTCCGCCGCCTTCACCGCTGCCGCCCTGCCCACGGTTCGGCTTGCCTGCGCGCGAGGGGTGCTTGCGCTTGGGCGCACCGGCGCGCGGTTTGGCCTGAACCCTGCCGCGCTGCTGCTTGGGCGCAGGCTTGGTCGGGCCGACACCTTCCACCACCGCGCGGAAATTTTCCGGCAGCGGCAGGCGTTCGAACTCGGCATCGGTGCTCTTGTTGATGTCCTTCAGGTAGGAACGCTCGTCCTCCGCGCAGAACGCAATCGCGATACCGTCCTTGCCCGCCCGTGCGGTGCGGCCGATGCGGTGGACATATTGTTCCGGCACATTGGGCAGCTCGTAATTGATCACGTGGCTGACGCCCGGAATATCGATCCCGCGCGCGGCGACATCGGTTGCGACCAGCACGGGTACCTTGGCCGACTTGAAGTCGTTGAGCGCACGCTGGCGCTGCGGCTGGCTCTTGTTGCCGTGGATGGCGTTCGCCTCGATATTGGCCTGCGCCAGCTTCTTCACGATCCGGTCGCAGCCGTGCTTCGTGCGGGCGAAGACCAGCACGCGTTCCAGTTCGCCGGGCGTGTCGTATCGCCCTTGCAGTATCATCTGCAGCAGCGCCTGTTTCTCGTCCTGCTGGACCATTAGGAGATATTGCTCGATCCGCTCTGCCGTAGTGGCCGCAGGGGTCACGCTGACATGGACGGGATCGGTCAGGTAATTCTTCGACAATTCCTTGATCGAACCCGGCATGGTGGCGCTGAACAGCAAGGTCTGGCGATCGTCTGGCAGCATCGGCACGATGCGCCGAAGTGCGTGGATGAAGCCGAGGTCCAGCATCTGGTCCGCTTCGTCCAGGACGAGGATTTCCACGCTGCCGAGATTGAACGCCTTCTGGTCGATCAGGTCAAGCAGGCGGCCGGGCGTCGCAACCAGGATGTCGGTCCCGCGGTGCAGCTTGTTCCGGTCCTTGTTGACCGAAGTGCCGCCGACGATCGACTGCACTTTCAGGCCCGCCATCGCGCCGTAATCCTTGGCGCTGTCGGCAATCTGGCCGGCCAGTTCGCGCGTCGGTGCCAGCACGAGCATCCGGCACGACTTGAACGGCGTGCGGTTGTCCGCCTCGCGCAGATTGTCGATGCTGGGCAGCATGAAGGCCGCGGTCTTGCCGGTCCCCGTCTGGGCGATACCCAGCAGGTCGCGCCCTTCGAGGAGATGGGGAATGGATTGCGCCTGGATCGGCGTGGGGTTGGAATACCCCTTCAGGTCGAGAGCCTGCCGGACAGGCTGCGAAAGACCCAGATCGTTGAACGTGGTCTGGTCGGTTTGGGTTGTCATGTGTGTGTATCGAACTCGCAAGATATGCGGCGCGCTCTCGGAACGGAATCCGGGCGCGGCGCGGGTGTCAAAACGACCCGCGTGAATAGGGAAGCTTCTGAAAAAAGGACCGAGGCGCTGCCGGGGCGATGGAGCTGTCTCACTCCCGCCGCTTCACGCTGGCGGGCGTCTCGATGAGATGCAGATGGATGCTGCGGCGCACAAAGTCAATCGAAAGCGTCCGTCCGGCCCTTGTCAGGAAAGACCCGATGCCTCCAGCAAGGCCCTGGTGCTGGCATCGAACTCCGCTTCCCCGCCTTCGATATCGTTCGCCATCTTCTTGCCCAGCTCGACGCCGAACTGGTCGAAGGGGTTGATGCCCAGCAGCACGGCATTGGCGAAGGTCCGATGCTCGTGGAACGCGATAAGAGCGCCCAGTGTCGCGGCATCGAGATCGTCGCACAGCATGGTCGCGCTGGGGCGGTCGCCGGGGAAGGCGCGTGCGGGGTCCTTGCCGTCTGCTGCCATGTTGCCGCCCGCCATCAGCGCCGCGCCCTGTGCAAAGCAATTGGTCAGCAGGATGCGGTGATGAGCGGGATCAAGCTCGTCTCCCGGCGCGATGCTGGCGATGAAATCCACCGGTACGAGGTGCGTGCCCTGGTGCAGAAGCTGGAAGACCGCATGCTGGGCATCGGTCCCCACCCCGCCCCACGTAATCGGTGACGTCGGGCCATCGACCGGATCGCCCGCGCTCGTCACGCGCTTGCCGTTCGATTCCATCTCCAGTTGCTGGAGGTAGTCGGGAAACAGGCCCAGCCGCTCGTCATAGGCGAAGACGGCGCGGGTCTGGCATCCCCGCACGCGGCTGTAATACTGGTCGGCGAAGGCGGCGCGCAGGCACAGGTTCTCGCGCCCTTCCGCACTGGCGAAATGCGCGTCGACGGCCGCAGCGCCTGCCAGCATCGCCTCGAACTCGTCCCATCCGGCGGCGATGGCGACGGGAAATCCGATGCTGGACCAGAGCGAGTAGCGCCCGCCAACCGTTTCCATGAAGGGCAGCACGCGGGTTTCGTCTACGCCCCATTCGACGGCCTTTTCCGGGTTGGCGGTCAGCGCGACTACCCGGCCGGAAGGGTCGTCCACACCGCCATCGCGCAGCCATTTCAGCACGCTTTCGGCATTGGTCATGGTCTCGATCGTGGTGAAGGTCTTGCTGGCCACGGCGACCATCGTCGTCCGGGGATCGCAGGCGGCAAAAGCCTCCTCCAGCGCCACGCCGTCGATGTTCGAGACGACATGGACGTCGACCAGCGACAGGTCGCGCGTCAGGGCATCGACGGCCAGCGCCGGACCCAGCGCGCTGCCCCCGATGCCGACATGGATCAGGTGCTTCACCTCGCCAAGGGCGCCCTGGTGGATCGCCTCGACCAGCATCTTCATCCGCGCCAGCAGGGCATGCGCTTCCTCCACGCTGGCATCGGCGCCCGTCCCACGCGGTGCGGTATGCTCGGCCGCGCGGCCTTCGGTCACGTTGATCTTCGCACCTGTCAGCAGCGCCTCGCGCATGGCGGGAAAATCGCGCGCCTTGGCCAGCGCCTCGAACGCGGTCAGCAATTGGGCGGAGAGATGGGTTTTCGACCAGTCGAACAGGATACCGCCGGCATCCAGCCCTTCCCCCCAGTCGATCCTGCCGGACAAGCTGGCCACCCGGTCGGCGTCGGCAGCAAAGAGGGTCTCAAGCGTGGACGTTTCCACCTGTTCGATCTGCTGCCATGCCTGCTGGATATCGCTTGCCATCGTGAACGTCTTTCCTCTTGCCGCTTTCTCCTGCTCGCCTAGGGAAGCGGCCAATGGTTGAAAAGGCACAAGACGCGAATACGACTGCGCGGGAAGCGGAAAACGGCAGCTCTGCCGACGGGGAAACCGCGGGCAGTTTCCTGCGCTTCATCCTGCTGGTCGCGCTGGCCGCGCTGGCGTTCCGCAGCTTCGCGTTCTCGCTATTCAACATTCCGAGCGAAAGCATGCTGCCGCGCCTGATGAACGGCGATTACCTGATCGCCAGCAAATGGCCCTATGGCTATACCAGCAATTCGCTTCCCTTCGATATCGACCTCATCCCCGGCCGCTGGTTCGCTTCCGCGCCCGAGCGCGGGGACATCGTGATATTCAAGCACCCGGTCGACGGCAGCGACTACGTGAAGCGCGCCATCGGCCTGCCCGGCGACGTGGTGGAGCTGCAGGGCGGACAGGTGATCCTGAACGGCGAAATCCTGCCGCTGGAAAAGCTCCCCGACCTGAAGGTCGCTGTCTCCGCCAATACCGGCTGCGCATGGGGCGCCTCGCGAGAGGATGACGGCACGGGACGCGTCTTCTGCCGTTACAAGCGTTTCCGCGAGAGCCTGCCCGGCGGACGCAGCTATGAAGTGCTCGATTTCGGCGCGACGCCGCAGGACGATTACGGCCCGGTCCGCGTGCCTGCCGGAGCGATGTTCCTGCTGGGCGACAACCGCGACAATTCGCAGGACAGCCGCTTCACGCCCGAGGCCGGCGGCGGGGTCGGCCTGGTCCCGCAGGCCCTGCTGGTGGGCCGCGCGGAGCGCATCGTGTTCTCGACCGACGGCGGCGCGGAATGCCTGCGCCCCGGTTCCTGGTTTCCGACCACGCGCTGGCAGCGTATGGGGGACGGGTTATGAACCAGCTTGCCCCCGAAACCCGTGACTGGCTGACCGCCAACCACTTCACCGTGCAGGACGAGGCGCGCTGGATCGCCGCGCTCACCCACGGCAGTCTTGGCGAGAAGCGCGATTACCAGCGCCTCGAATTCCTCGGCGACCGCGTGCTGGGCCTGACGATCGCCGACTGGCTGTTCGTGCGCAATCCCGGTGCGGAAGGCCAGCTGGCCCAGCGCCTGAATGCCTTGGTCAGCAAAGCCAATTGCGCCGCCGTGGCCGCCCAGCTGGGTGCCAGCGACCATATCCGGCTGGGCAAGCAGGCGCGCGAGGACGGCGCGGCGAAAAGCGTCAATGTCCTTGGCGACGTGATGGAATCGTTGCTCGGCGCGAATTTCCTCGATGCCGGTTTCGACGCAACGCGCGACCTGATCCGCACCCTCTGGGCCAGCCAGGTGGAAGGCGATACGGGCCGCTCGAAACATCCCAAGAGCGCGCTGCAGGAATGGGCCGCGGGCAGCGGCTACCGGACGCCCGAATACGAACTCGTCGACCGTTCCGGCCCCGACCACTCGCTGCGCTTCACCGTGCGTGTGACGGTGCACAAGGTCGGTCAGGCAGAGGCAACGGAAAACAGCAAGCGCGAAGCGGAAACCGCCGCGGCAAAAGCCTTCATGGAGACATACGGTTGAGTAAGAACGACAGCAGCCCATCCGGCAACGGCGTCGAGGCCGGGCAGAAATGCGGCATGGTCGCGGTGATCGGCGCGCCCAATGCGGGCAAGTCCACGCTGGTGAACCAGCTCGTCGGGCAGAAGGTCGCGATCACAAGCGCCAAGGCGCAGACGACGCGCGCCCGGATGCTCGGCATTGCGCTGTATCCGGAGAAACAGCCCGATACACAGATGATCCTCGTCGATACGCCGGGCATCTTTGCGCCCAAGCGCAAGCTCGACCGCGCGATGGTGACGGCGGCGTGGGACGGGACACAAGCCGCGGACGCGGTGCTGCTTCTGGTCGACCCGATCAAGCAGCGCCGGCACGAACTGGAACCGCTGGTCGAGGCGCTGGCCAAGCGGCCCGAGCGCAAGATCCTCGTCCTCAACAAGGTGGACCGCGCGAAGAAGGAGCCGCTGCTGGCGCTGGCGCAGGACTTAGGCGCGAAGGCCGAATTCGAGGAGGTGTTCTTCGTCTCCGCCCTGACGGGCGACGGCGTGCCGGAAATGAAGGCCGCGCTCGCCGCCCGCATGCCCGAAGCGGAATGGATGTATCCCGAGGACCAGGTCAGCGACGCGTCAGAACGCCTGCTCGCCACCGAGATCACCCGCGAACAGCTGTATCAGCAACTGCATGACGAACTGCCCTATGACAGCGCAGTGCGCCCCGAGAGCTACACTCAGCGGCCCGATGGCAGCGTGGAAATCCGCCAGCAGATCGTCATTGGCCGCAGCAGCCAGAAACCGATCGTGCTGGGCAAAGGCGGCAGCATGATCAAAAGCATCGGCGAGGCCGCCCGCAAGGAATTGTCAGAGATGCTGGGCGTGAAAGTCCACCTCTTCCTCCACGTCAAAGTCGATGAAAAATGGGACGAGGACCGCGAGGTGTTCGAGGAAATCGGGCTGGAGTGGAAGGGCTAGCTACCGCTTCTTCGCAATCGCGATCTTCTGCTGCTTGGCGAAGCTCTTGGTCGATTCCTCACTGCGGTTCAGGGCCTTGGCGATCTGCTTGATGCCCTGTCCCTTGCCGGCAAGCAGCTTGAGCTTGCCCGCTTCCTCGCCGGTCCAGGGTTGTTTGTGCCGCTCGAAACGTTCCTTCGCCATCAGTCAGCCTTGGCCGCCGGTTTCTTAGCGGGGGCCTTTTTCTTGGCAGGGGACTTTTTCGTGGCGGCCGCCTTCTTAGGCGCCGCCTTCTTCTTCGGTGTCTTTTTGCTCGGGGCCTTCTTCCGGCCCTTCTTCTTCGGCGGGCCCTTCGCGGTGCGGGCGTCGATCAGTTCGATCGCCTGCGCCTGCTCCAGGTCCTCGGGCTTTACGTCCTTCGGGATCGTCGCATTGGTCGTGCCGTCGGTAACATACGGCCCGTAGCGGCCGGGCATTACCTTCATCTCGCCGCCGCTGGTCGGGTGTTCGCCCAGCGTCTTGATCGGTTCCGCCTTCCCACGCCCGCCGCCCTTGCGGTTGGCGGACTGGGCCAGCAGGTCGACCGCGCGGTTCATGCCGATTTCGAAAATCTCGGCGGTGTTCTGCAGCTTGCCGTAGGTGCCCTTGTGGCGCACTGCCGGGCCGTAGCGCCATGCACCCGCCTCGATATCCTCACCGCTTTCGGGATGCTGGCCGACAATGCGCGGCAGGCCGAGCATTTTCACTGCCCATTCGAGGTCGAAATCGTCGACATCCTTGGGGATGCTGGCGCGTTTCTTTTCCTCGCCGTCCTCCATTTCGACATAGGGGCCGAAGCGACCCGACTTGCGGTGGATTTCCGCACCCGTTTCCGGGTGGACGCCCATCAGGCCGTCCTCTGCCGGGTCGCTCCCATCCGCGCCCGGCTGGGCGAAGCGGCGGGTATACTTGCACTCGGGATAGTTGTTGCACGCCACGAACGCGCCGAAGCGGCCCCCGCGCAGGTGCAGTTCACCCCCTTCGCGCCCTTCCTGGTCGCACAGCGGGCAGTAGCGCGGGTCCTTGCCGTCCTCGCGCGGGGGGAAAAGGAAGTCGGCGAGGTAGCTGTCGAGCACCTCGGTGACCTCGCTCGGCATCTTCTCCATGACCTCGTCGGCCTTGGGCTTGAAGTCGGCCCAGAACTTGGCGAGCAGCTTCTTGTATTCCTCGCGCCCGTCGGACACGATGTCGAGCTCGTCCTCCAGCCCGGCAGTGAAGTCGTAGGCGACATATTGCGGGAAGAAGCGTTCGAGGAATGCTGTCAGGAGCCGCCCCGATTCCTCTGCAAAGAAACGGTTTTTCTCCATCCGCACGTAATTGCGATCGCGCAGGGTCTGGATGGTGCTGGCATAGGTCGAAGGACGCCCGATGCCCAGTTCCTCCAACCGCTTCACCAGCGACGCTTCGGAGAAGCGCGGCGGCGGCTGGGTGAAGTGCTGGTTGGCCTCGACCGCCGTCTTTGCCGGCGTATCGCCCTTGCGCATGGCGGGCAGCAGGCCTTCCTGGTCGTCATCGTCAGACTTGTCGTCGAACCCTTCCTGGTAGACCGCGAAGAAGCCGGGGAATTTCACGACCTGCCCGGTCGCGCGCAGCTCGTGCTGGCCGGTCGCATCGCGCATGGTGACTGTGGTGCGCTCAAGCTGAGCGGCCGACATCTGGCTTGCCATCGCGCGCTTGAAGATGAGGTCGTAAAGCTTCGCCTCGTCGCCCGATCCGGCACTCTTTTTCAGGAAGCTGGTCGGGCGGATCGCCTCGTGCGCCTCCTGAGCATTCTTCGCCTTCGTGCTGTAAAAGCGCGGTTTTTCCGGGCGATAATCCTCGCTGAACCGCTCCGCGATGGCATCGCGCGCAGCCATGATGGCGCTCATGTCCATCTGCACACCGTCGGTTCGCATATAGGTGATCGCACCCGCTTCGTAGAGCGACTGGGCACAGCGCATCGTGTGGCTGGCCGAGAAGCCGAGCTTGCGCGCCGCTTCCTGCTGCAGCGTGGAGGTGGTGAACGGCGGCGAGGGATTGCGCTTGAGCGGCTTGGTCTCGATATCCTCGACCGTGAAGCGCCCCTGCTCCACCGCGGTCTTCGCAGCCATGGCGCTGCCTTCATTGCCGAGCGTCAGCTTGTCGAGCTTCTTGCCCTCGAACTTGACCAGCCGCGCATCGAAGGCGGTCCCGTCCTGCTCCATCTTGGCGAGGACGGACCAGTATTCGTCCGGCCTGAAGATCTCGATCTCGTGCTCGCGCTCGCAGACGAGCCGCAGGGCAACGGATTGCACGCGCCCGGCGGATTTCGCGCCCGGCAGCTTGCGCCACAGCACCGGGCTGAGCGTAAAGCCGAACAGGTAATCGAGAGCGCGGCGAGCGAGATAGGCGTCGATCAGGTCGGTATCGAGCTCGCGGGGCTTGCCCATCGCCTCGGTCACCGCCTTTTTGGTGATCGCGTTGAAGGTAACGCGGTCGACCTTGCTCGGCAGCGCCTTTCGCTTCTTCAGCAGCTCCTGGACGTGCCAGCTGATCGCCTCGCCTTCGCGGTCGGGGTCGGTCGCGAGGACCAGCCGGTCGGCATTCTTCGCCGCGTCGCTGATCTCCTTGAAGCGCTTCTGCTTGTCCCGGTAGAGCTCCCAGTCCATCGCGAAATCCTCGTCCGGCCGCACGCTGCCATCCTTGGGCGGCAGGTCGCGGACATGGCCGTAGGAGGCGAGGACCTTGAAGTCCTTGCCGAGGTAAGACTCGATGGTTTTCGCCTTCGCGGGCGATTCGACGATGACCAGTTGCATGGTGGTGTGGGCAGTCCCTTACGTGTGCGTATGCGTATACGCGCGAAGGTGGGGGCGGGGTGCGGAGGGGGTCAAGTAGCCAAGCTGATGTTTCTAGCTTCGACCAAATAGACGGATGCCGACCACGACAACGCCAAACAGTGCACATACGGCAGCAAGTGCATAAACTTGAAAGAACAGAAGGCTGAGTGAAGCTGTCGAACTGCTCGCCAAATCCACGGTGAAGGCGAAAACAGCGTAGGCAAAAACGGACACTGCAGATATCCAAATCGCAGCCTGGCGATATCGAGCATCCCTGCAACTTCTAACTGCGATCACCATCGCAATCTGCGGTACAGCGAGAAAAAAGCCTACGACCCCGACAAAGAGCAAGAACGCGATGATGCCGCCATCAGAAGGAACCCCCGTCCGCAGAACGGAAAGTATGATTGGACCTGCACAAAGCAGTGATCCAAGCTTCGTCAATCCGTCAGCTTGCTCAAAACTTTGCAATGCCCAAGCTCCTGTATTTTGGTTTCTGTTTTCTCATTTGAGGCTCACCCGCCCCGCCGCATGGCGCTCCAGCCGCCCTGCGATCTCCAGCTCCAGCAGCGCCAGTTGCACGGCCGCCGCACTCTCGCCCGACTGCCGGATGAGTTCGTCGACGGCTACCGGCGCGGTCGTCAGCAGGCTCGCAATGTCGGCGGGTTCGGCCTCCGCCAGCTCTTCCGACGCGTATTCGTAGTTCTGCGAGGCCTCGCGGAAGGTGCTGCGGGGGTTGCCGTCGAAGTCGGTGAGGAGTTCGACAACGTCTTCGGGCGACTGGACCAGCACCGCGCCCTCGCGGATTAGGTGGTTGCAGCCATGGCTGCGCGGCTCCAGCGGGCTGCCGGGGATGGCCATGACCTCGCGCCCCGCCTCGCCCGCCAGCCGAGCGGTGATGAGGCTGCCCGACTTGACCGCCGCCTCCACCACCAGCGTGCCGCCCGCCAGCCCGGCGATGATGCGGTTGCGGCTGGGGAAGTGGCTGCCGCGCGGTTCCGTACCCGGAGGCTGCTCGGCGATCAGCAGGCCCTCGTTCGCGATCCGCTCCTGCAGCTCGGCATGCTGCGGCGGATAAGCAATGTCGATCCCGCTGGCGATCACGCCGATGGTCCGCGGGAACGCGCCCTCGTGGCACGCGCCGTCGATGCCGCGCGCGAGCCCCGACACGATTGTTAAACCCTCCCCCGCAAGCGCAGAGGCGAACTCGCGCGCCAGCTTCACCGCCGCTGCGCTGGAATTGCGCGCGCCCACCATCGCGACGCAGGGCTTCGATGCTAGCGACAGGTCGCCGCGATAGCTGATGATCGGCGGCGCGCCCGATATCTGGCCCAGCAGCGCTGGATAATCCGGTTGGTCATGGAAAAGGTATTTCGCGCCCGCCTTGCGCACCCCCTCCACCTCTCGCTCGATCCGGTCGACCGGCGCAGCCCTGTAGCTCGCCCCGCCCTTCTTGCCCAAGTCGGGCAGCGCCTCCAGCGCGGCCTCTGCCGTGCCGAAGCGCGCCAGCAACTGCGCATAGCTTACCGGCCCGATGCGCGGGCTGCGCAGCAGGCGAATGCGTGCGAAAGCTTCGGACTGGCTGAGGCTCACTTTTTCGACGAGCCGACCTTGGGCTCCTCGCCCCTCGCCAGCCGTGCGATGTTCTCGCGGTGCAGGTAGACGATCAGCACCGCGATGGCTGCCAGCACCGGGAAGAATTGCGGGTATCCGAACAGCGGCGCGGCAGCGGCGGCAGCGACGACCGCCGCCATCCCGGCAAGCGAGGATATGCGGAAGATCGCCAGAACGCTCAACCACACGAAAGCGTAGGCCAGACCGATCGGCCAGCCGAGGCCGAAGGCGACGCCCGCATTGGTCGCCACGCCCTTCCCGCCCTTGAAGCCGAGCCAGACGGGGTAGCAATGGCCAAGAACCGCAGCGCCTGCGGCGAAGGCCATCGCCTTTTCGTCCCAGATCTGCCCGGCCGCGAACACGGCGACGAACCCCTTGGCGAGGTCGAGCAGCAGGGTCGCCGCGGCCAGCCCCTTGTTCCCGGTACGCAGCACGTTGGTCGCGCCGATATTGCCGCTGCCGATACTGCGCACATCGCCGAGACCGGCGGCCTTCGTCAGCAGCAGGCCGAACGGGATGGACCCGATCAGATAGCCCATCAGGGCGGGAATCCACGCTTCCAAATCGACCTCCATTCGCCCCGAGCTTGTCGCGGCGGTCCATTGTCCTATAGCGCTGCACTAGAAGGAAAAGCACGGCCTGTACAAGCGCGGGCGGCCACGATCTGGAGCATTCGGTGAAGCCTGAAAGTCCCATCCTGCTGTTCGATTCGGGCGTCGGCGGACTTTCGATCCTGCCCGCCGTGCGCGAAGCGTTGCCCGGCGCGCCGCTGATCTACGCCGCCGACTTTGCCGGGCTGCCCTATGGCGGCAAGACCGAGGCGGAAATCGCCGCGCGGGTCTGCGGGTTGCTGGGCCGGCTGAGCGAGCGATACCAGCCGCGCCTCATCTGCATTGCGTGCAATACCGCCAGCACCATCGCCCTGTCGATGGTGCGCGACGTGCTGGAGACCCCGATCGTGGGCACGGTTCCGGCGATCAAGCCTGCAGCGAAGCTGACGCGGACCGGCACCTTCGGCATTCTGGGGACGGAGGCCACGATCCGGCAGGCCTATGTCGACGACCTGGAACGGGAGCATGCCGGGGGCAAGACCATGCTGCGCCATGCCGCGCCCGACCTGGTGATGCTGGCCGAGGCGAAGCTGCGGGACGAACACATCTCGGTCGATGCGGTGGCCAATGCCTGCACCGGCCTCAGCCTGCAGCAAGGGGGGCGCGACATCGATGTGGTGGTGCTCGCCTGCACCCACTTCCCGCTGCTGCGCGGCGAGCTGCAGGAGGCATTCGGCAAGGACGTTACGCTCATCGACGGGGCGCAAGGCATCGCCCGCCGCATCGCCGCCCTGTCCGACGGGCAGAAGTTCGCTTCCGGTCGCCCGGACCGCATGGTCATGACCGGCGGGGCCACCCTGCCGAAGCCGCTCGTCGAAACCCTCAAGACCTACGGCCTCGATCAGATAGATCGGATTTAACCCGCTTTCCTGCGAACGGTTCGCAAAGATCACGGTGGCATTCGAGGGATTGTGCCATTATCTGCGGGGCCGAAGCCATGAATTACGACCATATCTTCGACCAGGCGATCCATCGCCTCCATGCCGAGGGACGCTACCGCGTCTTCATCGACATCCTGCGCAACAAGGGTGCGTTCCCCAATGCGCGGTGCTTTGCCGGTCACAACGGTCCCAAGCCGATCACGGTCTGGTGCTCCAACGATTACCTCGCCATGGGCCAGCATCCCAAGGTGATTTCCGCGATGGAAGAGGCGCTGCACGATGTCGGCGCCGGCTCCGGCGGCACGCGCAATATCGGCGGAAACACGCATTACCACATCGAACTGGAGCGCGAGCTTGCCGACCTGCATGGCAAGGAAAACGCGCTTCTCTTCACCAGCGGCTATGTCTCCAACGACGCGACGCTGTCCACGCTGTCGAAGCTGCTGCCGGGCTGCGTGATCTTCTCCGACGAGCTGAACCACGCCAGCATGATTGCCGGCATCCGCAATTCGGGCTGTCCGAAGCGGGTGTTCCGCCACAACGATCTGGAACACCTGGAAGAACTGCTGGCGGCAGAAGACATCGACGCGCCCAAGGTCATCGCCTTCGAAAGCGTGTATTCCATGGACGGCGACGTCGCGCCGATCCACGCGATCTGCGACCTGGCAGAGAAATACAACGCCCTCACCTATATCGATGAAGTCCACGCCGTGGGCATGTATGGCGCGCGCGGCGGCGGCATCTCCGAACGCGACGAGGCTGCGCATCGGATCGACATCATCGAAGGCACGCTGGGCAAGGCGTTCGGCGTCATGGGTGGGTATATCGCCGCCGATGCCAAGATCATCGACTGCATCCGCAGCTATGCCCCCGGTTTCATCTTCACCACCTCGCTCAGCCCTGCCCTCGTCGCGGGCGTGCTGGCCGCAGTGAAGCATCTCAAATCCTCTAGCGAGGAACGCGACGGTCAGCAGGCTGCCGCCGCCACGCTCAAGACTATGCTGCGCGATGCCGGCCTGCCCGTGATGCCCAGCACGACGCATATCGTGCCGCTGATGGTCGGCGACCCGGTGCGGGCGAAGAAGATCAGCGACATCCTGCTCGCCGAATATGGCTGTTACGTGCAGCCCATCAACTATCCCACCGTGCCCCGCGGGACGGAGCGCCTGCGCTTCACCCCCGGCCCCGCGCATACCGAAGCGATGATGCGCGAACTGACCGATGCGCTGGTGGAGATCTGGGACAGGCTCGACATGGAGCTGGCCGAGGCCGCCTGACCGTAGGGTATTTTGCACCTGCGCGCCGCTGCGCTAGAGCCGCCTGAAATCTTTTCAGGAGCATTCATGAGCGGCAATCCGGACCAGACCTTCGCTGAAGTCGTACGCGGGCGCAAATCCATCCGCGGCTATCTCGACAAGCCCGTGCCCAAGGCGCTGATCGAAGAAGTCATTGGCCTCGCCATGCGCTCGCCGACGTCGATGAATACGCAGCCATGGCATTTCCACGTCATCACCGGCGAACCGCTCGACCGCATCCGCAAGGGCAATACCGATCGCATCCTCGCAGGCGAGCCGGACAGCCGCGAATTCCGCCGCGGGGAGCCCTTTGCCGGCGTCCACCGCGAACGCCAGATCGAGGTCGCGGTGCAGCTCTTCGGCGCGATGGGTATCGAACGCGACGACAAGGAAAAACGGCAGGACTGGGTCCTGCGCGGATTTCGCCAGTTCGACGCCCCCGTCTGCGTCATCGTGACGTTCGACCGGGAATTGTCGGGCAGCGACGACACCGCGTTCGACTGCGGCGCGGCCACGACCGCTCTCGTCAACGCGGCATGGAGCCGGGGCCTTGGCTGCGTGATCAACTCCCAGGGCATCATGCAGAGCCCCGTCGTGCGAGAACATGCGGGCATTCCGGACGAACAGGTCATCATGAAAGCGGTCGCAATGGGCTGGCCCGACCCCGAGTTTCCGGCAAACTCTGTCTACACCAATCGCAAGGATCCCGAAGACGCTGTCCGTTTCGTCGGATTCGAGGACGATTGACCGGGAGACTGCGGGTCCATCGCAAGCCTTGGTGGCGGCCCCCGACTTAGGGGGTTATTAACCACGCAGTGCCTATTGCGGCCTTCAAAGGTCGCAAGAAAGGCAGGTCACCACAGCGATGTCGGTGCGTTCAATCATGAGCAGTCTGGGTAGCCGCGGTAACGCCGGCGATGCCGCTGCGGCTGCAAACGATGCACAGTCCAGGCCGGGACAGATCGGCGCAACCCGCCTCCAGGTCATGGAGGATATCGAGGATGCGGGGATCGGGTGGATATGGGCCAGCGATGCCGAAGGGCGCCTGACCTACATCACCGAAGCCGCTGCCGGCTCGGTCGGCAAGCAGCCGGAAGAACTGGTCGGCAAGAAAGTCGTCGAACTGTTCGAGACCGATCCGGACAATCCCGACCAGGGTACGCAGCGCCCATTCAGTTTCCAGCTCAAAGCGCACACGAAGCTGAACGGCCTGACGGTCCGCTACGCGCTGGGCAAGTCCCGGCATGACGTGAAGCAGACCTGGTGGACGCTGACCGCGCATCCAAAGTTCGATGCGAACGGCAATTTCGTCGGCTATCGCGGCTACGCCGAGGATGTCTCCGTCGAATACGAGCGCAAGCTGATCGATTCCCGGCTGGCGGAATTCGATTCCCTCACCGGCCTCGCCAACCGCCACTACATGAACAAGCGGCTCGACTCGATCCTCGCCAGCTACCGGCAGGCGGAACGGGCATGCGCGCTGATGATGCTCGACCTCGACAAGTTCAAGCAGGTCAACGACACGCTGGGCCACGCGGCCGGGGACAGCGTGCTGGTTCAGGCATCGGAACGGATCAAGTCGATCATCGGCAATCGCGGCGAAGTCGGACGCCTTGGCGGCGACGAATTCCAGATCATCCTGCCCGATATCGACGACCGCGGGACTTTGGGCGAGATCGCCGAGAAGATTATCGCGATCGTCAGCCAGCCCTATCCCCTGGAAGATGACAAGCGCGCCCTCATCGGCACGTCCGTAGGCATCGCCATCGCGCCCTATGACGGGCTGGAGCGGGAGGAACTGGCAAAGGCATCCGATCTCTCGCTCTACGCGGCCAAGAACGGCGGGCGCGGCCAGTTCCGGTTCTATGCGAGCGACCTGAAGGACGAAGAGCAGGAACGACAGGCGCTGCTCGACGATTTGCGCGAAGCCCTGGCGAACGGCGAGCTGGAACTGCACTACCAGCCCGTGGTCGACGCGGTCGACAACACGGTGGTCTGCATGGAAGCGCTGATGCGCTGGCAGCACGAGGAACGCGGTTTCGTAAGCCCGGCGCAGTTCATTCCGGTCGCGGAGGAAAGCGACCTCATCAACCAGATGGGCGAATGGGCCCTGCGCCAGGCGTGTAAGGATGCATCCGAATGGCCGTCGACGGTGAAGGTTGCGGTCAATGTCTCGCCGGTGCAGTTCGCCACGCGCAACTTCCCCGAAGTCGTGGCCAATGTCCTTGCCCATAGCGGCTTCGAGCCCGGACGCCTGGAACTGGAATTGACCGAGACGATTTTCCTCGGCGATTCCGAAGCGACGGACGAAACCTTCAAGACGCTGAAGGGTCTGGGCGTGAGGCTGGCGCTGGACGATTTCGGCACGGGATATTCCTCGCTCAGCTACCTGCGCTCCGCCCCGTTCGACAAGATCAAGGTGGACCGCAGCTTCGTCGATTCCTGTACCGAGCAGGAGCAGAACAGCGCCAAGATCATCGCTGCGATCGTCGGCCTGTCCAATGCGCTGAGCATGGAAACCACGGTCGAGGGCGTGGAAGCGTTCGACCAGCTGAAGGTCGTGCGCGACAAGGGCGCGAAGCTGATCCAGGGCTGGCTCTATTCGAAGGCGCTCACGCAAGAGGTCATTCTCGAGCGGATCGAAAGCGGCAGTTTCAAGATCGAGCCGGAAGGGCCGGACAAGTATCGCAGCGAGCGACGCTCCGTCTTCCGCAAGATCGGCATCATTCACGACGATCATCATTATACGGCCACCATGCGTGATCTTTCTACCCGCGGCTCGCGAATAGAGGGACTGGTCGGGGTTCCGGTCGGAACACCCCTGGTGCTTGACCTCGGCGGAGGACAGCTGGTCGTGTGCGAAGTGAAGCGTTCGCAGGATGCGACCATCGCGGTCGAGTTCGAATCCCCGCTGGTGAGCGACGGGGCCGGCGGCCTCTGCACGCGGCACCGGGTCTCTCCCTATGCGCTTGCTGCTGCGGGGATGCCGCTCACCTCGATTCCGGAAGGCCGCTATCCCCACGAGGCGATCTCCGGCAAGCCGACGAGCAAGCCGCAATTCATGGAAATCCAGGTCGGCGGGAAAGGCCTGGGCTGAAAGTCCACAAGATAAGTTGATTTCGTTGCAATTCGCACCGATATGCGTGTCATGAGTGACGGAAAGCCATCGAACGGTTCGGACAAGAACCAGCCTCCCGTATCATTCGAGCCTCCGCCGGAATGGGTCCTGACCCTGATCGAGGCGAGCCCGATTGCATCCGTCGTTTCCGATCCGCGCCTGCCCGACAATCCGCTGGTCGCCGTCAACAAGGCGTTCGAGGAACTGACCGGTTTCTCTGCCGAGGAATGCGTCGGTCGCAATTGCCGCTTCCTGGCGGGCGAAGGCACCGAACCGTGGCTGACGGAGCGCATCCGCGAAGGCGTGAGAGAGCGTAAACCGGTTCTGGTCGAGATCCTGAATTACAAGAAGGACGGAACCCCGTTCCGCAATGCCGTTCTGGTCGCGCCGATCTACAGCGACGACGACCAATTGCAGTTTTTCCTCGGCAGTCAGGTGGAGGTGTCGGAAGACCAGTCCAGCGTATCGATCGGGCGCCAGCGCCGCGCGACGGAAGCGCTCAAGACCCTTTCGCCGCGCCAGCTCGAAGTGACCCGGATGGTGGCATCGGGACTGCGCAACAAGCAGGTGGCGGCCGAACTCGGCCTGTCGGAAAAGACGGTGAAGATGCACCGCGGCCTGGCGATGGAGAAGCTGGGGCTGAGCTCCAGTGCCGACCTCGTCCGCATCGCGGTAGAGGCCGGTATTTGAAGCCATGGACTTCGGGTCAGGCTGGTAATCGCGGCGCCGGTTCCCAAATGAAACCTGCCGGCTGAACCTGCTGTCGAATCTCCCCCTTTAAGGCGAAGGTTCAGTCGGCACCCTCCCCCCGGGAAATCCCGTAAAACTCAGCGCAGATTGACCACGTTGTCGGTCGCCGGGCGATCGCGGTCGCCGCGGTACAGGCTCGCCATCGGCTCGTCTTCCACGTCGATGCTGATCGCCTCGCCAAATCCGTTGAAGCCGGTTTTCATCGCGGCGCCGTACGCACCCAGCATCCCGATCTCGATGTAGTCGCCTGCCTGGATGTCCTCCGGCAGCGCGAAGGGACCGGGCATGTAATCGGCATCGTCGCAGGTCGGACCGTAGAACGCGAAGTCCATGTCCGGCTTGATCAGGTCGTCTTCCAGCGGCTTGACCGGGAATTTCCAGTCGACATGCGCAGCATCGAACAGCGCGCCATAGGCCCCGTCATTGATGTAGAGCTCGTCGCCCCGGCGTTTCTCCACCTTGACCACCAGCGACGAATATTCCGCCGACAGCGCGCGGCCGGGCTCGCACCACAGTTCGGCGTTGTAGGCGATGGGCAGCGCGTAGAAATGCTGGTGGATGATCTGGAAGTAATCTTCCAGCGGTGGCGGCTCCATTCCGGGATAGATGCTCGGGAAGCCGCCGCCCACGTCGATCATGTCGATCACGACCGACGCCTCTGCGATGGCGGCGCGGGTGCGGTCCAGCGCCTGCACGAAGGCAAACGGGCTCATCGCCTGGCTGCCGACATGGAAGCACACGCCCAGCCAATCCGCATGCTGGCGAGCGACCTGCAACAGGGCCGGCGCCTCGGTCAGGTCGCAGCCGAACTTGGCCGCCAGCGACAGGGCCGCATGCTCGCTCGACACGCGCAGGCGCACGCAAAGGCGCAGGTCGGTTGCAGCGTTGCCGTTCTCGTCACGGCAGGCCTCGACGATCTTTTCCAGTTCCTCGACGCTGTCGAGACTGAAAGTCTTCACACCGTGCTGGCGATAGGCTTCGCGAATGGCGCCCGGCGCCTTGATCGGGTGCATGAAGCACAGCGTTGCATCGGGCAGGACCGAGCGCACCATCCGCACCTCTGCAATCGAGGCGACGTCGTAATGCGTCACGCCATTGTCCCACAGGATCTTCACGAGATCCGGCGAGGGGTTGGCCTTCACGGCATAGAGCGACTTGCCCGGGAATTTCTCGACAAAGAAACGCGCCGCGCGCGCTGCTGCGTGCGGACGGTTGAGAATGACCGGTTCATCCGGCGAAAGCGCGCGGACTACAGCCTTGGCGTCGGGATAATGCTGCAACTCAAGGGACCCCCTAAACAATCCTTGCGGACCGTGAAACGACACGCTGCCTTGCGGTTAGGAAGTCCCCCCATTTCCGGGGGCGGGGCAGCAGGAGGCGCGCATATAAATCGTACTTCATGAAACGCAAGTGAATACCGCCCGCGCCGTCCGCAAGTTTCGAAGGGGTGCTTCGGGGCTGATCTGCGATGGATCGTGCGCTCAGCTCAGACGGCTGCGAAAATCCTCGTATCCGAAGGCCTTCACCTGCTCCAGCGCGTCGGTTTCGCTGTCCCACAGCCAGATCGATGGCAAGGGAACGCCGTTGAACGTGTTGGTCTTCACCATCGAATAATGCGCCTGGTCCAGGAACGCGAAACGCTGGCCTGCCTTGGCGCCGCCGGCCACGTGGTAATCGCCGATGACGTCGCCTGCGAGGCATGACGAGCCGCCGAGCCGCACCGGGGCCCCTTCCCCTGCCCCCTCGCCCAGCATGGCCGGGCGATAGGGTGCCTCGATCACGTCGGGCATGTGGCAGGTGGCGGATACATCGGTGATCGCGAAAGGCACGCCGTTCACACCGGTGTCGAGGATTGTCCCGACGAGGATACCCGCATCAAGCGCAACCGCCTCGCCCGGCTCGAGATAGATTTCCGCGCCGGTATCTTCCTTCGCATCCTTGAGGAACTCGACCAGCTCCTCGCGCTGGTAATCGGCGCGGGTGATATGATGTCCACCGCCCATGTTGATCCATTTGAGCTGCCCGAACCACGGCTCGATCGCATCGAACACCTTGTCCCAGGTCTGCGCCAGCGGCTCGAAATCCTGCTCGCACAGATTATGGAAGTGGATACCCTCCACGCCTTCCATGTGCTCGGGCTCCAATTGGTCGAGCGGAAAGCCGAGCCGACTGCCGGGGCTGGAGGGATCGTAGCGTGGCACCTCGCCTGTAGGCACCTGCGGGTTGATCCGCAGCCCTACGCTGACATCGCCGCCGGTCAGCTTGGCCTGTTCCAGGATCAGGGCAGCGCGCTCCATCTGCTTGGGCGAATTGAAAATCACGTGATCCGACAGGCGGCAGACCTCTTCCAGATCCTCCGGCTTGTAGGCGGCGCAATAGGTGCTGATCTCGCCATCGTAGAACTCGCAGGCGAGGCGCGCCTCCCACAGACCCGACGTGCACACACCGTCGAGATATTCGCCAATGATGGGCGCAGCGCTCCACATGGAGAAGGCCTTGAGCGCAGACAGCACTTTGATGTCCGCCTCGTCGCGGATGTCCGCCAGAACCTGGCAATTGGCGCGCAATTTCGCAGCGTCGACCACGAAGGCTGGGCTGTCGACACGGTTCAAGTCGAAATGGGCGAAGGCGCCCGGATCACCGGCTTTGGTTTCCATCAAGCAATTCGCTCTTTTATTGATTCGATGTGCGTTGCCCACCATGAAATAGCAGCAGAATAGACATCGCGTGCGTCTTCCCCTGCCCGGAATCCTTTGGTCAAAGGCATAAAGAGGCACTCATCCAGTTCGTACTGCTCTAATTCTCCGTCAGAGTATTCCAGCAATACCGGTATTTCGCTCGCATCCAATAAGTCATGGTCGTACGTATGGATCGCCCTATCTCGCGAACCCTTGATAAAATCGCGATACATTTCGTCGTTTCGATCCTGCTCAAATTGCAGCGAAATCGAAGATTTGACCTGCTCGCCTCTTTTCGCATCAACCTTATCGAGGACGTCGCCGACTAACCGCAAAAGAGCCAAGGCACCTATCCATTGGAGCCGTAGTAAATTGTGATCAGACTCAGCCTCCATTACCTCATGGGCGAGGCGGCAGTCTGCCAACACATCTTCGGCTGTGAAACGCATAACTGATCAGAACTCGACCGGACCGTCCATTTCCTTCACCTGCCAGGGCAGGCCGTGCGCGTTGAGCATGTCCATGAAGGGATCGGGGTCCATCTCTTCCATGTTGAAGACGCCGTGTCCCGACCACTTGCCGGTGACCATCATCGCCGAGCCGATCATGGCAGGAACCCCCGTCGTGTAGGAGACGGCCTGGTTGCCGGTCTCCTCGTAGGCCGCCTCGTGGCTGCAGATATTGTTGATGTAGAACGTCTTCTCGCCGGAGCCATCCAGCGCCTCGCCGGTCGCGATGACACCGATATTGGTGTTGCCCTTGGTCGTCTCGCCCAGCGTTTCGGGCTTGGGCAACACGGCGGCGAGGAATTGCAGCGGGATGATATCCTTGCCCTGGTACTTGATCGGCTCGATCCCGGTCATGCCGACATTCTGCAGCACGGTCAGGTGCTTGATGTATTCGTCGCCGAAGGTCATCCAGAACCGCGCGCGCTCCAGTTCCGGATTGAACTTCGCGAGGCTTTCCAGCTCCTCGTGATACATGAGATAGGCGTTTTTCGGCCCCACCGCCTCGAAGTCGAACTCGGTCGAAACCTGCATGGCGGGCGTTTCCACCCACTCGCCGTCTTCCCAATGGCGCGCGGGCGCAGTCACTTCGCGGATGTTGATTTCCGGATTGAAATTGGTGGCAAAGGCCTGCCCGTGATCGCCGCCGTTGCAGTCGAGGATGTCGAGCTGGCGGATCGTCTTCAGCTTGTGCTTCTTCAGCCACATGGTGAAGACGGATGTGACGCCCGGGTCGAAGCCGGAGCCCAGCAGCGCCATCAGCCCGGCCTCCTTGAACCGGTCGTGATAGGCCCACTGCCACTTGTATTCGAACTTCGCCTCGTCTTTCGGCTCAAAGTTTGCGGTGTCGAGATAATCGACGCCCGCCTCCAGGCACGCGTCCATGATCGGAAGGTCCTGATATGGCAGGGCGAGATTTACGACGAGGCTGGGCTGCACCTTCTTGATAAGGTTGACCATTGCCGGGACTTCCTCGGCATCGATCTCGTAGGTGGCGATGTCGACCCCGGCACGCTCCTTCACGCTGGCGGCAATCGCATCGCATTTCGATTTCGTGCGGCTGGCGAGGTGGATGTCGGAGAAAATGTCCTTGTTGAACGCCATCTTATGGACGCAGACCGAACTGACGCCGCCGGCACCGATTACGAGAACTGTTGCGGATTTGGACGACATCGAAGGCTCCTGCAGGACGCTGAATGGTGAATTTGCTTGCCGCTCACATAAGCCAATGCGCTAGGACGACAAGATGATCCGAACACCTCGATCCACCGGCGTGCACGATGCGCTGGCCAGCCTGCGGGCCATTCCCCTGCCGCCCACTCCGCTCCTGCCGCTGGAGATCGGCGGTGTCCGGCTTCATGCAAAGGTCGAGAGCCTGCAACCGGTCGGGGCGTTCAAGATACGCGGCGCGTGGTGGCGCCTTACGAGCCTCTCGGCCAGGGAGCGGGAGGACGGGGTCGTTGCCGTATCCAGCGGGAACCATGCGCAGGGCGTCGCCTGGGCGGCAAAACGGCTGGGCATAGAAGCGACCATCGTGATGCCGCGCGACGCACCGCCCGTAAAAATAGAGGCGACGAAGGCTCTCGGCGCGAAAATCGTCCTTTACGATCGGCCGGGAGAGGACCGTGACGAGGTCGCGGCGACCGTGCTGGAGGCGCAGGGCGGCACGCTGGTCCATGCCTTCGGTGACCCCTGGGTGATCGAGGGTCAGGGCACGGCCGGACTGGAAACAGCGGAGCAGCTCGGCCGCAATCCCTCGCGCTTCGTCGTCTGCTGCGGGGGCGGCGGTCTGGCAGCCGGGCTCGCCCTCGCCTGCCCGGACAGCGCCATCGTTCCGGTCGAACCGGAAGGCTGGGACATGTTGGGGCAGGCATTGCGGCGGGGCGAGATAGTCTCCGTCGGCGAGCCCAAACCGAAAACCATCTGCGACGCCCTGCAGCCCGATGCGACGAAGCCGATAAACCTCGGCTTGCTGCTGGGGCGCAGCGATCCGGGCGTGACGGTCAGCGACGAGGAGGTGCGCGAGGCCCAGCGGTTCGCCTTCTCCCGCCTCAACCTCGTGGTGGAACCGGGCGGCGCAGCGGCGTTGGCCGCCGTGATTGCCGGGAAGGTGGAAACCGACAGCGATACGGTCGTGATGCTGACAGGCGGAAATGTCGATCCGGAACGTTTTGCGCGCACGATCTCCACAGGCACGATGCGCGGCCGAGCGGCGTGAATTGACAACGCCCCGCTGCCCTTGCAGCTAGGCGGCGCAACAGGGAGAGTTCGAATGCAGGCTCAAATGCTCGCGCCAGCGGCGGTTCTGGTCGTGTGGTCGCTGGTCATGCTGTTCTGGATGGCCGGCACGCGCTTCCCCGCCATGAAGGCGGCGGCAGGCAATCTCGCAAACGCCAGACCGGGCGGCCGGGGCCAGGATCTCGAAGGGGTCGTGCCCGACAAGGTCAACTGGAAAGCGCACAATTACGCGCATCTGATGGAACAGCCGACGATTTTCTACCCCACCGTGATCATCCTCGCGATCATGGGTGCATCGGCCATCGACGTGCTCTTCGCGTGGATTTACGTCGCGCTTCGCATCGTCCATTCGGTGTGGCAGGCGACAGTGAACAAGGTGAGCGTCCGCTTCCTGTTCTTCGTTCTTTCGACCATCGCCCTGATCGTCCTCGCGCTGAGGGCGGTATGGGCGACCCTTTTCTTTGATCCGGGAGCATTACCGGTATGACCGATACAGCCATTCTCCAGCCCCTCGTCGCGCTGCTGGTGTGGACGATGATCATGTGGGGCTGGATGTACGCGACCCGCATTCCCGCCATGAGCAAGCAGGGCGTTTCGCCCGGCGAACTGGCGGAGAACAACACGGCCGCCCTGCTGGACAACAAGCTGCCGACCAGCGTCCAGCGCAAGGCGCACAATTACAATCACCTGCACGAACAGCCGACCGTATTCTACGCAGCCGTGCTGGTGCTGGCGATTACCGGCCAAGGCGGCGAGATGAATACGCTGCTGGCCTGGATCTATACCGGCCTCCGCGTGGTCCACTCACTGGTGCAGGCGACCGCCAATGTGGTGATGGTGCGTTTCGTGCTGTTCGCCCTGTCGAGCGTGGTGCTGATCGCGCTGATCTTCCACGCCGCCGTGAAGGTCTTCGACATCCACATGTAAGACGCCCCGGTCGGTAAGCCGATACCCGGAGCGCCAGAGACCTACTCTGCCGCTTCGGGAACGGCCTCCACATGACCGTCGGGTTCGATTTCGAGCCCGGCGATGAAGCGTTCTCCGTCAAGCGCCGCCTGGCAGCCCATGCCTGCCGCCGTAACTGCCTGGCGGTAAACCTTGTCGGTCACGTCGCCTGCGGCGAATACGCCCGGCACTTCTGTCTTGGGCGTGCCCGGCTCGACCAGCAGATAGCCGCCATCGTCCATCGGCAGCTTGCCCTTGAACAGTTCCGTCGAGGGCGCATGGCCGATGGCAACGAACGCGCCGTCCACTTCCAGCGTCGATGTCTCGCCCGTCTGCGTGTCCTTCAGCACGAGGTGGTGCAGCGAGCCATCCTCCCCGGCCTCGAAGCTTTCGACCGTCTTGTTCCACAGGGTCGAGATCTTGTCCGACTTGAACAGGCGGTCCTGCAGGATTTTCTCCGACCGCAATTCGTCGCGGCGGTGGATCAGCGTCACGTCGTCGGAATGGTTGGTCAGGTACAGCGCTTCCTCGACTGCGGTGTTGCCGCCACCGATCACCGCGACTTTCTTGCCGCGATAGAAGAACCCGTCGCAGGTCGCACAGGCGGATACGCCCTTGCCGCCCAGTTCCTGCTCTCCCGGCACGCCCAGCCACTTGGCCTGCGCACCGGTGGCGATGACCAGCACGTCGCCGATATATTCGTCGCCGCTGTCGCCGATGGCGCGGAAGGGCGAACCGCTGTCGATATCGACCTCGACAATGGTGTCCCACATCATGCGCGTGCCGACATGCTCTGCCTGCGCCTTCATCTCTTCCATCAGCCAGGGGCCCTGGACCACGTCGCGGAAGCCGGGATAATTCTCGACGTCGGTCGTAATCGTCAGCTGGCCGCCGGGCTGCAGGCCCTGGACCACGATGGGCTCCATCATGGCGCGCGCGCCGTAGATCGCGGCGGAATAGCCTGCGGGGCCGGAGCCGATGATGAGCATCTTGGTGCGATGGGTAGCCATGTCAGTCCTGTCCGTATTCGTATCTGCAATCGGGTTTCGTATGACGCCTCATATGGGAAGCGCCGGGCCGGTTGTCACTCCACGAAGCGCGCCTTCAGCCGGGCACGCATCGCATCGTCCACACCTATCGCCTGCGTGAGATAGGCATCGAACGACCCGTGCGAGGCGGTCACACGATCGAGATAGGTATGCAGATATTCGCGGCGCACCTCCAGCAGGCTGCGCACGGCATCCTCGTCCAGCTTCCCGATCCGGGCCTCTATCCCCGGAAGCGACTGCCGCTTGAGCACTTCCAGCGTGGGCGCATCGTTCGTCAGCAGGAATTCCCGTTCGATGGATTCATGCGGAACCTCGAGGACATGCAGCACCATGCTGGCCGCAATCCCCGTGCGATCCTTCCCGGCAAAGCAGTGAACCAGGCTCGCGCCCTCGTTCTGGTCCAGGGCCTGGAAGAAGCGCGAGAACATGGAAATCATCGCCGGGTTTTCCGGCATCCTGGTATAGACCGCCGTCATCCGCTGGCGCGCATAGTCGGCCGTCACGGCGGTGCTGCCCACATCCTCGTGCGGGGGACTGCTGGTCGTCTCGCCCGGATGGAAAATCACTTCCGCGTCGAATTCGTCGCTGCGGCGGCAGGGATTGCGGATCCGCTCGCTTTCGCCGCGCAGGTCGATCACGGTCCGGATGCCGAGCGCGTCGATCGCTGCGAGGTCGGCGTCTTCCGCTTCGACATGCTGGCCGGAGCGATAGAGCAGTCCGGTCCGCACGCGGCGTCCGTCGCTGGTTTCGTAGCCGCCGTAATCGCGGAAGTTGTGAATGCCCTGCATGGGCAGGAAGGGATCGCGAATCATGGCCCCGGTGGTGGCAGGCGCGCCGCGCCGCGGCAACCTCGGCAAGCAGGCGAGCACTTATCCGTAGCAGTGCCTACCCCCCTGCCCATCCCTGCGTAGCTTGCAGGGGATAGAAGCGACGGCCTGACGGGAGCAATTGCGAGGAAAGTTTTTCCATGGCCCACATCCTGATCGTCGACGATGACGAACTGATCGCCGAAATGGCATCCGAAATCCTGATTACGAAGGGCCACGCCTGCGGCTGGGTCACCAGCGGGGAAGAGGCACTGGACCTGCTCAAATGGCGGCGGCCGGACCTGATGCTGCTGGACCAGGACATGCCCGGCATGTCGGGGGCGAAGGTGCTGCGCGAGGTGCGCGGATCGAAGAACCTGTACGACCTGCCCGTCATCATGTTCACCGCCATGACGGGTGCGGGCGACGAGGAACAGGCCCGATATAACGGCGCGCAGGATTACATCCGCAAACCGTTCGACCCCAAATTCATGCTGCTGAAGGTGAAGCAGGTGCTCGCTGCAAGGGCCGAAAGCCCGAAGCACTTGGAACTGGAGAAATTCCTCGCCCGGTCGAACAATATCGCATGGGAAGAAGATACTCCGCCGGTGCAGCGCTACTGCTGAACGCGTCTAGTGCGCTTCGCCTTCTCCGGCGAGGTCGGCGACGAAGTTTTCCGTCCATATCTGGACGTTGTCGTCGCGGACCGTTGCAATGCTGGCCTCATAGCGTTCGCGCCGCTCCTTCAGCGGCATGTCCAGCGCCTTGCCGATGGCGTGCGCAAGATCGTCGGGGCTGTGCGGATTGACTAGCAGCGCCCGATCGAGCTGCGCCGCCGCACCGGCAAACCGGGACAGGATCAGGACGCCCGGGTCTTCCGGGTCCTGCGCGGCGACATATTCCTTCGCCACCAGGTTCATTCCGTCGCGCAGGGGAGAGACCATGCCGATCTTCGCCGCACGGAAAAAGCCGAAAAGTTCGGCGTGGCTGTAACCGCGGTTCACATATCTGATGGGAACCACGTCGACTTCGGACCGCGCACCGTTGATCTGGCCGGTCTTCTGCTCCAGCTCGTTGCGGATCTTCTGGTAACTGTCGACATCTTCCCGGCTGGGCGGTGCGATCTGGATATAGACGAGGTCACGGACCCGGTCCGGATTCTGGTCGAAGAACCGTCCGATCCCGTCGATCCGTTCCGGTAGCCCCTTGGAATAATCCAGCCGGTCCACACCGATCATGGCCGTCCGGCGGCGGGTCGACGACAACAGCCGCTGCGCCGCCTGCCTTGCCTCGCCCGTCTCGCCCTGCGCCTGGAAATGGTCCCAGTCGATCCCGATGGGATAGGCGCGCGCGGTGCAGGTCCGCCCCTGATAGGTGATGCGGCCGCTGGCTTCGTCGATATCGGCGTGCAGTTCCTTCTCACAGTAATGCAGGAAGCTTTCGAGCCATTCGCGGGTCTGGAACCCGATGACGTCGTATTCGAGCATCGCCATCACCAGCCGTTCGTGGAATGGCAGGGAGACGAACAGCCGCGTCGGCGGCCATGGAGTGTGCAGGAAGAAGCCAATACGGTTCTTCAGCCCCCGGGAACGCAGCCGCTCGGCCAGCGGCAGCAGGTGGTAATCGTGAACCCAGACAAGATCGTCGTCCTCGATCAGAGGGGTGACGCTTTCGGCGAAGCGTTCGTTGACCCTTTCATAGCCCTTGCCCGTCTCCCGCTCGTAACGGGTCAGGTCGAGCCGGTAGTGGAACAGAGGCCACAGGGTCGAATTGGCGTAGCCGTTATAATAGTCGTCGACCTCCTGCGAGGTCAGGTCGATGGTCGCCGTGGTCACGCCGTCATGGCGCTGCATGTTGATCGTGCCGGCCGCCTCGTCGCTGTCCCTGCCGGACCAGCCGAACCAGACGCCTTTGTGTTTCTTCAGCGCGGAATTCAGCGCGCCCGCCAGGCCGCCCTGCGCACCCGCCGCACCGCGCGCCTTGGGAACGGCGACGCGGTTCGAGATGACGACCAGTCGGCTCAACGCACTTCACTCCACGGTTTGGACAGCAATCCGGCGCAATTGATTATACCCACCAGCGAGTAGGTCTGGGGGAAGTTCCCCCAAAGTTCGCCGCTTTCCCAGTCGAGGTCCTCGCTCAGCATTCCGGACCCCGTCGTATGCCCCAGCATGGTGGAGAACAGGCCGTGCGCTTCCTCGCTGCGCCCGGCGAGATGCAGCGCCTCGATCAGCCAGAACGTGCAGACATTGAACGCGGTCTCGGGCGCGCCGAAATCGTCTTCTGCCGCATATCGCAGCATGTGCGAACCGCGCCGCAATTCCTTCTCGATCGCCTCGAACGTCGATTTGAACCGCGGGTCTTCCGGCATCAGGAATTTCAGGTCGATCATCTGCAGCAGGCTGGCATCGAGATAATCGCTCTCGAAACTAGCCTTGTAATGGCCGTGATTGCCATTGCCGTCGCCTTCGACCCACGCCTTGTCCTCGATCGTGGCGCGAACCTGGTCCGCCCTCTCCTGCCACAGTCCGGCGCGGTCGGCCTTCCCGATCAGCCTTGCAGTGCGCGCCAGCCGATCGCAGGCGGCCCAGCTCATCACGGCGGAATAGGTGTGTACTTCCTGCCGGGTGCGGAATTCCCACAGGCCGGCATCAGGCTGGTCGTGCATCTTCCACGCCATTTCTCCGACCTGTTCCAGGCTTTCGAAATCGTGGTCGTCGGCGATCCGCAGCAAACGCTTGTCGAGGAAGCCCTGCACGGTCGGCAGGACGATCTGGCCATAGCAGTCGTGCTGCACCTGTTTGTAGGCGGCATTGCCCCGCCGCACCGGCCCCATGCCGCGATAGCCCGCAAGATGCGATGCGGTCGTCTCGTCCAGCTCGCTTTCGCCCATGACGGAATAGAGCGGCTGGATCTGGCCACCCTTCGCGCCGTCGACGATGTTGCGCAGATAGCCGAGATATTTCTCCAGCACATCCAGCGCGCCCAGGCGGTTGAGGGCCTGCACCGTGTAGTAGGAATCGCGGATCCAGCAGTAACGGTAGTCCCAGTTGCGCTCCGAATGCGCAGCTTCGGGGATGGAGGTCGTCAGCGCGGCGACGATGGCGCCCGTTTCCTCGTGCTGGCACAGCTTCAGCGTGATCGCGCAGCGGATAACCTCGTCCTGCCATTCGAACGGGGTGGCAAGGCCGCGGACCCAGGTCTGCCAGTATTTGCGGGTGGACTGCTCCATCCGGCGGATTTCCTCGCGCAGATTGCCCATGAAGGGCTCGTCCGGGCCGAGGAAGAAATGCGTGTCCTCTTCCAGCCGGAAGCTGCGCTGTTCCATGACATATCCGACAGGCGCATCGGTGCTGAGCCGCAGGGCCTGCTGGCCGGTCAGGTAGCGGACATGATTGGTGCCGCTGGTCGTCTCCGCGACCTGCGCGCCGTAATTCCTGAGCAGGCGCAGCACGACTTTCAGGCGCGGATTGCCTGCGATCGGACGCACGATCCGGGCATAGGCGACGGGCCGGTACATCCGCCCCTTGCCTTCGTAGCGCGGGCAGAAGTCCAGCACTTCCGCGGCGCTGCCGTCCTCCGCCTCCAGCCGCGTCAGCAGGATGGGCGTGTTGCGGATATAGCTCTGGCTGGCGGAGACCTGCCCTTCCAGTTCGAAACGCCATGTGCCCGCATCGCGGTTGTCGCCGTTCAGCAGCGAGCAGAACACCGGGTCGCCATCGACGCGGGGCACGCAGCCCCAGACCAGCGCGCCCGTTTCATCGACCAGCCCGCTGACCTGGCAATTGCCGATCGGCCACAGCTCCAGGTTCCCCTGCCGCTTTTCGCCGGGCGGGGTCACAGTTTCAGCCATTCATAAACCTCTTTCACGCCGGCAAGGCGGTAACGGGCCGCCTCGCTCGGTCTTTCACCTACTGCAATGCCGAAGCCGCCTGCTTCCTCGCACGCGCGGAAACCGTCTTCGTCCGTGATGTCGTCCCCGATGAAGACGGGCATGGCCCCGGCCCGGCCGGGTTGCTGCATCAACAGCCGGACAGCACCGTCCTTTCCCGTACCGGGCTGGACCAGCTCGATGACATGCTTGCCGACCTTGCAGGACAGCCCCGCATCGCGCGCAACATCGCGGCCGAACTGGACCATGGCATCGAACCCTTCGGGATTCTTGCGCGAATGAAGCCCTGCGCCGTGCGGCTTGTTCTCGAAATAAAGATCATTGCGCCGTGCATAGTCTTGCAGCTGATCTTTCACGTCGTTCGCGATGGGGTCGGCGGAACGCAGGACCGTGCCGTCATCGGCAATCACATGGCTCCCGTGCGAGCCTGCCCGGTCGATGCGCGGCTCGCCGAGGAACTCGCTGATTTCCGCGAGCGGCCTGCCCGTCACCAGGGCAAGGCCCCCGTCCATCGACGAATTGCGCGTCGCCAATCGCTGTCCGAGATCCGCGGGCACCTCGATTGCCCCCGGTTCGTCCGCAATGGCAACGAGGGTTCCGTCGAAATCGAGAAACAGCGCAAGCGTGCCCAGACTGTCCAGTCGCGGCGGCGGACCGAGGGGGGATCGTGCGCTCATGCCTGTATGCATACGGGATGTGTGCTGCACCGCAACATGGCGGATACGTAATTGTTCACATGGGAAACGCGAAATGGCCGCTCCCGGATAGGGGAACGGCCATGACGCGCGAATATGCTCGCAAGCTTCAGGAGATGGTTTCCATCGCCAGCACCTTGCCCACCCAATCGGGCGATTCTGCAGCATCGGCCAGCACCTTGGCGACATCGCCGCGCGCGGCCTCGCCTTTCGGGTCCACATTGTCGCCAAGGCGTATTTCGCCGGTCGGACCGTCATCGGTCAGGGCTACCGGACGCAGGATCGCATATTCCAGGTCCGTCTTCATCAGATGCTCGTCCGCCTCGTGCTTTGCCTGGAGGTAATGCGCGAGGTCGCTGTCCGGATCGGGATCGCCCGCCCCGATGCTGCTGAGCATGACGAAGCGGCGGACGCCCTTGGCTACCGACTGGTCGATCAGCGCCTTCGCGCCGTCGCGGTCGATCTTGTCGGTCATTTCGGCAGACGTATCGCCGCCCGATCCGGCGGCGAAGATCACGACTTCGCAGCCGTCCACAACGCTGTCTGACAGATCGGCAAGGTCGTCGATTCGCTGCTCCACCCCTTCCGGCAGGCCGGAGGTGTCGGAGTTGTCACGAACCATCGCGACGGGATCGTGCCCTCGCTCCTTCAGTTCATGGACGAGGCGCTGGCCGGTATTGCCGGTCGAGCCGGCGACGAGAATTTTCATGATATAGTTTCCTTGGATTTCCGGTTTGGGTCGAGGCGCGGTCCTGCTCACGGCAGGAAGATGGCCTTCGCATTGACGAATTCCTTCATCCCGAAACCGCCATGTTCGCGGCCGTATCCGGAATCCTTCACACCGCCGAACGGCATGTTCGGATCGGCAGCACCGAAGGAATTGATCCGGACCATGCCGGTATCGAAGTGGTCCCGCGCCAGCCGGATCGCCTTGTCCTCGTCCTTCGTGAAGATACCGCCGCCAAGGCCGTAGCGGCTGTCATTGGCGATGCGCATGGCGTCTTCGTCGTCCTTGGCACGGATGATCGAGGCGACAGGGCCGAACAGTTCGTCGTCATAGGCGGGCATGCCCGGCTTGCAGTCGGCCAGGACCGTGGCGGGATAATAATATCCGTCCGCATTCTCGTCCGGATCGCCGCCGCACAGCACGGTCGCACCGGCATCGATGCTCTTGCCGACCTGTTCCACCAGCGTGTCGAACTGGTCCTTCCCCGATACCGGGCCGAGCTGGGTGTCTTCCTTGTTCGGATCGCCCATGGTGACTGCCTTCATCTGCTCGACAAAGGCGGACACGAAGTCGTCATAGACGGCATCGGTCACCACGAACCGCTTTGCCGACACGCAGGTTTCACCGTTATTGTAGAGGCGGCCCTGCACGCAGGTTTTTACCGCCAGTTCGATGTCGGCATCCTCCAGCACGAGATACGCATCGTTCGATCCCAGTTCGAGGACGGTCTTCTTGAGATTGCTGGCAGCGGTTTCGCCGATATGGCTGCCGGCCCCGTCGCTGCCCGTCATGGTCACCGCGCGCACCAGGTCGTGGGCAATGATCTTGTCCGAGAGGTCGTGCCCCACCAGGATCACGTCGAACAGGCCCTTGGGCAGGCCCGCTTCCAGGCACAGGTCGCGCAGCAGCAGGCCGCTGCCCGTGCAGATCGATGCGTGCTTCAGAATGCAGGCATTGCCGGCCATCAGGTTGGCGGCAAGCACGCGGGACGGCTGGTAGACGGGGAAATTCCACGGCTGGATGCTGTAGATCACACCGATGGGCGAATAGGTCACGATACCGCGCTTCTTGCCGCCGCTGTGCTTGCGCTCTTCGTCGGCCAGCGCTTCAGGACCGTTATCGGCGGTATATTCGAAGATGCGGGCGCAAATCTCGACCTCGGTCTTTCCGTCCTTCAGCAGCTTGCCCATTTCGTCGGTCATAAGCTGCGAGAACTTGTCCGAATTGGCGCGCAGCACCTCGGCAATCTTGCGCAGATAGGGCGCGCGCTCCTCGTGGCTTTTCTTGCGCCATTCGAGGAAGGCTTCATGCGCCGCCTCGACCTTTCCGATAGCTTCCGCCTCGTCCATGATGTCGTAGGTTTCGAGCGGCTGCTTGGTCGCGGGGTTGTTCGTCTGGATGGTGCTCATGGCTTCGCTTTCCTGTCTGCGGTGCCCGGCATTGGGAAACTCTCCCGGTCGGAGAGCATAGGCACCTTGAGAAGTTACGACACCAACGGCGGCCCCCTTCGCGCGTTCCACCGCCATGGAAGCGGAGAAGCGGGAAATTCGGCAAGCAGGTCTGGACGGGCGGTGCCCGGCATCACCGTGCGCTATGCCGAGATGGGGGAAGGACCGCTGGTCCTCCTCGTCCACGGCTTCCCGGAAAGCTGGTATAACTGGCGGGCGCAGATCCCCGCCCTTGCCGCAGCAGGATACCGCGTCGCCGCGATGGATGTTCGCGGCTATGGCGGTTCCTCCGCACCGGACGGGATCGCGGCCTACTCGCTAAAGGAACTGGCCGGGGACTGTGCGCGCCTGGCGCAGGCGCTCTCTCCCGATGCTCCGGCGGTCATCGTCGGGCATGACTGGGGCGCACCCATCGCATGGACATCGGCCCTGGTGCATCCTTCGACCTTTCGCGCGGTCGCCGGCCTGTCCGTCCCGCATTCCGCGCCCGGAGACGTCCCGACCGACATCGTCCATGACGAAGTCTTCACGAAGCGCGGACGCTATTTCTACATCGTCGATTTCCAGCAGGAAGGCATTGCTGAGGCGGAACTGGAAGACGATCCGGCCGCCACGATACGGCGGTTCTACTACGCGATTTCGGGCGACGCACCGGATGGCACCTGGCCGACGGACAAGAAACCGGGCGACGGCTTGCTGAAAGGGCTGCCCGAACCGCAAATGCCCCTCCCCTGGCTTGGCGAGGAAGACGTCGCTTATCTCGCCTCGCAATTTGCAGCTTCCGGATTTCGCGGCCCCTTGAACCGATATCGCAACCGGCGCCGCGATCACGAGATGCTGAGCGGGCTGGACAGCCACGTCATCAAGCAGCCCAGCCTGTTCATCGGCGGTACCCGCGACCTCGCCACCAGGCTGGCGGGTCGCGCGCCAATCGAAACGATGAAGACGCTGCTCCCGGACCTCAGAGGTCTGCACATGCTGGAGGGCTGCGGCCACTGGACCCAGCAGGAAAGGCCGGAGGAATGCTCGCGGTTACTGACCGAATTCCTCGGAACGCTGGACCGATAGAGCGCGCTAAACGCCTCCGGTGCGACGAAAACATCTCGTTGAAAAATGGTAGCGGAGGAGGGACTCGAACCCCCGACACGCGGATTATGATTCCGCTGCTCTAACCACCTGAGCTACTCCGCCCCGCAGGGCCAGGCGAGCCAATGTGGCTCGCGGCAGGCGGCGCTCTTACGGCGGCGTTTTCCTCCGGTCAACAGCGCGTTTTGCCTTCGCTCGCTCTCGGGCCCGGTTTTATCCGCGGAAGGCGAAATCGCGGACCTTTTCCCACGGTCCCCCGCGATATCGGAACAGTTCGAGCCCACGAAAGGCGAAGGCGCGTTCCTCGACCCTGCCCTCCAGCTGCGCCTGCAAAGCCTTTGCCTCTTTCGATGTTACCTTGTTCTGGATCGTCACGTGCAGCCGGGGCCGGTGCTGGTCCTGTTTCGTCAGCATTCCGTGGAACCGCTCCGCGATCTCGTCGCGCAGCGCCAGCATGGCCGGACTTTCCAGTTTCAGCGCGGTCCCGCCGCCCAGCGACATGATACCAAGCAGCCGCGCAGGGACGGGCGCGGTCTGCGCTGCAACCCGTGACAGCACCTCCGCAATCTCGTCTCCGCATTGCGGCGGCAGCGCGTGGAACAGGGTGACATGCGCTTCGAGATAATTGCGCTCCGGCGGGAAATGCTCGGTCCGCAGGCCGGTCGCCCAGCTGTGAAGGTCGGCCGGGAGCCGGGCGGTCAGGATGAAGGGATCGGTGTCCGCCAAGTCCGTAGTATCGGCGACTGCGGGCGTTCCGCTCACATCTCGCCCCGCTCGCGGCGGAGGGAATACCATTCCTCAACATTGGCGTTATGTTCGGCCAGCGTCCTGGCGAATTTATGGCCGCCCGTCCCGTCGGCCACCATGTACACCGCGTCCGTTTCCGCCGGGTCCAGCACGGCCGCGATTGCCTCGCGCCCGGGATTGGTGATCGGACCCTCTGGCAGGCCGGTGCGGGTGTAGGTGTTATATCCGTTGATCGCGGCGATTTCCGACTGGCGGATGCGGCGGCCCAGCGGCTTGCCCTTCGTGATGGGATAGATGATCGTGGGATCGGCCTGCAGCAGCATCCCGGTCTTTACGCGGTTGGAATAAAGGCCTGCCACCATCCGCCGTTCCCGCGCGACGCCTGTCTCTTTCTCGACGATGCTGGCAAGCGTGACCGCTTCCTCGATCGTGTCGACGGCGATGTCGGATGTGCGTTTTGGCCAGGCTTCGGCCAGGTAATTGCGCATCGCCGCCTGCATCCGGGCAAGGACGGCCGTGCGATCCTCCCCGCGTTCGAAGCTGTAGGTGTCGGGCAGGACGCTGCCTTCGACCGGGACCGGTATCTCGCCCGTCAACAGGGGCTCTGCCATCAGGATTTCGTGCACGACGATGGACGGCGTGCCTTCGGGAATGGTGACGAAGCGGTTGATCGTCTCGCCATGCTGGAACGTATCGAGCATGGTCGAGGCGGTCGCGCCTTCGGGCACGAGGAACTCGCCGGCCTTTACCGGATCGCCGCTGCCGAGGATTTTGGCGCGCAGCAGGAAACCGTCGGCAGAACCGATCAGGCCTTCTTCCTCCAGCTTGCCTGCAACGGATGTCAGCGTCGCGCCCGAAGGCACGATGAAGCTCGTCTCCTCCTCGACCTGACTGCCGACCCACCAGCCGCTGCCCAGCCATGCGATGCCGGCCAGCGCGACCAGCGCGGCAATCGCCAGCAGGCCTTTCACGCCTTTCATCGGGTCAGTCGGCCTTCCGCATGACGAGCGAGGCATTGGTGCCGCCGAAGCCGAAGCTGTTGTTCAGCACGGCGCGAACCTCGCGCTCCTTCGCCTTCAGCGGGACCAGGTCGACGCCCTCCGTCCCTTCGTCGGGGTTGTGCAGGTTCAGCGTCGGGGGAACGATGCCGTCGCGCATGGCGAGCAGGCAGAAGATTGCCTCCACCGCGCCCGCACCGCCCAGCAAGTGGCCGATGGAGGATTTTGTGCTGCTCATGCTGGCACCGCCCAGATCGTCGCCCAGCACGCGCTTTACCGCGGCCAGTTCGATCGTGTCGGCCATGGTGCTGGTTCCGTGGGCGTTGACGTAGTCGATCTCGCTGCCGTCCATCCCGGCCTTGCGCAGTGCCATTTCCATCGCCAGCTGCGCGCCGAGGCCATCGGGATGCGGAGCGGTGACGTGATAGGCATCGCCCGACAGGCCATAGCCCACGACCTCGCCATAAATGGTCGCACCGCGTGCCTTGGCGCGCTCGTATTCCTCGAGCACGACAACGCCAGCGCCTTCGCCCATGACGAAGCCGTCGCGGTCCTTGTCATAGGGGCGGCTGGCCTCCGCCGGGCGGTCGTTCATGCTCATGTTGAGCGCGCGCGCCTGGGCGAAGCCTGCAATGCCCAGCGGGTTGACGGTGCTTTCCGCGCCGCCTGCCAGCATCACGTCGGCATCGTCGTCGCGGATCATGCGCGCGGCATCGCCGATGGAATGCGCGCCGGTCGAGCAGGCCGTCACGACCGCGTGGTTCGGCCCCATGAAGCCGTGCTGGATCTGCACCTGCCCGGTGACGAGATTGATCAGGCGCCCGTGGACGAAGTGCGGCGAGACACGGCCCGGCCCGCGTTCGTGCAGGACGATCGATTCCTTCTCGATTCCCGGCAGGCCGCCAATGCCGGACCCGATGGAGCAGCCCGTGCGGCGCTTTTCTTCCTCGCTCATGTCGGTCAGGCCGGCATCTTCCAGCGCCTGTCCGGCGGCATCGATGCCGTAGACGATGAAGGGATCGACCTGTCGCTGGATCTTGTGGTCGACGCGCTTGTTCGGGTCGAAGCCCCAGGGATGGTCCGCCGGCTTTACCTCGCAGGCGATCTTGCACTTCTGGTCGGCCGGATCGAAGCGGGTGATGGTGCCAGCCCCGCTCTCACCCGCGATCAGGTTCTTCCAGGTGGTATCCACGTCCCCGCCCAGCGGGGTGACAAGGCCAAGTCCGGTAACGACGACACGCCGCATCACATATTCTCCGTCAAACAAACCGTCGCACGTGCGGGCTCTTCAAAAACACGGCAGGCCCGGCCCGCTTCCGGGTCGAGCCTGACGCAACCCTCGCTTCTTGGCGCGGGGTAAGGGATATGGGGCCGTCTACCGGGGCAGGCGGCCGCCAAATCAGCCCTTGTGCTCTTCGATGTACTTCGTGGCATCGCCCACGGTGGTGATCTTCTCGGCCGCGTCATCGGGGATTTCCACGCCGAATTCTTCTTCGAAAGCCATCACCAGTTCGACGATGTCGAGGCTGTCGGCGCCAAAATCGTCGATGAAGCTTGCTTCCTGCGTGACCTTGTCGGCTTCGACACCGAGGTGCTCGACAACGATCTTCTGGACGCGTTCGGGGGTATCACTCATGAAATCAGACCCTCTCTTTGGGGAGTTAATCGGTTAGCTGTCGCCCTAATGAACGCGGCAGGGCTGCGCAAGTGCCCGTTGCGCCCCGCCCCCTGCCCTCGATGACAGACGCATCCCGTGCCGGAGCGGAAGCTGCGCCAGGCCGTCCGCAAATTGCGCCAGTCGGAGTAACGGGTCCGGACCCGGATGGCCTTCTGCGCATTGGTTGATTGTTGAGAGAATACAGGAGACTACCAATGAGCAGCCCGACTTTCAAAAGCCTCGTCGACACCACCTTCGATTCGGTCGAAGGTTACCGCAAGGCGGCAGAGAAGGCCGACAGCGCCCAGTTGAAACAGGCACTGGGACAGCGCGTACAGCAGCGCGAACAGACACTCGCCAACATGAATGCGCAACTGCAGCAGCAGGGCGAGGAACTGGTGACCAAGGGCACGATGACCGGTGAAGCACACCAGATGTGGGCCAGCATCACCGATATGTTCGAAAGCGGCGACGAAGCTGCGGCAGAGCGTGTCGAGGAAGGCGAGGACTACCTCAAGGGCAAGTTCGAGAGCGCACTCGATAGCGACGATCTCGAGCCGCAGGAACGCAGCGTGGTCCAGCAGTGCTACGCGGAAATCTGCGAAGGCGAGCAGTTCGGCGACATGATCGAGAAGCAGTACGACTGACCAGTCGGACAGCTTTAAAAAACAGAAAGGGCGCGGAAGACCTTCGCGCCCTTTTTGGTGTCCTAATAAGTCCGGATCAGTTTCCGGCGGTATCGACCCGCTTTGCTGGGGCCTCGCCTTCCTTCTTCGGCGGCTCGACCGTGCGGATATGCACATCGCGCAATTGCTGCGGGGCAACCTGGCTCGGCGCGCCCATCATCAGGTCCTGCGCCTTCTGGTTGAGCGGGAAGGCAATCACTTCGCGAATGTTCGGCTCGTCCGCCAGCAGCATGACGATGCGGTCGATCCCCGGTGCGGAGCCGCCGTGCGGCGGTGCGCCCAGCTTGAACGCCTCGATCATGCCGGAAAACTCGCGGTCCACCGTCGCCTGGTCGTAACCGGCGATCTCGAACGCCTTGTACATGATTTCCGGCTTGTGGTTCCGGATCGCGCCCGAGGACAGTTCATAGCCGTTGCAGACGATGTCGTACTGCCATGCCAGGATGTCGAGCGGGTCCTTCGTTTCCAGCGCTTCCATCTCGCCCTGCGGCATGGAGAACGGGTTGTGGCTGAAATCGACCTTCTTCTGTTCCTCGTCATATTCGAACATCGGGAAATCGACGATCCAGCAGAACTTGAAACAGCCTTGCTCGATCAGGTCCAGAACCTCGCCCACGCGCGTGCGTGCAGCACCTGCCAGCTTGGCTGCTTCCTTTTCCTTGCCCGCGGCGAAGAACAGGCCGTCATTTTCGCCAAGGCCCAGCTCGTCATAGAGCTTCGCCATGTTTTCCGGCCCGTGGTTCTTGGCGATGGGTCCGCCGAACTCGCCGCCCTTGCGGGTGACATAGCCGAGGCCGGCAAAGCCTTCCTTGCGCGCCCAGTCGTTCATCTCGTCGAAGAACTTGCGGCTCTTTTCATGCGTATTCGGCGCAGGCACGACGCGGACCTTGCCCCCGCCGCCGACGATCTTCTCGAACAGGCCGAAACCGCTGCTCTCGAAATGCGAAGTCACGTCGCTGATTTCCAGCGGGTTGCGCAGGTCCGGCTTGTCCGTGCCGTATTTGAGCATCGCGTCTGCATAGGGGATGCGCGGGAACGTGCCGGCGGGCGTCACCGACTTGCCGCCGCTGAATTCCTCGAACACGCCGGCCAGCACCGGCTCGATCGCCTGGAAGACGTCTTCCTGCGTCACGAAGCTCATCTCGAAATCGAGCTGGTAGAATTCGGGGCTGCGATCGGCGCGCAGGTCTTCGTCGCGGAAGCACGGCGCGATCTGGAAATAGCGGTCGAAACCGGCGACCATCAGCAGCTGCTTGAACATCTGCGGGGCCTGCGGAAGCGCGTAGAACGTGCCGGGATGCAGGCGGCTTGGCACGATGTAGTCGCGCGCGCCTTCCGGGCTGGACGCGGCCAGGATCGGTGTCTGGTATTCGAAGAAGCCCTGGTCCTGCATCCGGTGGCGCAGGGATGAAATGACCTGGCTGCGCAGGACGATGTTGTTGTGCACACGCTCGCGCCGCAGGTCGACGAAGCGGTATTTCAGGCGAATGTCCTCGGGATAATCCTCGGCCGAGTTCACGATTAGCGGCAGTTCTTCCGCGCGGCTCTGGATTTCCACGGAGCGGGCGAAAACCTCGATCTCGCCGGTCGGCAGGTTCGGGTTCACCGCCGCATCGTCGCGTGCCTTCACCTCGCCATCAATGGTGATGACGCTTTCCAGTTTCAGCCGGTCGAGGATGGGCAGCGCCTGGCTGTCCTCGTCCGCCACGATCTGCGTGATGCCATAATGATCGCGCAGGTCGACGAACAGGACGCCGCCGTGATCGCGCTTGTTGTGCACCCAGCCCGACAGGCGGACGGTGTCGCCGACATTCGCTTTTGTCAGCTGGGCGCAATTGTGGGAACGATAGGCGTGCATGGTTTACCGGCTTCCATTCTCTCGGGATAAGGCTAGTGGCGCTGCGAGTGCGCATGGAACGACCGTAGCATAACGCCGTCCCGGACGCGCGCGCTAACAGGCGATGCGTGCCGGTTTGTCAAGATTACCCTGGCATATCGGCATTCTCGCGAGGGCGGTACTCCGCCCATGTGAAAGAAAAGAAAGACGTATGAAAATCCACGACCTGATTACCACCACCGACCGCTTGGCAGACCTGTGCGACCGCCTCGGCGAAGGCGAATTCGTGTGCGTCGACACCGAATTCATGCGCGAGAACACCTACTGGCCGGAACTGTGCCTGGTCCAGATCGGCAACGAGGAAGAGGCCGCCGCCATCGACCCGCTGGCCGACGGTATCGACCTGGCTCCGCTGTGGGACCTGCTGACCGATAACGAGGACGTGCTGAAAATCTTCCACGCCGGGGGACAGGATGTGGAGATCGTCTACAACTTCACCGGAAAGACGCCCCACCCAATCTTCGACACGCAGATCGCGATGATGGCGATCAGCCAGTCGGAACAGATCGGTTATGCGAACCTCGTCGAAAGCTGGCTGGGCAAGACGATCGACAAGGGCGCGCGCTTCACCGACTGGAGCCGCCGCCCCCTGACGGACCGGCAGATCGAGTATGCCATCGGCGACGTGACCTACCTGGCGCAGATCTTCCCGATGATCCTGAAGAAGCTGATCAAGACCGGGCGCGGCGGTTGGCTGAATGCGGAAATGGAAAAGCTCGCGGATCCGGCCAATTACGAGAATGACGAGAGCGTCGCCTGGCGCCGGATCAAGTCGCAGGGCCGCAATCCGCAGGTGCTGGGTCGCCTGAAGGCGCTGGCCGCATGGCGCGAGGGCGAGGCGAAACACAAGAACCTGCCGCGCGGACGCATCATGCGGGACGAAACGCTGGCCGATGTCGCCGCGCATCCGCCGAAGAAACAAGCCGACCTGGCAAAGGTGCGCGGCCTGTCGAATGCGTGGAAGGACAACGACATCGGCAAGCGCCTGATGAAGGTGCTGGAAAACGCCGAGCCGATGCCGAAGTCGGAACTGCCCGAAAAACAGAAGCGCGGCGCCCCGCTGGGCAAGGAAGGCGCACTGGTCGCCGACCTCCTCAAGCTGCTGCTGAAAATTCGCAGCCGGGAAATCGACATCGCCTCGCGCCTGCTCACGAAATCGAACGAGATGGAGGCGCTGGCGGCAGGCGTGCGCGACCTGCCGATCCTGGAAGGATGGCGATACGAGGTGTTCGGCAAGGACGCGCTTGCTCTGGTCGAGGGCAAGACCGCCTTCGCCGTTCGCAAGGGCAAGCTGCACATGACCGATGTCGATGCGATGGCGGGCGACATGGCACAAAGCGCTGCCGACGATGCGGCGCCCCAGGCAGCCGGATAACGTCCAGGGTGAGCACCTACCTTCCCACAATCAAGCAGCTGCAATATCTGGTCGCGCTGCACGAGCACGGGCATTTCGGCCGCGCGGCGGAGGCGAGTTTCGTCTCGCAATCGACGCTGTCGGCGGGCATTCGCGAACTGGAATCGCTGCTGGATACCGTGCTGGTCGAACGCACGCGCCGGGTCGTGCGGTTCACGCCGCTGGGCAACCAGGTGGTGGAAAAGGCGCATCGCCTGCTGCGCGAGGCGGAGGAATTGTCCGACCTTGTGCAGGCCGCAGGCAAGCCCCTTGCCGGAACGCTGCGGATGAGCGTGATCCCCACCATCGCGCCGTTCCTGCTGCCCAAGATCCTGCCGCGCCTGCGGACGGAGCGCCCGGAACTCAACCTGTTCCTGCGCGAGGAAACCAGTGCGGATGCGGTGGAATCTCTGCAGCACGGACGCGTCGACTGCGTCCTGCTGGCCCTGCCCTTCCCGATCGGGGACAGCGAGAGCGAGATTATCGCGGAAGACCGCCTGCTGATCGCGATGCCGAAAGACGATCCGCGCGACCCGCCGGACACGATCCGCCCCTCTGCGATCGACGAGGGCCGCCTGCTGATGCTGGAGGACGGGCATTGCTTGCGGGACCATGCGCTGGCGGCCTGCAACCGCCCTGGCCTGAAAGGCAATGCGGCCATGATCGGCACCAGCCTGCATACGCTGGTCCAGATGGTCGACAACGGGCTCGGCTGGACCATGTTGCCGCAGATGGCGCTGGATGCCGGAATCCTCGAGGGGACCGATGTCGTCGCTAGGCCGCTGACGACAAGTAACGACACGCGAGACATCGCGCTAATCTGGCGCAGGAACAGTCCGCGGGCAGAGGAATTCCGCCTGCTGGCAGAAGAACTGCGCGCCGGATAGAAATCTCGCGTTTAATTGTCCGGTTTTCCTGATTCACGAAATATTCGCAAATTGGGAATAGCAGTAGTCCTTATGGCCTCGGGATTTTAACGGCCATGTCGCGAAGGAACTACGAATGCGCTCTTACAACCGCCTGTCCATGGACAAGGAAATCGCGTGCCGCGTGGATGGTGAACGCCGCTACGTGACGCTCTACAACCTCTCCAGCGGCGGCTGCATGATCGAATGTTTCGACCGGATCGAGGAAGGCAGCCGTGTCGATCTCGACATCAGCGACGCGGTTCCGATGACGGGACACGTCGTCTGGCGGATCGAGAAGAACGCCGGGATCAAGTTCGACGTACCGCTGCACACCGCTGCCGTCGAAGCGCTCGGCTATGCACTAGCAGGGGAAGATTTCGACCAGCACGACCCGCGCGACCGCTTCGGCATCCCGTTGGTCGGCAATCTGCACCAGGCCGCCGGGACGATGCGCTGACGCGAACCGTCTACCCCTCGCTCAATCCATGTGCTTGAGGCCGACGCGCAGGTAATCCCAGCCCGTCACCAGCGTCAGGATGGCTGCCCCCCACAGCGCGGCGAGCCCCGTCAGGTGCACCCACTGATATTCCGGCACGGCGCCCCCTGCTATCAGGGCACCCAGCGCCAGCAATTGCAGCGTCGTTTTCCATTTCGCCAGCCGCGTGACCGGCACGGAGACCTGCAGCCCGGCAAGAAATTCGCGCAGGCCCGACACGGCGATTTCCCGCACCAGGATGATGAGCCCCGCAATAACGTGGAAATCCCCGACGACCGGGCCGCGCAGGAACCCCTGCGCCGTCAGAACCAGTATGACGGCGGCGACCATGATCTTGTCCGCGATCGGATCGAGGAAAATGCCCAGTTTCGATACCGCGCCCTGCGCCCGTGCGAGATAGCCGTCGAGATAATCGGTCAGCGCGATGATGCCGTAAAGCACGAACCCCATCGCATAGCCCGCCGTCCAGCCGGGCCACCACAGCAGGAAAGCCAGCAGCGGCACGGCGAAGATGCGCGACAGGGTGAGTATGTTGGGAAGGGTCAGCATGGCGTATTGAGCCCCCCTAGCCCAATGGGCGGCTGCGCAAAAGAACCTGTTCGCCCTTGTCCGCACCCCGCTTGCAGCTAGAAGAGGCGCTACCTGGGTATGCGGCAAAAAATTCCGCGCCCGCGATCGGGGACATTTCTTGACGACTGCCAAACTCCTGGGCCGCCGCCGGTTCCTGCCCCTCTTCGTCACGCAGCTTTTCAATGCGTTCAACGACAACCTGTACAAGACCGCGATGGTCCTGTTCGTGGTGTACCAGGTCTATAATTCCGAAGAGGCGGAAGGATTGTTCAGCGCGGTCGCGTCGGGCCTGTTCATCCTGCCTTTCTTCATCCTGTCGGCGCTGGCCGGGCAACTGGCCGACATGCGGGACAAGGCGCGCATCATCCGCATCGTGAAACTGTGCGAGATCGGCCTGATGCTGATCGGGGCGAGCGGCCTGTATCTGGCATGGCGCGGCTATGTCATGCCGGTCTCCATCCCGCTGGGCTTCATGACGATCGACACCAGCTTCCCCATCATCCTGATGCTGTTCGCCCTGTTCCTGACCGGCGTGCAGTCGACATTCCTGGGGCCGATCAAATACGCGATCCTGCCGCAGCACCTGCGCAAGGAAGAAGTGCTCGCCGGGACGGGCCTGGTCGAGGCGGGGACCTATGTCGCGATTCTCGCCGGGACGATCCTGGCCGGATGGATCCCGGTCGAATACGCTGCGGCCGGCATTATCGGGGTCTCCATCCTCGGCTACATCTCCGCACGGCAAGTGCCCGCCGCCCCGCCGCTGGGCGCGACCGAGAAACTGGACTGGCGCATCCTGCGCGCCTCCGCCCGCCTGATCCGCAAGACGATGGACGACCGGCAGGTCTATTACGCCATCCTCGCCATCAGCTTCTTCTGGACCATCGGGGCGGTGCTGTTCATCCAGTTCCCGCCTCTGGCGAAGAACGTCATCATGGCGAGCAAGGAAGTCGCCAGCGTGTTCCTGGTGGTCTTTTCCGTCGGCGTTGCCATCGGTTCGGTCGCGGTGAACAAGCTGCTGAAAGGCACGGTGTCCGCCCGTTTCGCGCCTGCATCCGTACTCGTCATGGCGCTGTTCGTGGTGGCGTTCTACGTCGTGTGCAAGCTGTGGCAGGCGGACCAGCCGACGCAATTGCTGGACGTGGCGGCCTTCATCTCGTGGCCCATGGCCACCGTGCTGCTGCTCTGCCTGCTGGGGATCTCCATCGCGGGCGGGATGTTCGTGGTGCCGCTCTACGCCTTCCTGACGACGCGCGTTTCGACCGATCAGGCGGCGCGGACGATCGCGGCGAACAACATCGTCAATTCCGGCGCAATGGTGGGCGGTTCGCTGCTCGCCATGGGACTGACTGCGGCAGGCGTCCCGATTGCGGAGCAGGTTCTGCTGAGCGCAGCCATGTGCCTGGTGTCCGCCTGGCTGGGGATGCGCCTGCACCGTGCGGAATAGGCAGACGTCCCCATCCCGCACCTGACCACTCCCGCAGCCAAGCGCTGCTGCTTCAGGCGATGAAGACCAGCATGAAGGCCAGCGCCGCGAAATAGGTGCTGGCAAACCCGCGAATGTCGTCGCGCGTGGGAATGAATTTCGATCGCAGCTGGACCGGCGGCGCATCCACCAGCGCGTGTGGGGGAAGCATGGCCCGGAACGGGTGGCGGGCGGATTCGTCGGTCAGGACGAGAGAGCGTCTGCTGCGTGTCATCATGGAGGGGTTAACGTTTTGCTAACCATTCCGCTCCCCCGCCATCGCCGGTGTCGCATGGCGGGACATTAACCCTGTGCCTTCACCTGCCGCGGGAGGTTTTCCACCGCCACGCAGGGCCGTATGCGATTGCCGCCATGGGTCGCCACGGCTAGTCAGCGGGCATGAGAGAAACGACGACGCCCGATGCCGCCCGCCTGCTGGTCGACTGCCTGAAGGAACAGGGGTGCGACCGCATCTTCACCGTGCCCGGTGAAAGCTTCCTGCAGGTGCTGGACGGACTGGAAGGGCAGAGCGGGATCGATGTCGTCACCTGCCGGCAGGAAGGCGGCGTCGCCTTCATGGCCTGCGCCGACGGGGCCATGAACGCCGCAGGGTCCGGCAAGCCGGGCGTCGCCTTCGTGACGCGCGGTCCGGGGGCGACCAATGCCAGCATCGGCGTCCATGTCGCGCACCAGGACTCGCAGCCGATGATCCTGTTCGTCGGCGATGTCGCGCGCGACATGCGCGAACGCGAAGGGTTCCAGGAAATCGACTTCCCCGCATTCTTCGGACCCGTCTGCAAATGGGCCGCGCGTATCGACAGCGCCGACCGCATTCCCGAATTCGTCGCCCGCGCCTATTCCGTTGCCATGTCCGGTCGGCCCGGCCCGGTCGTCCTGGCCCTGCCGGAAGACATGCTGTCCGATTCCACGCAGGCCGCACCGCGCCCCGCCGTTTCCCGCCCCGCGCAGGCCCCCTGCCCCGATGCCATGCAGGCGCTGATGGCGATGATCGGCGACGCTGCCAGCCCGGTCGCCATCATCGGCGGGGCTGGCTGGAACGCCAAGGCCCGGGAGCATTTCCAGCTCTTTGCAGAGCGTGTCGGCCTGCCGGTCGCCACCGCGTTTCGCCGGCAGGATGCGATCAGTCCCGCCTCCCGCGTTTATGCCGGCAGCCTAGGCTACGGCCCCAATCCCAAACTGGTGGACCGGGTAAAGAACGCCGACCTGGTCATCGCGGTCGGTGCGCGGCTGGGAGAAGCGACCACCGACGGATACACCGTGCTGACGCCCGATCATCCGGGCCAGCAACTGGTTCATGTCCACCCCGATCCCGAGGAACTGGGCCGCGTCTATCGCACGGATCTCGCCATCTGTGCCGACATGGCCGAATTCGCGGAAAGCGCAGCGTTATGGGACGATGGCGATGTGCTGGATTTCGATGCCGGGCCAGCCGCCCACGCGGAATGGCAGGAATGGGCAGCGGCATTGCCTGCCGCCGAAGGCACGGACAGCCCCTTCCCGCTCGACCTGCCGACCTGTGTCACCTTCATGCGCGACACGCTGCCCGCCGATACGATCGTGTGCAACGGTGCGGGCAATTTCGCCGGGTGGTGGCACCGATATTGGCGCTATGCCGGATTTCCGTCGCAGCTGGCCCCCACTTGCGGGGCGATGGGATACGGGGTTCCGGCCGCGGTCGCAGCGTCGCTGCGCTACCCCGATCGCACGGTGGTGGCCGTGGCAGGCGACGGCGATTTCCTGATGAACGGGCAGGAATTGGCAACCGCCGCGCAGCACGACGCAAACCTGATCGTCGTCGTGGTCGACAATGGCGCGTACGGCACGATCCGCATGCACCAGGAGCGCGAATTTCCCGGCCGGGTTTCTGCGACCCGCCTCGCCAATCCCGACTTTGCAGCCTTTGCCGCATCGTTCGGCGGCTGGAGCGCGCGGGCGGAAACCACGCAGCAATTTCGCGACGCGCTTGTCGCGGCAGAGGGTCGCAGCGGTATTCGCCTGATCCACTGCGTGATCGATGTCGAACAGCTTGCCGCCAGCGGGGCGACGGTCAGCGGACTGCGCGACGCCTGACGACGGGGGACAGGGGGCTCCCGCACCGTCGGCACATGGATGCGCTCAGACGCCGGCCATGCTCATGATGACGGACCACTCGTCTTCCTTGATCTCCGCCACCGACAGCCGCGACAGGCGCACCAGCTCGCAATCGGCAAGCTGCGGTTCGGCCTTGATCTGTTTTAGGCTGACGGGATGCGGCAGCTTCGTCTTGGGCACGACCTTCACCGCTGCCCATTTGCCGGTTTCGTCCGTCGGATCGGTAATCCCCGCCACACTGACCTCACAGATGCCGACGATCTCCAGCCCTTCGCGCGAATGGTAGAAGAACGCCTGGTCGCCCACTTCCATTGCGGCAAGGTTGTTCTTCGCGCGGTGGTTGCGCACGCCGTCCCACGTGCCTTCCTTCTCTGCGACGAGATCGTCCCAGCTATACTTGAAGGGTTCGGATTTGATCAGCCAGTAACGGGCCATTGCGGTCCTCTCGCGGGTTCGGATTGGTTGCGGGATATGTCGGCCCCTGCAATGCGGAGGCCCCGGCCAAAGGTCAAACGCGAAAATTAACACGAATTTCAGCATAGTGCCCTAGCGCACGGGTCATGAGACACGAGTATGCTCACATGGTGGATGAGTACACGACAAGCCGCGATACCGAAGCAAGGCAGCGCCGGTCCTTCCTGAGCGCGGCGAAGCGCGATTTCGTGCCGCTGGGAATTGCGGCGGCGGCCGTCATCATGTTCGTCGGGACGGGCGGACAGCTGATGATGCATGTATCCCGGCAGATCGCGGGCATTCCCACGCGACCAATCGACCCGCTGACCGTGTCGACCCTGCTGCTCAATATCGCTCTCATCATCTTCATCATGCGGCGTCACCGCGACCTGACACGCGAGGTCGCAGAGCGGCGCAAGGCCGAGCGCCGGGCCCGCGAACTGGCGGACATCGATCCGCTGACGGGCTGCCTCAATCGCCGCAGCATCGCGCCCGCCACCGACCAGCTTGCAGGGCTGGCCAACCGCAACGGTCGCAGCGTGGCCTTCGTCATGATCGACCTCGACAATTTCAAGCAGGTCAACGACATACACGGGCACCTGGCAGGCGACCTCGTCCTGCGCGAGGCTGCCGACCGGATTCGGACCCTGTTGCCGGCAGAGGCGCTGCTCGCCCGGCTGGGCGGCGATGAATTTGCGATCGTGGTCTCCTATGACCGCATGGTCCCGAACCGGATCGACCAGTTGGTGACGCGGATCATCGAAAGCATCGCGGAACCCTTCGCCCTGCCCAATGGCGAGACGGAGATTACCATGTCGGTCGGCATCGCGTCCGACCGCGACGAATCCACGAAGGCGCAATCGCCGCACGACGCGCAGGCCCTGATCCACAAGGCCGATATCGCGATGTACGAGGCGAAGAAGCGCGGCAAGAACCGCTTCTTCTGGTTCGAGGCGCCGATGGAGAACGAGCTGCGTTTCCGCAGCGAACTGGAACGCGGCATCCGCGAAGGCATCGGCCGCGGCGAATTCGTTCCCTATTACGAACAGCAGATCGATCTCGCGACCGGCGAGATTTCCGGTTTCGAGATGCTGGCACGCTGGAAATCGCCGGAACACGGCCTTGTCAGCCCCGAGGTTTTCATCCCCATCGCAGAAGACATCGGCGTTATCGCGGCCTTGTCGGAATCGCTGATCGAACAGGCGTTCGACGATGCGCGCGAGTGGGATTCGCAGCTCACGCTGTCGATCAACATCTCGCCCGTCCAGCTGCGCGATCCGTGGTTCTCGCAGAAGATCCTGAAACTGCTGATGGAAAGCGGTTTTCCCCCGTCGCGGCTCGATATCGAGGTTACGGAAAGCTGCCTGCACGAGAATATCGGTGTTGTCCGATCGATGATCACCAGCCTCAAGAACCAGGGCGTCCGGATCAGCCTGGACGATTTCGGGACCGGCTATTCCAGCCTGGCGCAGCTCCGCTCGCTTCCCTTCGACCGGATCAAGATCGATCGCAGCTTCGTGTCCGACGTCGCCGAAAACGGCAGCAGCACGAAAATCGTCGCTGCGATCGCCACGCTGGGCGAAGGGCTGGACATGCCGATCGTGGCCGAGGGGATCGAGAGCGAGGAAATCCTGAGCGCACTGCAATCCATCGGCATCAGGACGGGCCAGGGCTTCCTGTTCGGTTATCCCGAACCCGCCGCATCCGTAGAGCGCAGGCTGCTCGCGCTCAGCCGCACCGGTCCTGCCCGTGCCGTATCGCAGACCGGTGACGCAGCGCAGCAGCGCCCGTCCCTCGCCGGATAGTCCCGCACGGCCTTTACGTTGCGCGTCCCCGCCCATAGATGCAGGGCCGCTATGCGCATCGCCTTCACCAAGATGCACGGGCTCGGCAACGACTTCGTGATGCTCGACGCGCGGGAAACCGCGCTACCCGGCATGACGCCCGCCATCGCCAGCGCCCTTGCCGACCGGAATACCGGTATCGGCTGCGACCAGCTCATCCTGCTGGAGCCAGCGGGGAACGCCGCACCGCAGGCAGATTTCCGGATGCGCATCTTCAACCACGACGGCAGCGAGGTCGAGGCCTGCGGCAATGCATCGCGCGCGGTCGCCCTGCTTCACGGCAGGCCTGCCCTGGTCGAGACCGCGAACACCGTGATCGAAGTCGTGCCGTCCGATGGCGGCGCCAGCGTCGACATGGGCACACCGCGCTTCGAGTGGGACGCAATTCCGCTCGCCTATCCGGTCGATACCGCCTCCATGCCCACCGCGTGGGAAGACCTGGCGAACCCTGCTGCCGTCAATGTCGGCAACCCGCACGCCATCTTCTTCGTCGAGGACGTGGACGGCGTGGACCTCGCCCGGCTTGGTCCGCTGATCGAGCAGGACGAGCTTTTCCCCGAACGCATCAACGTCAACGTTGCCAGCGTGGTGGGCGAGAACGCGCTGAAACTGCGCGTCTGGGAACGCGGCGCGGGGCTGACCCGTGCGTGTGGCACAGGCGCCTGCGCCACGGCGGTCGCGGCAGCCAGGCGCGGGCTGACGGGCCGGAGCAGCACGGTCGAACTGCCCGGCGGCACATTGCAGATCGAATGGCGCGAGGATGACCGCATCATCATGACCGGGCCTGCGCAGGAATCCTTCCGCGGCAGTTTCGAATGGGACGATTTCGCGTGACTGCGCCTGCCGATCCCGCTGCGGAAAAACCCGCCGAGGTCATCTCGCTCGGTTGCCGCCTCAACATCTCTGAAAGCGAGCGGATCGCTGCCATGCTGGCGGGCGAGGACGTGGTCGTCATCAACAGCTGCGCCGTCACCAGCGAGGCCGTGCGCCAGACCCGGCAGGCCATCCGCCGCGCCCGCCGCGCCAATCCGGACGCCCGCCTGCTGGTCACCGGATGCGCCGCCGATATCGAGCGCGAGGAAATCGCCGCCATGCCGGAAGTCGACGGCCTGGTCGCCAACACGGACAAGCTGGACCCTCGCAGCTGGAACGCGCCGATCAAGGACGCGCCCGTCGTTCCGGCCCGCACCCGCGCCTTCATCGGCGTCCAGAACGGATGCGATCATGCCTGCACGTTCTGCGTCATCCCGCAGGGCCGCGGGACCAGCCGCTCGCTCAGCGTGGACGAGGTGCTGCGTGTGGTCGAACGCCATCTGGAACAGGGCGCACCCGAAGTGGTGCTGACGGGCGTGGACCTGACGTCATGGGGCCAGGACCTGCCCGGCAGCCCCGGCCTCGGCGTGCTGGTGGATGGGATCCTGCGCGCCTTCCCCGCCTTGCCGCGCCTGCGCCTGTCTTCCGTCGACGGGATCGAGATCGATCCCCTGCTGTTCGACCTGATAACGGGCGAGTCGCGGGTGATGCCGCATCTCCACCTGTCGCTGCAGCATGGCCACGACCTGATCCTGAAACGCATGAAGCGCCGCCACAGCCGCGCCGATGCCGTGGACCTCGTGATGCGACTCAAGGCAGCGCGGCCCGCCATCTCCATCGGGGCGGACCTCATCGCCGGCTTCCCCACAGAGAACGAGGCGCATCATGCGGCCAACCTCTCCATCATCGAAGAGCTCGGCATCGTGCACGGCCACATTTTCCCCTATTCCCCCCGCCCGGGCACGCCCGCAGCGCGAATGCCGCAGCTAGGCCGCGCCATCATAAAGCAGCGCGCCGCCGCCTTGCGCGCCGAGACGTCCCGCGTCCGGCAGGACTGGCTGAAAAGTCTGATAGGCAGCCCGCAGGAAGTCCTCGCCGAACGCGACGGCACGGGCTACGGCCCGTCCTTCGCGCGGGTCGACCTGCCCGCTGGAACGGCGGCCGGGCAGATCCTGACCATCACACCGACGACACTCGAAAAGGGCCTTCTCCTGTGAGCGAGACGAGCTGGACCGACCGCCTGCTGGGCGGTTTCCGCAAGACTTCGGAACGGCTGGGGGACAACCTCTCCGCCGCCACCGCCATGACGCCCAGTTCCAGGCTGGACGAGGCGACCCTGGACGAGGTGGAGGACGCGCTGATCGTCTCCGATCTCGGCCCGTCCGCCGCCGCCCGCATCAAGGGCAAGCTGCGCGAACGGCGTTTCGGCCTCGAAATTACCGAACGCGAGCTGAAGGAAGCGGTGGCAGAGGAAATCGCCGCCATCCTGCGCCCGGTGGCAAAGCCGCTGGAAATCACCGCCTTCCCCCGCCCGCAGGTGATCCTGGTGATCGGGGTCAACGGATCGGGCAAGACCACCACCATCGCCAAGCTGGCGCACTGGCTGACGGAGGACGATTACGGCGTCATGCTGGCGGCGGGCGATACTTTCCGCGCAGCTGCCATCGGCCAGCTGGCCACATGGGCCGACCGCGTGGGCGTGCCGATCATACGCGGCCCCGAAGGCGGCGATCCGGCCAGCATCGTGTTCGACGGCGTGAAACAGGCAACCGAAACCGGCATCGACGCGCTGGTGGTCGACACCGCCGGACGGCTGCAGAACAAGCGCGAGCTGATGGACGAACTGGCGAAGATCCGAAAGGTCCTCGGCCGCCTCAATCCCGAAGCGCCGCACGACGTTCTGCTGGTGCTGGATGCGACCAACGGCCAGAACGCGTTGTCGCAGATCGACGTGTTCAAGGAAGTGGCAGGCGTGACCGGCCTCATCATGACCAAGCTGGACGGAACGGCGCGCGGCGGGGTGCTGGTCGCGGCGGCAGAACAATACGGCCTGCCGATCCACGCCATCGGTGTGGGCGAGACGATCGACGACCTGCGCCCCTTCGACCCGGACCTGGTCGCGCGCGTGATTGCAGGGGTGGCCTGATGCGCGATACCGAGAACGTGAAGAAGCCGGGTTCCGGCTGGCTGAGCATCGTGACCGATTACGGGCCGCTGCTGCTGTTCTTCATGACCTATCGCTATTTCGCGCCGGAAGAACCGGAGCCGGTGGCCGAAGTCGGCGCGGTCATCCGCGGCACGCTGGTTTTCATGGCCGCATCGCTGGTGGCGCTGGGCGTATCGAAATGGCGGCTGGGCCGCGTGTCCCCGATGCTGTGGTTCTCGACCGCGCTGATCGTCGGGTTCGGCGCGCTGACCGTATTTTTCGGCGACCCGCTGTTCGTTCAGCTGAAACCGACCATCATCTACCTCGCCTTCGGTGTCGCCCTTCTGGTCGGCGCATGGCGCGGCAAGGCGCTGCTGAAGATTCTGCTGGAAGCGGCTTTCGAAGGACTGACCGACGAAGGCTGGCTGAAACTGAGCCGGAACTGGGGCGTGTTCTTCCTCGCGCTGGCCGGGCTCAACGAATTCCTGCGCTGGTATCTCGATTTCGGCGGATGGCTGGCGGCGAAGCTGTGGGTGTTCCTGCCGCTGACCTTCCTGTTCACCTTCACCCAGATCCCGATGCTGCTGAAGCACGGCCTCGACCCGGAGGCGACGGACGAGGTGATAGAGGAAGACCCGTCCACCGGCGGATAAAAGCTGTCCTACAGGGAAGCGGGTCTGGTAGCAGGCTGTCCCCGCTCTTTCCCAGCCTGAATATCGGTGATCCGCCAGACGCCCGCGCTTGCCTCGGCACAGACGGTTTTTTCGCGCCTGTCCCGAGAGAAGTGTCAACTTCGCTTCCCGGCGCAAGCATCTGACCTGACATGGAAAAACTAGGCAGCACCAATCAAGGCACTGTCAACTTCGTCAACCGAATCCAACCCGTTGCGCCGAACCGGGAAGCGTCAGATCCGCACCTGACTGCCCAATTCGACCACGCGGTTGGTCGGCAGGTTGAAGAACTCCATCGCCGTCGCCGCGTTGCGCAGCATCCAGGCAAAGATCTTCTCGCGCCAGATCGGCATGGCCGGGTTGTCGCTCGGCAGCAGGGTCTGCCGGCTGAGGAAGAAGCTGGTCTGCATCATGTCGAACTCGCCCCCGCATTGCTGCATGGTCTTCAGGCCCGTGGGAACGTCGGTCGCCTCCATGAAGCCGTAATGCAGCACGGACCGGAAGAACCCGTCGCCTAGATCGTGATACTCGCAGCGTTTCGCGGGATCGACATACGGGATGTCGGCAATCTGCACGGTCAGGATGACCACCCGCTCGTGCAGCACCTTGTTGTGCTTGATATTGTGCAGCAGCGCAGAGGGAACGCCCGCCGTGCTCGATGCCATGAAGATGGCCGTGCCGGGAACGCGGGTGGCGGAATTCTTCGCGCTCTTGGCGAAGATCTCGATCGGCAGCGCGACCTCGGTCATCCGCTCGCGCATGATGTTGCGGCCCCGCGCCCAGGTCGTGAGCAACGTGAAGGCCACCACACCGACGACCAGCGGGAACCAGCCGCCATCGGGAATCTTCACGAGGTTCGCCGCGAAATAGGCGCCGTCCACGATCAGGAACAGCAATACGACCGGGAGCGCATACCACCACTTCCATTTCCACACGCCCACGAACAGCACGCCCATCAGGAGGGTGTCGATCGTGACAGCGCCCGTCACGGCGATGCCGTATGCGCTGGCAAGGTTGGAGGAGTTCTGGAACGTCAGCACCAGGATGATGACAGCCACCATCAGCGCCCAGTTGACCACGGGAATATAGATCTGGCCCGCCTCGGTTTCGCTCGTATGGCGGATCGAGAGCCGCGGGATGAAACCCAGCTGCATTGCCTGGTGCGTGATGCTGAACGCGCCGCTGATCACGGCCTGGCTGGCGATGAAGGTTGCCACCGTTGCCAGAATCACCAGCGGCAGGCGCCATTCTTCGCTCGCCAGCAGGAAGAAGGGATTGCGCACGACTTCGGCCGCGGCCTCGGGCGGCAGGCTGGCAATCATCGCGCCTTGGCCGAAATAATTGAGCAGCAGGCACGGCATGACGAAGCCGAACCAGCTCAAGCGCATCGGGCCGCGGCCGAAATGCCCCATATCGGAATAGAGCGCCTCCGACCCCGTAACCGCCAGCACCACCGCGCCCAGCGCGAGGAAGGCGACCACGCCGTCGGTCACGAAGAACTGCACCGCGTAATAAGGGTTCAGCGCCCACAGGATGTCGGGGTTCTGGACGATCTGGTTGAGGCCGAGGCCCGCAATGGTGATGAAATAGACGATCATCACGGGGGCGAACAGCGCGCCCACCTTGGCCGTTCCGCGGCGTTGCAGCATGAACAGGAAGATAAGCAGGACCAGCGCGATGGGAATGACGAAGCGCTCCAGCCCCTCGTCCACCACGGTCAGGCCCTCCACCGCCGAAAGGACGGAAATGGCGGGCGTAATCATGCTGTCGCCATAGAACAGGCTGGTCGCAAAAACGCCGAGCAGCACGACCAGCCAGCCATAGGACGACTTGCCGATATGGCGGCTGAGCAGCGCGACGAGGGCAAGACTGCCGCCCTGCCCCTTGTTGTCGGCCCGCATCAGGATGGTGACGTACTGGATCGCGACGACCAGCAGCATCGACCAGAAGATCAGGCTGACCACGCCCAGCACGTGCAGGCGGTCGATGGCGATATTGGCCGTGCCCGCAAAGGTCTCGCGGAAGGCGTAGAGCGGGCTGGTGCCGATGTCGCCAAAGACGATGCCGATCGCGCCCACGGCCAGCGCGCCTTTCTTGGCGCTATGGCCGCCGACTGCCCCGCCGGGGGGTGCGCGATCGATTGCTGTTGGTACGCTGTCGCTCATGCGTCGGGGACATCCTGTTGCTGACCCGTTCGTGCATCTGCTGGCGGGGCTTTCATGGCGGCGCCGTGGGCAGAGCAAGGCGCGCGGGTAGCAGCGCGATTGCCGCAGTGCAACACAGGGGAGCGTCCTACGACCCGGAAGCGGACGCCATGACAGCCATCAACTCGTCGAGCGAGGCGATGCGTTTGGCAAGGTAATCCCGTCCCTCGGCACGGTCCGATGCCGATGCCAGAGCCTCTGCCCAGATTTCCCTCGCTTCCGGAAAGCGGCCGCTTCGCACTTCGGGCAGGCCTGCGAAATAGCCCGTCGCGGGGTTGCCAGGCAGCGCATCGCGGGCCCGCTGGAAAGCGTAAAGCGCCGCGGGCGTGCCCCGCCCACCGGAATACTCGACCAGCGCCACGCCGAGCGCCAGCCACGCCTCGCCGTCATCGGGATTTTCCGCCACGGCGTTCCGGTAGAATCCGCTCGCCGTCTCGTAATCGCCCCGCCGCGCGTAGGTATCGCCGGTCAGGACGAAGCGCGAAGGCAGGTGCGATGCGTCGAAAAACTCCGCCCGGGCGTTGATCAGGTCGGGATTGGCGCGGGTGGCCGTATCCGATGCCGCGCGGGGTGACGACAGGTAACCGGGCGAACCCTGCCAGGCATAGCCCGCCAGTCCGAAAACCAGCGTCGCTGCGAACAGCGTCCAGAAGCTGCGCGCGCCGCGCAGGAGCAGCGCCCCCACAAGGAACGCGGCCACGGCAAGGAAGACGACGCCGAGCCAGCTCACGATCCACGCCTCGTCCGACGCACGAAAAGCGCGATTCCGCCCAGCAGGATAAGCAACGGGATGGCGTAGAGCGGCCAGGTCCCCCCACCCGCCGGCGGGGCATAGCTGATATAGTCTCCGTAACGCTCGACCAGCCAGCCGCGGATTTCCTCCGGCGTTTCCCCTGCCATCATCCGACTGCGGACAAGATGCCGCATATCGGCCGCCATCGCCGCATCGCTATCCGCGATCGACTGGGACTGGCAGGTGAGGCAACGCAGGCTCTCCATGAGTTCGCGGGCCTCTGCCTCCATCACGGGATCCGGCAATTGGGTGTCGGCCATGGAAACCGCCTGTCCCTCTTGCGCCGCCACCGGTGAGAAGCCCAGGCCGGAAACGGCGGCAGCCAGCAGGAGAAGGACGCCCCGCATCATTCGCCGGCCTCGCGCAGCCGCTCCAGCAGTTCTGCGACATCGCCTTCACGGATGTCTCCGATATGCTGGTGGCGGATGATGCCGTCTCCATCGACGACGAAGGTTTCGGGGACACCGCTCGACCCGATACCCAGCTGGACGGTCGAACGCTCGTCGATCGCAATCCTGGTATAGGGGTCACCATGTATGCTCAGAAACGCCGCGATATCCTCCGGCGTATCGCGGATCGCGATGCCGATGATCGGTGCGCCCGCTTCCTTCAGCGCCTCGAGCTGCGGCGCCTCGGCGATGCACGGCAGGCACCACGTGGCCCATATGTTTAGCAGTTTGGGCGTACCATCGGTGAAATCGGCCTGTGTAACCGCGGGCCCTTCTACCCTTCCGGAGGGAAGTTCGAAGGCGGGCAAGGGCCTCCCGACCATGCGGCTGGGCACGTCGTCCGTCTTCGGCTGCGTCAATTGATATGCAGCTAGCCCTGCGAACAGCGCGAACAGCGCGAGCGGAATGAAGAAGGCGAGGCGTCTCATGCGATGCTCTCCCCTGTTGCCATTTCTTCCCGGTGCCGCTGCCGCCGGGATCGCAATACGTGACCCACGGCGGAAACGATGCCCCCCAGCGCGATCAACAGCGCGCCGAGCCAGATCAGGGTCACGAACGGCTTCCACCAAAAGCGAAGCTGCCAGCGCCCCTCGCCCGCCGCCTGCCCCAACACGGCGTACAGCTGTCCGTTCCAGCGATTGAGTAGCGCGCTCTCCGTCGTCGTCTGGTCAGGCTGGAGGAAGGTGCGGGATTGCGGGCGGAGCATGACGGGCATTCCGCCGTCACTGGCCGAAAGGCGGGCTTCCAGCGCCGTCCAGTTCGGCCCGGCAACCGGCTCCACGCCTTCCAGCGTAACGCGATAAGGCCCGATATCCGCGCTTTCGCCCGCCCGGACAGCCGCCAGTGTCTCGCGCGAAAACCCGCTCTCGCTCGCCATGCCGAAAAGCATGACAGCAACGCCGAAATGGGCAAGGACCATGCCCCATGTCGCCAGCGGTACGAGACGCAGCCGTCGTCCGTAGAGCGGCATGACGCTGGCCATGGCCAGCACCGCAGCGAAGGCCAGCCCGACCAGCGAAAGGAAACCCGCATCGCTCGTCAACGCACCGGCGACGACAACAACGGCTCCTGCCAGTGCCATGAAGATCGCAGGCTTCGAGATCCGTGCTGCACGGTCGCTGCGCCATCGCAGCAGTGGTCCAACCGCCATCACCGCAAACATCGGAAGCGCGAAGACTGCGCCGACCGGATTGAAATATGGCGGTCCGATCGAGACCCGGTCGCCCAGTGCTTCTGCCAGCAGGGGATAGAGGGTGCCGAGCAGCACGACCCCCAGAATCGCGCTCAGCATGATGTTGTTGAACACCAGCGCGCTTTCGCGGCTTGCCACCGCGAATTTCTTCCCTTCGGAGATCGCACCGGCGCGCCAGGCGAACAGCGCCAGCGCCCCGCCGATATAGATGGCGAGAAGCACGAGAATGAAGGCCCCTCGCTCTGGATCGACCGCAAAGGTATGAACGCTGGTCAGCACTCCCGAGCGAACGAGGAAGGTGCCCAGCATCGACATAGAGAACGCGACGACACCAAGCATGACCGTCCACGTTCGCAGCGCATCGCGCGCTGCCAGGACGCTGACCGAATGGAGCAACGCCGTCGCCGCCAGCCACGGCATCAGCGAGGCATTTTCCACCGGGTCCCAGAACCACCAGCCGCCCCAGCCCAGTTCGTAATAGGCCCACCAGCTTCCAGCCGCGATACCGAGGGTCAGGAATATCCATGCCCCCAGGACCCATGGGCGCATGGCGCGCGCGAAGTCGGGGGTCACCTGGCGGGTCACCAAGGCCCCGACCACGAAGCTGAAAGCCACCGACAGGCCGACATAGCCGATATACAGGGTCGGCGGATGGAAGGCGAGGCCGGCATCCTGCAGCAGCGGGTTGAGACCGGCTCCTTGCGCGGCAGGCGTATCGAGCCTCGCAAAGGGATTGGAGCTGCCGATCAGGAACGCGTAAAACCCGGTCCCCACCGCGCCCTGCGCGGCCAGGACCGCCTGCATCGTCCGCTCCGGCAACCGGGTCTCGAGGGCGGCGATGGCCGCCCCGGAAAGCGCCATCACGGCGACCCACAGCAGCATGGACCCCTCGTGATTGCCCCACGTCCCGGTCAGCTTGTAAAGCATCGGCTTGTCGGAATGCGAATTGGCCGCGACCAGTTCGACGGACAGGTCGGTAATGGCGAACAACCACATCAGGCAGGCGAAGGCGGTTACGGCCAGCAATCCCTGCACGATGGCCGCCGGGCGGGTGATGAGGCCCATCTCCGCGCCTTGCCGGCGGAGTGCCAGAGCTCCCGCGATGAATTGCAGCAGGCATAGCGCCGCGGCCATCCACAAGGCGGCAAGGCCGATTTCTGCCGTCACCGGGTCGTCGCCTCAGCCTGCTGCGTTTCCGCGACGACCTGCCGCGCCTGATGCTCGGTCATTTCCTGCAATTCGCGCGGAACGTAGTTCTCGTCATGTTTGGCGAGCAGGCTGTCGGCCATGAAAGCGCTCGGCCCCATGCGTCCCTCTGCCACCACGCCCGATCCTTCGACGAAGAGGTCGGGCACGATGCCGGTATAGCGGACGGGAACCAGCGCCTGCCCGTCACCGACCGTGAAGCGGATGCTGATGCCGTCGCCAAGCTGCTCGATCGACCCGTCCTGCACCATGCCGCCAAGGCGAACCATGCGGTCGCCGGACGGCGGCTCGGCCACGATCTGGCTCGGCGTGTAGAAATAGTTCGCCTCACTCCTGAGGCCCCATATGGCGAGCAAGGCCGCGCCGATCAGCACGGCGAGCGCGATGACCACCAAGACCAGTCGCTGGTGCTTTGCCTTGAGAGTGCTCATTTGCGGCGGCTTTCCTCGCGCCGAGCCTCGGCGCGGCGCATAGAGAGAACACTCCACAGGACGAGAAGCACGATGGCCGCGATCCCGACGCCGTAGGAGGCCAGGACGAAGTTCCACTGGTCCAGTCCCTCGCGCATCAGCTCGCCTCCATCGCCTTGCGGCGGAGACGCGCCTCGGCCTGCATGTCGGCCAACAGCGCGCGCATGCGGGCGACCACGACGCCACCGAACAGGAGCGAATAGCCAAGCACCGCGACAAGGAGCGGCCAGAGATATTCAGGCGCAATTGCGCTTTTCCCGACAGTCAGGCTCGGTGGCTGGTGAAGGGAGTTCCACCAGACCACGCTGCGGTTGATGATCGGGATATTTACCGCGCCGACCAGCCCGAAGATCGCGGGAATGCGGTCCGACACGCCTTCGCGCGCGCTGGCCTGAGCCAGTGCGATATACCCGAAATAGAGGAACAGCAGGACCAGCATCGACGTCAAGCGTCCGTCCCAGACCCACCAGGTACCCCAGGTCGGGCGGCCCCATATCGATCCCGTCGCGAGGCAGACCGCGGTGAAGATCATGCCGGGCACCGCCGCCGCGCGGGCCGCAATGGCCGCGAGGGGATGACGCCAGATCAGCAACGCTGCACTGGCCAACGCGATCATCGTCCAGCCGCCCATTCCCAGCCATGCGGTAGGGACGTGAATGAACAGGATGCGGACGGTCTCGCCCATCAGCCTGTCGGGGCTGACCTGCGTCAGGCCCCACCATGTCGACAGCGCCACCAGCACGCCGCCCGCGCCCAGCAGCACCGGCGTCAGCCAGCGGGCCAGCGAGAGAAAGCGGCGGGGATTGGCGAAACCGTGCATTGAGTTGCTTTCGCGCCGAATAGGGGTGGCGTGCTGTATGGTTCCTTACAGACTGTCTGCGCGCCCGCAAACACCGTCGAAAGAACAGGCGCAGATAGCGGACCGCCCCGGATACGGCGGCGGGATTACCGTCCGATCAGTTTTTGCGCCATGCGATCGGCGACGACGTCGGACGATACACCGCTGCTGTCGCTCTCGGCCCAGATTTCCTCGAGACGGCCGGGTATCAGGGCGAGACGCTTGCGCACCTCGTTGATGTCGCACGGTTCGCCATGGCAACGACACAGATATTCCATCGTCACGCTGATGATACCGCCGGCATTGATGACGTAATCGGGCGCGTAGAGGATGCCCCGCTCGGCCAATTGCTCACCGTGATGCGCGCGGGCCAGCTGGTTGTTCGCGCCGCCGGCAACAATCGGGCAATCGAGACGGGCAATCCCTTCATCGTCCAGGATCGCGCCGAGCGCATTCGGACTGAAGACGTCGCAGGACGTGCTCATGATGGCATCGGCCGCTGCAACCTCCGCATCGAGTTCGATGGCCAGTTCGCGCGCCCGGTCTTCGTGAATATCCGACAGGGTAAGCCGCGCACCGTCCTGTGCCAGGAGCTTGGCGACACCGCCGCCGACACTGCCCGTGCCCTGGATGGCGACATGCACGCCCTTCACGCTGTCCTTGCCCAGCTTGTGACGAACGGCCGCCTTGATGCCGTGATAAATCCCCATGGCCGTGAACGGACCGGGATCGCCGCCCGCCCGGTCGCCTTCGGTCGGAAGGCCCGACACATGCTTCGTGCGCTGCGACACCGCGACCATGTCCTGCTCGCTGATGCCGACATCTTCTGCCGTCACGTACTGCCCGCCCAGCGCGTCTACCGCATCGCCGAAAGCTGCCAGCAGTTCGGGAGTCTTCTGCTTGTCCTCGCCCGCCAGGATAACGGCCTTCCCGCCGCCCATCGGTAGGCCGGCCATCGCGTTCTTGTAACTCATCCCCCGGGACAGGCGCAGCGCATCGCGCATCGCGTCCTTGGGTTCCGGGTAATGCCAGAACCGCGTACCGCCTGCGCCCGGCCCGAGATGGGTCGAATGCAGCGCGATGATCGCGGTCAGACCGCTTTTCTTGTCGCGGACGAGCTGAACCAGCTCGTGATCGTCGTAATCGGGTTCGGTCCAGAAAGCGGTCATCGATCGGGGGTCCCTGAAAGGGGGAGAAATCGGACACAGATCGGGGAAAAATGGGGCGATCGAGGGGTCTCGAACCCCCGACCTCCGGTACCACAAACCGGCGCTCTAACCAACTGAGCTACGATCGCCACACGCCCCGAAAATGTCGTGCATCGGGGGCTGATACGCCCGTAGAGCGGCCCGTCAAGGGCGCTCTCTAGCGGGGGCGAGCCTGTTGCATAGCCGGGCGCGAATGGGAAGCGAAAACTGCGCGAGGCGTTCTGAAACGCAAGATTGTTACCCCCCTCTTGCGAGCGTCCCGACGCCGGTTAATGCTGGCCGGCATGACAAGCCACGACAGCGAATCTCCTTCAGTACGCATCCGGTCTTTCGCAGGCGTGCAGAAGGTGCCGACGCCCAAGGCCGAGATCTTCCAGTGCCGGCGATTCCTCGACCCCTCGCTCTGCCGAAAGATCGTGGATCTGATCGACCGCGAGAGGCGCCCCTCCACCCTCGCCGATCCGAATGGAGACGAATATTTCCGCACCAGCGAGACCTGCGATCTCGACAGCGGCGATAGCATCGTGCGTATGGTCGAATCGAAGCTCGATGCGCTGACCGGGATCGATCCCGCGTATGGCGAGCCGCTGCAGGGCCAGCGGTACGAAGTAGGGCAGGAGTTCAAGCCGCACACCGATTTCTTCACGCCCGACGGCGAGGATTACGACCGGTATTGCTCCGTTGCCGGCCAGCGCACCTGGACCTGCATGATCTACCTCAACGATGTCGAGGCCGGCGGCGCGACACGGTTTCGCGAGCTGAAGAAGACATTCCAGCCCGAGGCGGGCAAGCTGCTCGCGTGGAACAACCGGACCACGGATGGCGGAGTCAACGAGGCGACGCTCCACCACGGCATGAAGGTTCGCAAGGGGCTGAAATACGTCCTGACGAAATGGTACCGCGAGAAACCGTGGGGCTGGGAATGAAAAAGGGCGGCCCCGCAGGACCGCCCTTCTCGAATGTCGGATGTTTCGCCGGGGCGATTACTTCTTGAGGCTGAGCCCGCCGAAGCGCTTGTTGAAGGCTGCAACGCGGCCGCCTTCCTGAATCTGCTGCTTGCCGCCGGTCCAAGCCGGGTGGCTGGTCGGGTCGATGTCGAGCGCCAGCGTGTCGCCTTCGCTGCCCCAGGTGGAGCGCGTCTGGAATTCGGTGCCATCGGTCATCTTGACCGTGATCATGTGGTAATCGGGGTGTCCTTCGGCCTTCATGGCGTATCGTCCTTTAAGCTTGTGCCCGGTTCCGACCGGACGCGCTGTGTAGCAGGGAAGGCGCGCAGTTAGAGCGGCCCGCCCCATTTTGCAACCATCAAGTCGGGTCGGCGATCATCGCGGTGAACTCGGCCTCGGTCGTGACCTTGCCTTCCACGCTGGCCGTACCCTTGAACTTGCAGACACGGCTGCTCTTGCGGGTAAACTCGACTTCGAGATCGAGCAGGCAGCCCGGCGTGACGGGCGAACGGAACTTGGCGTTTTCGATCGCCATGAACAGGACCAGCTTGCCCGATCCCGCCAGTTCGAACGTCTCGATCCCGAGGACGCCTGCGGCCTGTGCCAGCGCCTCGATCTGGAGGACGCCGGGCATGATGGGCTGGCCGGGGAAATGTCCCTGGAAGAAATCCTCGTTGAAGGAAACCGCCTTCACCGCGTGGATTTTCTCGCCGAGATCGATCGATTTGACCCGGTCGACCAGCAGCAGGGGATAGCGATGCGGCAGAGCCGCCAACACCCGCCGGATGTCGTAGTCTTCAAAGCCACTCTTCGTGTCTTCGCTCATCGCTGGTCCCCTGCCCCGTCGAACTGTCTTAGCGACCGGAAGGCGCTGCGGGCTGTGCCTGCTGTGCCTGCTGGGCAGCCTGCTGCTGAGCGACGCCGACGAGGATCTGCTGAACGGCCTGCTGCAGGGCCAGCGATTCCCGGCGCGGACGCCAGTTTGCAGGCGGGGTCGCCTGAACGGTCGGCAGGCGCTGGTCGAGCGCGGCGACGATATCGCTGGTCACGTCGACGCCCGAGGGAGCGTACTGGATCGCATCCTGGCTGAGCATGATCTGGATGCCCTTCGCCTGGACGACCTGCTGCTGCGCATTCTGGTAATCGGTCAGGAGCTGCTCGATCACGTAGGTCTGGGCGAGGCCGATCGGCTGGCCGATCTGGGCGATCTGCTGTTCCTTCTGCTGGACCTGCGTCACCACGGCCTGTCCGGCCTGCAGCTCCGCATCCGAAATCTGGTTGTCGCCATTGGTGTCGAGGCTGCGCTGGAGCGTCTGCGTTTCCGTGCGGAGCGCCTGGATCTGCTGCAGCTGTGCGGCATAGGTTTGGGCGATCTGCTGATACGCAGCCTGGCGCGCGGCAGAGCGGACGATGACCGCTTCCGGAACCGAGGTGGCGATACCGTTGACCTGCGCCGAAGCGGGGACGGCAGCCAGCGTGGCCGTGGCGATGCCGGCAGCAGCCAGCGTCTTGGCGGTTTTGGCAAAGATTTTCATTAGAACTGGGTTCCTACATTGAATGAGAGTGTTTTCGTATCGTCGCCCGGCTGTTTCTTCAGCACCTTGGCAAAGTCGATCCGGAACGGACCGAAGGGCGAGTTCCAATTGACGCCGATGCCGACCGAGATACGCGGTGCGGCGGAATCGCCCAGGAACACTTCCTGGAAAGGGTCAATCGTCTGGTTGAGCGGCTGGTTCGGCGTACCGTTTTCCTGCACCGCATCGAGGGTTGGGAGGCCTTCAGGGCTGACGAACAGCGGGTTTCCGTCGCCATCCGTCTGCTGGAAGGAAAGGCCGCCCGGGAAGGGAGACTGGGTCAGCACGGGCTCGGTCACATTGAAGAGCGCGCCGACATCCATGAAGATCGAGGGCCGCAAGCCAAGCTCGCGAACGCCCGAGCCGAGCGGGATTTCAAGCTCTGCACGGCCGAGGTAATAGGCGTTCCCGCCGATCGCGTCGTCGGCCACGCGGTTGCGATCCGTAATGATGAGCGGATTGCCCTCGCCATCGTCGACGATCGGCTGGCGCAGGACGCGCGGTCCCACACCGCGAATGTCGAAGCCCCGGATCTGCGGTTCGCCAAGGAAGAAACGGTCGGTCAGCAGTACATCGTCGACGCCTGCGCCCCCGCGGTCCTGCAGGCCCTTGATATAGCCGCCCTCTGCCGACAGCGAGAAGATGAAGCCGTTGAATACGCTCCAGTACTTCGCCGCATTGCCGCGAATACGGGCATATTCGACCGAACCGCCCAGCCCGGCATATTCCGCCGTCACGCTGATCCGTTCACCGCGCGAGGGGCGGAAACGGCTGTTCAGAGAATTGTAGTTCAGCGTCAGACCCGCAATGGAACTGGTCCGCTGACCGATGGAGTCGCACAGGAAACGGCCTGCCAGCAGCGGTTCGCAGGTCGAGATACCATCGCCGTCGAAGTCGGCGAAGAACTGGTTTTCGTCCAGGGTGATGTCGTCATAGTTCAGCGTGTAGCTGCCGATCAGCGACATGTACTCCGTCAGCGGAACTCCGAGACGCACTGCGCCGCCGGTGGTCGTCTGCTCGAAGGTGGTGTTCCGGTCGTTGTTGCGGAAGTTGAAGCTGCTGAAATCGCGGCGATAGAGATCGACACCTGCCGAGATGTTGCGGTCGAAAACGTAAGGCTCGGTGAAGTTCACACCGAACGACCGCGAGAACCGCGACCAGTTGACCGATGCGCCGACCGTCTGTCCGCGGCCACGGAAGTTACGCTCGCGGATAGAGGCCGACAGCAGGAAGCTCTCGATGGAGGAGAAACCGGCCGAAAGCTGCAATTCGCCCGTCGGCTGGTCCTCGACATTCGCTTCGAGGACGATCCGGTCCGGCGCGGAACCTTCCTTCTGTTCGATCTCGAAGTTTTCCTGGAAGAAGCCCAGCGAATTGATGCGGTTGGTGGACCGCGCGACCTGCAGCGAGTTGAAGGCATCGCCTTCGTTGATCCGCATTTCGCGGCGGATCACCTTATCCTGCGTCAGCGTGTTTCCGTTGATGTCGACCCGCTCGACATAGACGCGCGGCGCTTCGCTGATGAGGAAGGTGACGTCCATCGTCTTGCTGTCGCGGTTGCGGGAGAACTGCGGCTGGACGTCGGCAAAGGCATAGCCGAACGTGCCGGCCAGCTCGCTCAGCTGCTCCACCGTGTCCTCGACCAGCTTGGCGTTGTAGCCGTCGCCGGTTTTCATCGGCAGGTTTGCGCTCAGCCCTTCGCTCGAGAAGTCGCGCAGCTGGCTTTCGACCTCGACATCGCCGAAATCGTATTTCTCGCCCTCTTCGACCACGTAGGTGATGATGAAGTCGCGCTTGTCCGGCGTCAGTTCGGCCACGGCGGACACGACGCGGAAATCCACGTAACCTTCCGTCAGGTAGAATTCGCGCAGCTTCTGCTGGTCGAATGCAAGACGGTCGGGATCGTAGCTGGTGTTGGACGACAGGAAGCTGGTGAGGCGCGCCTGCTTGGTCACCATCTCGCCGCGAAGGGTTCCGTCGGAGAACACCTCGTTGCCGATGATGTTGATCTGGCGAACCTTGGATTTCGGCCCTTCGCTGATCTCGAACACGAGATCGACGCGGTTCTGGCTCAGTTCGACGACCTTGGGCTCGACCGTCGCGGCGAAGCGGCCCTGGCGCTTGTAAAGCTCGATGATGCGGGCAACGTCGGCGCGGGTTTTCGAACGGGTGAAGATCTGGCGCGGAGCCAGCTTGATCTCGGGCAGGATCTTGTCGTTGTCGAGCCTGTCGTTCCCTTCCAGGATGATCCGGTTGATCACCGGGTTCTCGACCACGGTGATGATCACGTTCCCGCGCTCGTTGCGGATCGAGAAGTCGGAAAACAGCTCGGTGTCCGCCAGTTCCTTCAGCGTCTGGTCGCCCAGCGCCGCGGTATAGGTCTGGCCCGGGCGGATGGAGATGTAGGACAGGATTGTCTGCGGTTCGAGACGCTGGGCGCCCGACACGGCGATCGTCTGGATGACATCGGCCTGCGCCTGAGCCGGCGCCGCCCCGCCCTGCGCTTCGGGACCGGCCTGGCCCGTCGGCAGTGCCGCTTCCTGTCCGGTGTCCTGCGCCATCGCGGCAGCCGGCAGGCCGGTCAGAATGGTTCCGGTGAGGAGAGCAAGCGCGAAAGTGCTCTTGGAGTGCGAAGCCTTCGCGCTACGCATCTGTGTGCCGTTCATTTCGGAAGATGTCCCGTCCATAAATTTCCGGTCCGGCCCCGGGTCCATCGAAAGCTCGGGATCGGCACCGGCGGTGAATGCGCCGCCAATGCCCGATGCACGCCGTGCTTTCAAGGAGTGAGGACCGATTCCGACCCGCCTTTCATACCGCCTGTCCCGCCTGCCACCCGAAGAGTGTCGTCACCCGAACAGTGACAGAGAGGCCAGGTCGTTGATCGTCACGAACAGCATCAGCATCAGCACGAGGGCCATGCCGGTGCGGTACGCAACTTCCATCCCACGCGGGCCGACCGGCTTACGACGGACTGCTTCAGCCGCGTAGAAAGCCAGGTGCCCGCCGTCGAGTGCCGGGATTGGCAGGAGGTTAATGAATGCCAAGTTAAGCGAAATGAGCGCTGCAAAATTGGCGAAGGCCAGCCAGCCCAAGCTGAGTTGTTCGCCCGAATATTTCGCGATCTTGATCGGTCCGCCCAGTTCCTGAACGGATCGGTCCCCGGTCAGTATCTGCACGATCCCGGTGACCATCATGTCCACCAGGCCCACCGTCTGGTCCCACGCGATGGAGAGCGACTGCAACGGCCCCACTGGCGTTACGTCAGGCGAACCGGAGGCGACACCCAGCCGCCCGATCCGTGATTCATTTCCGAAGCGATCTGTTTCAACGACGCTGGCGATGGTCACGGGGATCACCGACTGCTGTCCGTCGCGTTCGACGGTCAACTCGACCTGCTCGTCGGGATACATCAGCACCCGGCTGCCGATTTCCTGGAAGGTCGGCGTCGGTTCGCCATCAATGGCGACGATGCGGTCGCCGACTTCCAGCCCGGCTTCCCGCGCGACCGACGTTTCCGCGAAGCCTCCGATCGTGTTCGTCGCCTCGACCTTGCCGAACGCCATGGCGAAGCCCGCAAAGATGGCTAGCGTCACGATCAGATTGGTCGCTGGACCCGCAAAGACGATCAGCGCCCGTTTCCAGAGCGCGGCATACTGGAACGCGCCCTCCCGCTCGGCCGGGTCCAGCGCGGCAGCGGCCTCGGCATCGGGAATGCTGGCGGGGTTCATGTCCCCCTTGAACTGGACATACCCGCCCAGCGGCAGCGCGGACAGTTTCCAGCGCGTGCCGTGCCTGTCGGTGCGGCCCCACAGCTCCTTGCCGAAACCGATGGAAAACGCCTCCGCCTGCACGCCGAACCAGCGGCCTACGAGGTAATGACCCAGTTCGTGCACGGTGATCAGCGGCCCCAGCAAGAGCAGGAAACCGGCGATCCACATCCAGAACGGGGTCGATTCGAACATCAGGCAGTCTCTATCATGGATGCCGCCACGGCGCGGGCCTCTTCATCGACGCAGAGTACCTCGGCGAGCGATCGGGGCGCGGGCGGCGCAAATCTGTTCAGCGCGTCTTCGACCAATACCGCAATCCGCGTGAACCCTATCTTACCGTCGAGGAAGGCCGCCACGGCCACTTCGTTCGCAGCATTCAGCACGCCGGGTGCCGCCCCGCCTGCTTCCGCAGCCTCTCGGGCAAGCCGCGTGGCAGGGAAGCGCTGCTCGTCCGGATGCTCGAAGGTCAGCGACCCAATGGCAGGCAGGTCCAGAGGTTCGCAGCCAGTTTCCATCCTCTCCGGCCAGGCGAGGCACGAGGCAATCGGCACCTTCATGTCGGATGGCCCCAGCTGCGCGAGCGTGGAGCCGTCGCGGTATTCGACCATCGAATGAATGACGCTCTGCGGATGGACGACGATCCTGATCCGGTCGAGCCCGACGGGGAAGAGATGGTGTGCCTCGATCAGCTCCAGCCCCTTGTTGAACATGGTGGCGCTATCGACGCTGATCTTGGCCCCCATGTCCCAGTTCGGGTGGGCGATCGCCTGCTGGGGCGTTGCCTTTGCCAGTTCGGCTGGCGACCAGGTGCGAAGCGGGCCGCCGCTGGCAGTCAGGGTAATCCAGCGGACGTCCTCGACTGCCCCGCCCTGCAGGCACTGGAAGATCGCGTTGTGCTCCGAATCGACGGGCAGCAGGGTCGCTCCGGTGCGCTCGACCGCAGCGGTCATGACTTCGCCTGCTGAGACAAGCGCTTCCTTGTTCGCCAGGGCCACCGAAGAGCCCTGCTCGATCGCTGCCATCACCGGGCCCAGCCCAGCGCAGCCGACGATGGCCGCAACGCTCATGTCGGCCGGGCGGGTTGCTGCCTCGCAAAGGGCGTCCCGGCCACCCGCCGCCTCGATAGAGCTGCCCGACAACGCGTCGCGCAGGGCCGGCAAGTGGGCCTCGTCCGCGACCACCGCCAGCTCTGCCCCGAATTCCTGCGCCAGTGCGGCAAGTTCCGCCGCGCTGGAATTGGCAGTCAGGACTTTCACATCCCACGCATCGCGATCCCGCCGGACGAGATCGAGCGTCGAAGATCCGACCGAGCCGGTTGCGCCGAAGATGGACAGGCTGCGGGTCATGTCAGGTGAATGTCGTGCTGATGAAACCGACGATCAGCGCCACCGGCAACAGTCCGTCGACGCGGTCGAACACACCGCCATGTCCGGGAATGAGTTTGGAGCTGTCTTTCATCCCTGCCCTGCGCTTGAGCCAGCTTTGCGCGAAATCACCGGCCTGCGCGGTCACCGCCAGGATGGCTCCGACCATTGCCGCGCCCAGCGCGTCGTCCCAGGCGACATCGACCAGTTCGCCCCAAGTTTTGTAACCGCTGGTATAATGAAATGCAGTGACCATCAGGATCAGGAAGATCGCCGCGAACAGCATCCCGCCCATTAGCCCCGCCCACGTTTTCGACGGACTGATCGACGGAGCAATCTTCGGGCCGCCGATGGTGCGTCCCATCGCGTAGGCGCCGACATCGGTCGAAATCACGACGCCGATAGCCGCGAGGAGGTAATAGGAATCGAGATCCGCCAGCACGATCCCGGCCAGCGCGATCAGGACCGTCCCGGCCAGGATCCCTGCAACGCGCGTTACCGGCTGGTTCGTCGCGCGCAGCACGAGCCGGGCGAATTCCGCAATCGTCAGGAAGGTCACGACGTAAACGAACATGTCGAACCAGACATCGCCGGCAGCGAATGCAGCCAGCAGCACGGCCATCATCACCACGGCCGATACGAACCGCACGCCGAGATCGCTTTTCCCGGCTTTCCCGCCGCCTGAAATCTCAGCGCCCGCCATAACGCCGTTCTCTCCCCCCGAAATCTTCGAGCGCCTGGCGCAAATGCTCGGGCGTGAAGTCAGGCCACAGCGTATCGACAAACAGCATCTCGGCATAGGCCGATTGCCACAGCAGGAAATTCGACAGGCGAACCTCGCCGCTGGTGCGGATCAGCAGGTCGAGCGGGGGTAGCTGGGCCGTATCCAGATGGGCGGCGATGCTTTCCTCGGTCACCTCGCCCTGCGCCGCCGCCTTTGCCGCAGCGCGAACAATTTCCTGCTGCGCGCCGTAATTCAGCGCCACGGCCAGGGTCCGCGAACCGCCGGACGTCTTTTCCAGCGCATTCTCGAGCATGGCGACGATATCGGGCGCAAGCCCTTGCCAGTCACCGATAATATGCAGGCGCACATCGTTGGCGATGAATTCAGGCAGGTCCGATTTGATGAACTTGCGCATCAGGTTCATCAGGTCGTCGACCTCGCCTTCGGGCCGTTTCCAGTTTTCCGAACTGAAGGCGTAGAGCGTCAGGCATTCGAGGCCCATGTCCTCGACACTGCGGACGAGCGCGCGCACGGCCTCGACGCCGCGCCGGTGCCCCATGACGCGGGGCAGTCCCTTCGCCTTCGCCCAGCGACCATTCCCGTCCATGATGATGGCGACGTGCCGCGCCGCCGCGCAATCCTGTGGCTGATCGCCGGACATGCTGACCCCGTTCCCGACCCGTTACTGGGTCAGGATTTCCTTTTCCTTGGCTGCGGCAGCCTCGTCCGCTTTCGCAACGTAGGTATCGGTCAGTTTCTGGACCTCGTCTTCCGACCGCTTGCGATCGTCTTCCGAGATTTCCTTCGCCTTCTCGTCGTCCTTCAGCGCTTCCATGCCGTCACGCCGTACGTTGCGGATCGCGATCTTCGCTTTTTCCGCATACTCACCCGCCAGCTTGGCCAGTTCCTTGCGCCGCTCCTCCGTAAGGTCGGGCATGGGAAGGCGAATGGTTTGCCCGTCGGTCATGGGATTGAGGCCAAGATTGGCCTTTGCAATCCCCTTCTCCACCGCGCTGACATTCGACTTGTCCCAGACCTGCACGGCCAGCATGCGCGGTTCCGGTGCATTGACCGTCGCGACCTGGCTCAGCGGCATCATGGAGCCGTAGACTTCGCACACCACGGGATCGAGCAGGCTGGTGTTGGCACGGCCCGTCCGAAGGCCGCTCAGGTCGCCCTTCAGGCTTTCCACGGCGCCCTGCATCCGGCGCTCGATATCTGCTTTGTCAAATTTGGCCATCGGGCCCTCTCCTTATTGATCGGTGACGATCGTCTGTACGCCCTCGCCCTCGAGAACACGGGCCAGATTGCCCTTCTCGCGGATCGAAAACACGACGATCGGAATTTGGTTGTCGCGGCAAAGCGCCACGGCTGAGGCGTCCATCACCTTCAGGTTGTCCGCCAGCACCCTGTCGTAACCGACGGTATCGAAACGCTTTGCCTCGGCATTCTTCTTCGGATCGCTGTCATAGACGCCGTCGACGCTGGTCCCTTTCAGCAAGGCATCGCAGCGCATTTCGGCCGCACGCAAGGCAGCACCGCTGTCGGTCGTGAAATAGGGCGCGCCGACACCCGCAGCGAAGATAACGATCCGCCCCTTCTCGAGGTGACGCTCTGCCCTGCGGCGGATGACCGGTTCGCAGACCTGGTCCATCTGGATCGCAGACTGGACGCGCGTCGGCACGCCGAGCTGCTCCAGAGCGTTCTGCATCGCAAGGGCATTCATGACGGTGGCCAGCATGCCCATGTAATCGGCCTGCGCCCGGTCCATCCCCTGCGCCGCGCCCGCCATGCCGCGGAAGATATTGCCGCCGCCGATGACGAGGCAGATTTCCAGCCCGGTGTCGCGCGCCGCCTTCACTTCCTGCGCCAGCTCGGCGACGAACGCCGGATCGATGCCAAACTCGTTCTTGCCCATCAGCACCTCGCCGGAAAGCTTCAGGAGGACGCGTTTCATCTTGGGAAGGGACATGGCTACTCGCTAATCGGGGTTTGCGCGGCCTTATAGCCGTTCCATCGCCGTGCCAAGGGGAGCAGGCTCTTGAACGCCGTTTCCGTCACGGCCGGAAAGACTCTACGGGGAGAAGGCAGGCCGGCCCGGAACCGGCGTCTTTTGCGGGCAAGAAAAACGGCCGCCGAACCGAAGTCCGACGGCCGTTTTGCAATGGTCGGTGGCTGGATCAGCCCTTCAGCGTCGCAGCCACTTCTGCTGCGAAATCTTCTTCCTTCTTCTCGATGCCTTCGCCGAGCTGGAAGCGGACATAGTCCTTCAGCACGATTGTGGTGCCGGCGTCCTTGCCGGCCTTGGCCACGACGTCGGCGATCGGCGTCTTGTTGTCGATCACGAACAGCTGCGAAAGAAGCGCGTTTTCCTTGGCGAACTTCTTGATCGCACCGTCGACCATCTTTTCCTGCACGTTTTCCGGCTTGCCGCTTTCGGCTGCCTTTTCCTGCGCGATGGCGCGCTCGCGGGCGATGACGTCGGCATCGAGGCCGTCAGCGTCTAGCGCCTGCGGGAATGCTGCGGCGATGTGCATGGCCAACTGCTTGCCCAGCGGCTCCAGCACGTCTGCACCGGCATCGCTTTCCAGCGCGACGAGCACGCCGATCTTGCCGAGGTTCGGCGCGGCAGCGTTGTGCACATAGGGGATGACCGAGCCCTTGGACACGGCGACGCTCTTCATGCGGCGGATCTGCTGGTTCTCGCCGATCGTGGCGACATTGTCGGTCAGCTTGTCGGAAACGGTACCGCCATTGGGGAAATCCATGCCCTTCAGCGCTTCGACATCGTCATTGTCGGCAGCCAGCGCGGTCTGCGTCGTCTTGCGAACGAAATCCTGGAACTGTTCGTTCTTGGCGACGAAGTCGGTTTCGCTGTTCACTTCGACGGCGACGCCCTTCGTCCCTTCGACGGCCACGCCGACGAGACCTTCGGCAGCGGTGCGGCTGGACTTCTTCTGTGCTGCAGCTAGGCCCTTTGCGCGCAGTGCATCGACGGCAGCTTCGATGTCGCCACCGGTTTCGGTCAGCGCCTTCTTGGCGTCCATCATGCCCGCGCCGGTTTTCTCGCGCAGGGTTTTTACATCGGCGATGGTGAAATCGGCCATGTCGTCAATTCCTCGAATTCTCGATTGGGGAAATATGGCAGCGGGGCCGCATCGTGCAGCCCCGCCCCCGCTTGTCTGGGTCAGATAGGAAGCCGCCCCGAGGCGGCAACCCGGTGCCGAATCAGGCAGCAGCTTCGGCCGGCGGATTTTCCATCTCGCCTGCATTCTTGCCCTGCGCCTGGTTGCGGCCTGCAGCCGCCGCTTCGCCGAATGCTTCGGTGTAGAGGCGCACGGCGCGTGCTGCGTCGTCGTTGCCCGGAACCGGGAACGAGATGCCGCTGGGATCGACATTGGTGTCGAGGATGCCGACGACGGGGATACCCAGCACGTTGGCTTCCTTGATGGCGAGGTCTTCCTTGTTGGCGTCGACCACGATCATCACGTCGGGAATTCCGCCCATGTCGCGGATGCCGCCGAGCGACAGTTCCAGCTTGTCACGCTCACGCGTCAGCTGGAGGACTTCCTTCTTGGTCAGGCCGGAAATCTCGCCGCCCAGCTGCTCGTCGAGCGACTTGAGGCGCTTGATCGACTGGCTGATGGTCTTCCAGTTGGTCAGCATACCGCCGAGCCAGCGATGGTTGACAAAGTGCTGGCCGCTCATGCGGGCTGCCTCGGCCATCGGCTCTTGCGCCTGGCGCTTGGTGCCGACGAACAGGACCTTGCCGCCCGAAGCGGCGGTGGAGGCCACGAAGTCGAGCGCGCGCGCCATCAGGGGCACGGTCTGCGACAGGTCGATGATGTGAACACCGTTGCGGGCGCCGAAGATATACGGCTTCATCCGCGGGTTCCAGCGGTGGGTCTGGTGGCCGAAATGTGCGCCGGCCTCGATCAGTTGCTGCATCGTGACGGTAGGTGCCGCCATAGTATAATTCCTTTCCGGTTGTGCCTCTGGAAAGCGAGTGACCCGCGCGGAGATCCCGCGAGACGAGCACCGGTATGAAGTGCTTTCCATGTGGATTTTCCCGGCCCCGCCACACGCCGAAAAAGGCACGTGGTTCGGTCGGGATGGCGCCCCTTAGCGCCGCGGAAGCCGAAAATCCAGCATCATTTCATCGCGGGCAAACAGCGGCCTGACCCGAAAACCACTTGACAGGGCGGAACAAATCAAGAACAACGACGCAATCGAGGGAACGGATACAGCTTGGTGAAAGTTTCCCTCATTATCTGCACAGGTTTTCCACAGGCTTGTGCCCTTGGATCGAGAGCTGATTATGATCGTCACCGTCGCCCTTTTCGCCCTGTTCACTGTCGCACTTGGTGCAGGCATGCTCGTGCTCGCCGACACGGTGATCCGCGGGCGCAATGCATACAGGGTAATCAAGGGTGCTGCGACGGCCCGGCCGTCGGCTCAGGCGTGCGCGATTATTCGTCCGGCGCCGCGACTGGAGTGTCAGTCGGCCCTGCAGATGAAACTTGCCGCTTGATCCGCGCATATTTCATCCACGCATAAGGCATCAGCAGAAGGTATCCGGCGCAGATCGCCGCTAGCGTCCACCACGGTTCGACCAGCAATGCGGCGAACAGGATGCCGACGAACAGTATGAGTTCCAGCCTTACATTGCGACGCGGCCGGATCGACATCCAGCTGAGCGTGGCCGTGTTCGAGATCATCAGGAACGCGATCACCACCATCCACGGGCCGACGATCCAGGGGTCCCGCATCCAATCCCATCCCCCGGCGAGCCAGAGGTAGATCGGCAGGAACGCCAGTCCCGCCCCGACGGGCGCGGGAATGCCCGTCAGAAAGCCTGCCGACTTGTGCGGCTGGTCGTCGACATCGATCTGCGCATTGAATCGCGCAAGGCGAAGCGCACAAGCGACGGCGAACGCGAGAGAAGCGAACCAGCCGAGATTGGGCACGGCCTGAAGCGACCACAGATAGAGGATTATCGCCGGCGCCATCCCGAAGGACAGCGAGTCGGCAAGGCTGTCGAGTTCCGCCCCGAACCGCGATTGCGCCTTCAAGAGCCTCGCGACCCGGCCATCCATGCCATCGAGCACCCCTGCAAGGACGATTGCCAGCACCGCTTCGGGCCAGTTGCCCGTGACGGCGAAGCGAATGCCGGTCAGGCCGGAACACAGCGCGGCTGCGGTGATGGCATTCGGCAGCACTGCGCGCAGACGAAGACCGCCGCCATCGCGGCCGATCGGAACCTCGGCCTCGGTCGCCTTGGGTCCCATGCGATTGTGCGGCGGCTTGCTCATTGCGTAATGGCCTTTCGAATACTCACTGCGCCACGCCTTCCAGCTCGGGCGCCTGCCCGATGCGGGCGAGCACCGTTTCCCCGGCCACGACCTTCTGGCCCATGATCACCTGCGGCTCCGTTCCGGCTGGCAGGTAAATGTCCACGCGGCTGCCGAACCGGATCAATCCGACCCGCTGCCCGGCGGCCAGGGTATCGCCTTGCTTGACGAAGGGAACGATGCGGCGCGCGACAAGGCCTGCGATCTGCGTGAAACCGACCGTGACGCCGTCGGGACGCCGGACGAGGAAATGCTGCCGCTCGTTTTCCTCGCTCGCCTTGTCGAGATCGGCGTTGATAAACTTGCCCGGCACATAGACCAGGCGCGCGATCATCCCTGCAATCGGGGTGCGGTTGATATGCACGTCGAACACCGACATGAAGATCGAGACGCGTGTCAGTGGCTGTGCCGGCAGGCCGGGCGTTCCATCGGGATCGGCTCCCTGCATGTCGAGAGGCGGTTCGACCATGCGGATCAGCGATACGGTCCCATCGGCGGGCGACACAATCGCGGAATCGTCCTGCAGGACGACGCGTTCCGGATCGCGGAAGAACGCCAGGACACCGATCGAGAGGAAGGCGAGCGGCCAGGCGATGGTTTCCCACGCGAGGAACGCCGTCAGCAGCGACAGGCCTGCAACCACTACGCCGTATTTGCGACCTTCCGGGTGGATTGCCGGCCATTCCCAGCCCGCATCTCCGCGCCCTTTGTTATCAAGCAAATCACCAGACATGCCTGGCATCTACGACCCGTGCCCTGCCCTCACAAGCAAAACCGGACCGCTATCCTCAGCCCAGTACCGGCACGAAGCCATCCCGCGCCGCGGGAGTCAGACCTTGCGGACGAACACCGTCCCGGCCGAATATCCTGCGCCGAAGCTGCAGATCAGGCCGGTATCGCCCGCTTTCAGATCGCCGTTATGCTTGTGGAACGCAATGATCGAGCCGGCGCTGGAGGTATTGCCATAGGTGTCGAGAACCGTCGGGCTCTCGTCATCGCTGGCCTCGTGCCCCAGGACACGCTGCGCAATCAGCCGGTTCATTCCCGAATTCGCCTGGTGAAGCCAGAGGCGCCGCAGGCCTTGGCTATCGATCGATAGCCGCTCTGCCTCTTCGAGGATCATCGTGGCGACCATCGGCACCACTTCCTTGAACACCTTGCGCCCTTCCTGCACGAACAGCTTGTCGGCCGCGTCGGCGGTTTCCGGATGGGCGCGGTTGAGGAAGCCGAAATTGTTCCGGATATTGTTGGAAAACACGGTCTTGAGCCGTGTTCCCAGAATTTCCCAATGCCTTTCCGGCGCGAGGGATGCGTCTTCCACCAGAACGGCGGTGGCGACATCCCCGAAGATGAAATGACTGTCACGGTCCCGCCAGTTCAGGTGGCCGGAAGTGATTTCGGGGCTGACCACGAGCACGCTGCGGGCATTACCCGCACGGATGTAGTCGGCCGCAGTCTGGATGCCGAAGGTCGCGGAGGAACACGCGACATTCATGTCGAAGCCGAACCCGTCGATGCCCAGCGCCTGCTGGATCTCGATGGCCATAGCCGGATAGGGACGCTCCATGTTGGAAGCCGCGCACAGGACAGCGTCGATATCCTTCGCGTCCCTGCCCGCGCTTTCCATCGCCCGCTTTGCCGCGGCAACGCCGATTTCGGCCATCAGCGACAATTCGTCGTTCGACCGCTCCGGCCATTTCGGGCTCATCACATCGGGATCGAGGACCGGCTCCTTCGCCATGACATGACGCGCCTTGATCCCGCTCGCCTTCTCGATGAACTCGGTCGAGCTGGGCTGGAGCGCCTCGACCTCGCCGGCAGCGATTTCGTCGGCAAACCTGGCGTTGTGGCGCGAGACGAACTCGTTGAAACTGGCGACCAGTTCTTCGTTCGTGATGCTTTCCTGCGGCGTGAAGAGACCGGTCGCAGAGATTACGGGCTTGTATGTCATGCTCATGCGGCGACCGTTAATCTCGGCAAGCCATCGTCACAAGAGTGCAATAGTTCGCCGCACCACCGTCCCGAAAAGCCGACGGCCGCCTGCACGGGAGCGCAGACGGCCGCCAGCCTGGTCGTGTCTGAAGATCAGAACCGCGTGCGGACAGCCACCCCGTAGGTACGCGGCTGCAGGGAGAAAGCACTGCGGGAATTGCCCGCGCCCGTTCCGCGGAGTGTCGTGTTGAACGTCACGCCGCGCGTCACTTCGTCCGTCAGATTGTTGACGAAGAACTCGATCTGGAACGCATCGTCGATGGTACCCACGCCAGCGCGCAGGTTCACGAAGGCCTTCCCGTCCTGCACATCCGCGATGATCAGCGGCGCCGCATCGATCGCGGCCTGGCCCAGCGCATCGAAATCCGCCTGGCTCGGCGGAACGATGGCCTGTGTGGACGTACGCTGGTCGCTTTCCATCCGGACCTGCCCTGCGAGGAAGAAGTCCAGATTGTTCGTCAGGTCGCGCTCATACGTCGCCCCGAGGACCGCCACCAGATTGGGTGCATTCGTCAGGTCGTTCCCGCACAGCGAATTCACGATCACGCGCGGATCGCCCGCGGCACAGTCGTCGGGGTAACGCGCGTTCAGGGCAGTCAGGCCGCCCGTCACCGTCAGGTAGTCCGATGCCCGGATGACCGTTTCCACCTCGACCCCCGTTGTTTTTGCCAGGGGTACGTTGAAGGTCTGGAACGCGGTGCCGGTGAACTCCAGGACCTGGAAATTGCTGAACTCCTCGTGGAAGGCAGCGATGTTCAACGTGACCGCATTATCGAGCAGGCGGCTCTTGATACCGACTTCGTAGGCATCGACTTCTTCCGACAGGAAGGTGGGATCGGCGCCCGCAACGGCGGCCGTCGTATCGAGATTGATCCCGCCCGATTTGTAGCCGTGCGTGAAGCTGGCATACATGTTGACGGGGTCGGCGAACGCATATCCGATCTTGGCCGTGTAAATAAGTTCCTCGTCGTTGAAGTTCGCATCGAAGGTCTGGACCAGCGGCAGGAAGCCCGCTGCCGGCAGATCGGCCGGAGCGGCAAAGCCGAAACAGCCGAGGCCGACCAGCGCCGGAACCACTGCGGCAGGCGCACCGCCCAGGATCGCGTTTACCGAGGCAGGGCAGATCTGGTTGTTGGTAGCGATCTGTTCAAAGCCGCCTTCCTTGTCTTCCCACGAATACCGGGCGCCCAGCGTCAGCTCCAGCCCCTCGGTCAGCTCGAAAGAGTTGTGGGTGAAAATCGAATAGCTCTGCGCGCTCTGGTCGAAGGCGTTCGTCGTTACCGTGCCTGCGGGGTCCACGCCGGTGAACAGGGTCAGCGGGTTCGGGCCGAATGCGCCGCCGAAGAAGGCCGCGCCTACGTTCTCGCCGTAATCCTCGCCCAGCATGAACGTGGCCTGCGTGTTGATCTGCTCGTCGGAATAATATCCGCCGATCATGTAGTTCAGGCGTCCGCCGGCCCCCTCGCCCTGCAGCCGCATTTCGGCGGTCCACGTCTCGATATCGGTGAACAGCGGATCGACGTTGAAGATGTCGAGCGCGGTGAAATCGCTGTCATAGCGCTCGAAAGAATCGAACTTGCGATACGAGCCGATGAAGATCAGGTCCGCTGCCGAACTGATCGGGAATTCCAGCTCGCCGGTCACGCCGTAGTTCTCGACATCGGCTTCCGGTGCGAAGTTGAGCGACACGGTCCGGTTGTCCAGCGCTTGCTCGAAGCCGGATTGATCGAAGGGCGTGAGCGCGACCGAAGGCTGCCCGTTCCCTGCATTGGCCGGCAGGCCGATGGCGGCATAAGCGCCTGCGGTCACCGCCGGCGCCTGATAGAGCTCGATTGCACCGCAGCAACTGCTGGTGCTGTTCGCGTAATCGGCGATCAGGCGGCCCGAAATGCCACTCTCGGATTCGAAGCCGAGTTGCGCCCGGACCAGGTACTGGTCGACATTGTTGGTATCGTCGTAAACATTTCCGGCGCCGTCGACCACATCGAGGAAACCGTCGCGTTCGCGGTATGCCCCGGTCAGGCGGAATGCGAGCGTGTCCTGCACGATCGGTACGTTGACCGCACCCTGCACGCTGATCTCGTCGAAATTGCCGTACGATGCGTTGGCAAAGCCGCCGAATTCGCTGAGGTCCGGGCTGTTCGTCGTGATGTTGAGCGCACCGGCGGACGTATTGCGGCCGAACAGCGTGCCCTGCGGCCCGCGAAGGACTTCGACCCGTTCGATATCGACGAACTCGCTCAGCGCGACACCGGGCCTCGACTGGTACGCCCCGTCGATGAAGATGCCGACCGCGCTTTCGAAGCCGATATTGTTCGACGTGGTGCCGACGCCGCGAATGCGAAGGACAACCGACCCGGAGGCGATCTGCGCCGTACTGCTAGAGAAGCTGGGCGCGACCTGCGTCACCTCGGTGATATTGTCGACGCCCTGCCGGTCGAGTGTCTGTGCATCGACGGCGGTAACGGCAATCTGCACATCCTGGACATCCTGCGCGCGGCGGTTCGCGGTAACGACGATGACATCGCGTTCGAGGCGCGGGTCGGCCGCCGGGGCCTCCGCATCCTGCGCCATTGCTGGTGCTGCGGCCATTGCACAGGCCAGCGCGGCCGTGCCCGACATGAGAACATGCTTCATAGATTTCCTCTCCATCATGCCGGGTTGGTCCCGGCTTTTTTCGCCGCGCCCGTTTTGCCGGGCGTCGTGCACTCATACGTATGCGCGCAAAGCGGTTAATGGACAAGCAAACCTGATTACTGCCCCACAGGAAGACCGCGTGCGTTACCCGTTTGCATCTCTTCCTGAAATATTATTTCAAAGCCGGACAGGCCGAAGTTGCCGGCATGGACCTGAAGTTCGATAGCGAAGAACGGCGGTTCCAACCGCCGACACTCGACGCACCGCGTTGATAGAAATGCGCACAGCCGCACGGCGACTGCTTATAAAAGCCGCGTAATTATTTGATTTTCTTCAGGATTGGCGGTGGTGGCAGGGCTTGAATCGAACCTAGCAATTAACGTTTTGAAATCAATTTAGTACTCATAGGCAGCGTAAACTCTACCCCACACTCTCCCCCACATTTTTGTTCATATAAGTGTAGTTCGGTTCAGCTTTTGAGCTTTGAAACTGAATTTTTCGGGGCTTGGTAGAGCGCCTTTCCTTCTTATCCCAGCCCGTTCGAAGTGCCAAGAAGCACTACCTCAAAAGAAGCTCTTTGCTGTTCCACACCAGCGTACCAGCATCTGGGAATGGGTCTATGAACGCCCATCCCCATTTCTTGGTATTGACGTATACGGGCTCCGCTGAATCACTGTGCCCAATGAGCGAGTTTTGCGGATGAATCATGGTCAGCAGGTGCAACCATTCCAGCGACTTGCTAGGAACTGACTGATGAAGACCGATCTCGATCACCTGCCCCCGCAAAAACAGCGCGAGCTGGAACGCGTCGTTCAGCTGATCTTCGAAGAGTTCGAGGATGCCTTCGCACTGGCTAAGCACGACTGGAAGAAGGCCGGGCGTATCCTCAAGGTCATCCTTTACGGAAGCTACGCACGCGGTACCTGGGTCGACGAGCCGCATACCGCCAAAGGCTACCAGTCGGATTATGATTTACTGATCATCGTCAATGACAAGCGGCTCACCGACAGAGTGAAATACTGGGCAAAGGTCGATGACCGCCTGATGCGAGAATACGGCGTGACGGGCACGCTCCACACGCCGGTAAATTTCATCGTCCACACCTTGCAGGAGGTGAACGACGGTCTCGCCCATGGCCGCTATTTCTTCATGGACGTTAAGCAGGATGGAGTCGCGCTCTACCAGTCGGACGACACCGAGCTGCATACGCCTAAACCCAAGACTCCCGACCAAGCGCTAGCAATGGCGCAGGAGTATTTCGACGAGTGGTTTCCAACGGCTATCCAGCGCTTTGAACTCTCGAAACTTGGCAGGGAGCGAGGCTTCCTCAAACCCGCTGCCTTCGACCTTCATCAAACTTCCGAGTTTCTCTATCACTGCGTGCTCCTGGTCTGCACGTTCTACACACCCCACGTGCACAATCTCGGGTTCCTTCGCACCCAAGCTGAGCGCATCGATCCTCGCCTCACCTACGTCTGGCCACGCGATACGAAGCGAGACCGCGCCCGCTTTGAGAAACTCAAAGAAGCGTACGTGAAGGCGCGCTACTCAAAACACTACCGGATCACGAAAGAGGAGCTTGAGTGGCTCGGCGAGCAGGTCGAAGAGCTGGGCCGCGTCGTCCACGAAGTGTGTTCTGAGCGATTGGAAAAACTCAAAGCCGAGACCGGGAACGGTTCTTAGACAATTGCTATCTTGGCTCGAGATTCGTCAAGATTACGGAGCGCTGAGCACATTTGTCTGTTCTGTTTCTGGAAAAAGCGGCAGGGTTTTGTCGTCAAAACCGGCCTCCCCCGCCTCCCGGGTAATTTCATAAGGCCCGAGCGCCTCGACGATCCTTGCCGTGAGTGTCTCGACCGCTTCGCGCCGGTTGAACGCTCTCGTTGCTGAAAGCACATCGCGGAGCGCGTAGGTCTCGACCGTACCGAGTGCAGCCCCGATCACATAGGTAAGTTCAGTATCGCTAGGTCGAATCAACATTCTTGCAGTTAGAACATAACAGGAACTAATTGCCAATGCGAAACTTCTACCCTGCTGCCGATTGACAGTAAAACATGCTCGCGGCAGGCGCTTTGCGATGTGCAATCTCTACCGAATGACGAAGGCGAACGACGAGGTCGCGCGCTGGTTCAATGCAGCCGATCAACTGGGCAATGCCAACTTTGGGGACGAAGTGTTTCCGGGATATCCCGGTGCTGTGATTGCAGATGGCAAGCTCTCGCAGATGTCCTGGGGTTTCCCGTTGTCGCTCAAAAGCAAGCGCACCGGCGAGCCGCTCAAACCGAAGCCGGTCAACAACGCTCGCACCGACAAACTCGACAGCTACATGTGGCGCTACAGCTTCGAGGAACGCCGCTGCCTCATTCCGTTGACGGCATGGGCGGAAGCCGAGGGCACACCGGGAAGCAAGACGCGCACCTGGCTAAGCCGTCCCGATAGCGAGTTGTTTGCAGCCGCAGGGCTGTGGCGCAACAGCGACGAATGGGGTCTCGTCTACTCGATGTTGATGACCGACAGCGCTGGCATTGCTGCGGAATGCCATTCGCGGATGCCGGTACTGCTGGAGCAAGACGACTGGTCGAAATGGACCAACGGCTCGACAAGAGAGGCGCGCAGTCTCTGCAAGCCATGGACCGGTGAGCTTGCAATCGAACGGACGGATCAGAGCTGGTAGAAGTGCATTCCGACTGCACGCCTGCCGTTTTTGGTGCGCTGTAATCGCTGCGCTCGCTTCGCGACATCATTGCCACGCATTTGCAACGAAGCTGCATCGCGTGCTGTTCAGATAAAGTGTCCGTGGACGTTTGGGGTGGGTAGGAAATAGGATGGCGAGATAAAAGCACCGCCGTCGGTCGGGGTGCAGGTGGTTGGTTTCGCTGATGATTTGCCGACGGCGCTGATGTTGCCCTGCTGGCGCTGCCCTATGAAATCCTTTTGTTTTCAATGCAGAGAGCGACGGCGCCTCCCAAATCGAGCAAGTATCTTGGCAAATGAGCCTTTGAGATGAGATCCGCATTCGTCCCCGAAGACACGTTGGGATACACTTTACCCTAAGTTGCCAGAAGAGCGGCGCGCCAGCGCACCAAAGGCTGCCCCAGCGTAAAAACGTCATGTGGCGCGCCAGCTCTCAATAGAGCGATACTCGCTGTCGATGGCGGGCCGGTCTGCTCCCCTCCATGATCCCCCAGGTCGGTCCGTCATCACCCGATAGATGAAAGGACCGACCGGCATGCCTTCTGCAGGCACGACAGACCATCTTCGCGAGCAACGACAGCGTCAGTCGATAGAACCGATAGCGATGCGGGTGCCCGAGGCCTGCCGCTATCTCGGGATCGGGCGCAGCACCCTCTATGTGCTCATCGGTGAAGGCGAGATAGAGATCGTCAAGCTGGGCAGTTCGACGCTTGTGCTGACTGCCAGTCTCCGATCGCTGGTTGAGAGACGGCGGAAGAATTCAGATGAGCCGACTGCAGAAGCTGTGCAATGACCATGCATCCTGATCTCATGAAGGCCATCGTACTCGCCGCCATCATCAGGATGCCGGACCACTCGAAGCGTCAGCTGGTGTCGACGGTTCAGCAGCGACGCGAGAAATCCGAAGATGCATTGGCAGCCAGCGTGGTCGTGGAACTTTCGCGGCGCTCCTAGTGCACTCGAGCTATGTCGGCTTCGCGCCCCAATTCCGGCCATTTGGGTTGTAGCACGTGTGACCCGGAAGCTGCCGTTCGTTCAAAGACGAATGTATGGCAGCCACGGTCCAGGCGTCGACATCTGATGCCCTATCTCGTTGCTGAATTTCGGCCCACGGGACCGACAATGGCATAATCGCACCCTTACGTGGCCACGCAGCATCGCCCGACTTGGAACGCCGCTCATCTTCGCGACCCGGATAACGACCAGTCGCATATTGTTACGATCCTAAACAATGCCACATAATGTTCGCAGTTGCGAAATGCCATGTTGCAGGGCACAATCGCATGATGCGCATCGCGATCGTGGATGAAAGCGCAGCCCGCGCTTCCGTCATCGAAGACGGTCTTCGCGATCACGGCGATGCGCAATTGTTCGTCATAACCGAACGCGCCGGGCTGATGGCGCGATTGCAGGACGTCGATCCGGATGTTGTGCTGATCGATCTTGCAAACCCTTCACGTGACGTTCTGGAAGAATATTTCGCGGTCAGCCGTGCGCTATCCCGGCCAATTGCGATGTTTGTCGACGAGAGCGACGACGAGGCCATTGCGCAGTCGGTCGATGCGGGCGTCTCCGCTTATGTGGTCGATGGCTTTGCGCCGCACCGGGTTCGCGCCATTGTCGATCTCGCGGTACGCCGTTTCTACGCCTATTCACGACTGCAGGACGAACTGAACGAGGCGAAGGGCAAGCTGGCGGAGCGGAAGACGATCGATCGCGCCAAGCGCCTCCTGATGCAGAGCCGCGGCATCGGCGAGCCCGAGGCATATGGCGAATTGCGACGCAAGGCGATGAAATCGGGCAAGCGCATTGCGGCGATAGCCGAGGCGGTCGTAACGGCGCATGATCTGATGGAGGGCAAGTGAGCGAGCATCTGACAATCGGTTTTCTGCCTTTGATGGACGCCTGCCTGCCGATCCTCGCGCAGGAACATGGCTTCGCTCGCGAGGAAGGGCTTCAGCTGTCTTTCCAGCGCGACAAGAGCTGGGCAACCGTGCTCGACCACCTTTTGTATGGCCACGTCGACGCCTCTCACCTGCTCGCCCCCTTGGCCATTGCAACGACGCTGGGTCTCGGTCGCCCGGCACAGCCACTGTGCGCCCCTTTCGCGCTTGGGCTGAACGGAAACGCCATAACAGTATCAAATGAACTGGCAGCTCAGATCACCACGCCCGGTTTGCTCGGCGATCCCGCCGAAATTGGCGCGCGGCTGAAGCCCATCGCGCTGGCCCGCAAGACAGAGGGACGCCCACTGCGCTTCGCCAAGACTCATCGGTATTCATGCCATAATTACATGCAGCGATACTGGCTCGCAGGATGCGGCATCCGGCCAGGCGAGGACGTCGAGATGACCGTGGTGCCTCCGCCCTTCATGTCGGACGCGCTCGCGGCAGGTGAGATCGACGGATACTGCGTCGCCGACCCGTGGGACAGCATGGCGGTGGATGCGGGGCATGGCACGATCATTCTCGCGACCAGCCAGATCTGGCGACGAGGAACGGAAAAGGTTCTCGCCGTGCGCCGGCCGCATCTGGAGTCGAAGCGCGATGTATTCGAGGCTCTGATCAGGGCAATGCGCAAGGCTGCGGCGCAATCTGTCGATCCCGAGGCCTTTCGTGAAAACGCGGCCATCCTCGCCCGAGACGAGTATATCGGCGTCGACAAGGCCATATTGCTACGGTCGATCAGCGAGAACCTGGTGCTGTCGAACGGGAAGCCGCCGGTCCACTTCCCCGACTTCATGTTTCAGTATGGCGAAGCCGCCAATTTTCCGTGGATGAGTCATGGGGGCTGGCTCTACACCCAGATGGCACGCTGGGGTCAAACGCAGTTTTCCGATGCCGATTACGAGGCGGCTTGCGGTGTCTTCAGGGCGGACGTCTATCGTTCGGCGCTGCGAGAAACCGGCGATGTTCTGCCCGGAGCAAATTCCAAGGTCGAGGGCAGCCTCGACCGGATAATGCCCGTGCCAACCGAGCAGGGCGAGATGGTTCTGAGCGACAACCGCTTCTTCGATGGGCACACGTTCGATCCCGACCGACCACGAGACTATCTTTCCTCCTTCCGCTTTTGAGCGCGATAGACTGATTTCGCGCAACCCTATTGCGCTGCGACATCGAATCGCGTAATAACATGGCCGCTTCGAAGGCGCGTCCAAAGAGGGATGCATTTCCGCTTTCGTAGCAAACCTTTGAAAATGCGTGGCAATGGCGCCGCCCCGACCGATCCGTTCCGGATCGTCTCGTGGCGGCTTTTTTGCGTGCGTGTCCGGGGCTTGAAGAACCCGGCGAAGGATCAGGGAGGGACTGTCCGAACGGCGAGCAATCGGGAGGCGGTTTCGATGAGACGAAGTTTGTTGAGTTTGGGAAGTCTAGCTGCGGTCGCGGCGGCGAGCCCAGCGCTGGCGCAGGAAAGCCCCCTCGGCCCGGTCGAGGTTGCGGACGGCGTGACGCTGGATCCCATGGTGGCCGCGCGGCTGCGTTATGAAACGGTGGGCCGGGATGACGGACTGGACGAGGCGGAGGCATTGACCATGCGCCTTCGCGCCGGGGCGGAATTGAAGGCCGGGATATTCTCGCTGCTGGCCGAGGGCGAAGGCACGCTCGCGCTGGCCGACGACTACAACGACACCCTGCCATTCAACGGCATCGAGCCGTTTCCGGTGGTGGCGGATCCGGAGAATCTCGAGCTCAATCGGCTGCAGCTTTCGGTCATGCAGGATGGCACTGGCGCGACGATCGGGCGTCAGCGCATCATCCTCGACAATGCCCGTTTCGTCGGAAATGTCGGGTGGCGCCAGAACGAGCAGACCTTCGACGCCATTCGCGGACAGGCGAGCTTCGGTCCCGTAGCGCTCGATGCGACTTATGCGATCAGCCAGCGCACGATTTTCGGTGTCGACAGCCCTGCCGAGCATTTCGACGGCGACTTCATCTTCCTGAATGGCGGGGCAGAGATCGCGGGCGTGGACGCGAAGGCTTTCGCCTATTTGCTCGACTACGACGATCGCCTGGCATTCTCCAGCCAGACCTATGGCCTGCGCGCGGCAGCGACAATCGACCTACCAGGCCTTTTTGCTCTGAACGCGGAGGCCAGTGTTGCCACCCAGTCGGATTACGGTGCCAATCCGGTCGATTATTCCGCGTCCTACTATAGCGTCAGACTTGGAGCCACGGTGACGGGATTCGGTCTTACCGCCGGCTACGAAGAGCTGGGCAGCGACGATGGCATCGCCGCATTCCAGACGCCGATGGCGACGCTTCATGCCTTCAATGGCTGGGCCGATGTTTTCCTGACGACACCCGCTTTCGGCGTGCGCGATTACTACGTGACCGTTGGGCGCAGCTTTGGCGGGATCCGCCTGCTGCCCGGCCTCAATGCGAATGTCACCTACCACCAGTTCGACAGCGACTTCGGCAACCTCGACCTCGGTTCCGAGTGGGATGCCTCGCTCGGTTTCAAGGCCGGGCCGGTCTCGTTGCTGGCGAAATACGCGAATTACCGGGCCGATGCGTTCGCGGTCGATACCGAGAAATTCTGGCTCCAGGCCGAAATCAATTTCTGACGAAGGAGGGTTCTTGTCATGTCCTATCTTGCACCAAGCGAATTCGTACCAAAGCTGATCGACGCGGGAGAAGCGAAGATCATGATGTCCACCAAGGACACGCTGATCCGCGCTTTCATGGCGGGGGCGACTCTAGCGCTTGCCGCGGCCTTTGCCGTGACGATCAATGTCCAGACGGGCCAGCCGCTGGCCGGAGCGATCCTGTTCCCGGTCGGTTTCTGCCTGCTTTATTTGCTCGGATACGATCTGCTGACAGGTGTCTTCGTCCTGTGTCCTCTCGCCGTCTGGGATAAACGCCCAGGATGCAAATGGAGCGGGGTGTTCCGCAACTGGGGCCTGGTGTTCATCGGCAATTTTGCCGGTGCGCTGACCACCGCCGTCATGATGGCCGTATACTGGACCTACGGTTTCGCCGCAGAGGAAACCAACCCGGTCGGGCTGGTCTTTGCCACGATGGGCGAAGCCCGGACGGTGGGCTATGCCGAATACGGCGTGGCCGGTTTCGTCACCGTCTTCGTGCGTGCCATGCTGTGCAACTGGATGGTGTCCACCGGCGTGGTCGGCGCGACGATGTCCAGCACCGTCAGCGGCAAGGTCATCGCCATGTGGATGCCGATCATGCTGTTTTTCTACATGGTCTTCGAACACTCGATCGTGAACATGTTCCTGTTCCCTTCGGGCCTGATGATGGGCGGCGCATTCAGCATCGGCGACTATCTGGTGTGGAACGAGATTCCGGTCGTTCTCGGCAATCTTGTCGGTGGACTGACCTTCACCGGCATGATGCTGTACTCGACGCACTACCGCACCTCCAAGAGCCGCAAGGCGGACCTGAAGATTGCCGCCTGAGGCGATCCCGATCACCAGCGTGGCGGGGCACGGCGACAGGCCGCGCCTCGCCATCGAGCTGGGCCAGTATTCTTCCGCCGGGCGAAAGGCGGAGAACCAGGATTTCCATGGCTCGCTCCAGCCGGACGGGCCGGAGCTCGAACTCAAGGGCATTGCCTGCTGCATCGCCGACGGGATCAGCACCAGCATTCGCGGGGCCGAAGCGGCGGAGATCGCCTGCAAGAGCTTCCTCACCGATTATTTCTGCACACCCGATGGCTGGTCCGTCCGCCGCTCGGGCGAGACAGTCATAACCGCCGCCAACAGCTGGATGCACGCCCAGAATGCCGCCGTGCGCCCGCGCGAAGAAGGCGAGGATCGCGAACGCGCCGGGCTGATCTGCACGCTGAGCGCTTTGGTCCTGAAATCCCGGGTCGCGCACATTTTCCACGTTGGCGACAGCCAGATTGCTCGCATCGTGGGGGATCGTCTTGAAGCGCTGACCAGTCCGCACCGGATCGAACTGGGCGGCGGGCAAAGCTATCTTGGCCGCGCGATGGGTGCGAACGATTCGCTTGCGGTCGACTACGCGCAGGTTCGGGCCACCCCCGGCGACGTTTTTCTCCTGACGACCGACGGCGTTCACGAGTGCGTGGCCGATCAGGCGCTGGTCGGGGCGGTGCAAGCCGCAGCCACGCTGGACGATGCGGCAGCCGACATTGCGCGTCTAGCCTTGGCTGCGGGTAGCGAGGACAATCTGACGGTTCAGATCGTGCGCGTCGAGAGCCTGCCAGCGGGCGAAGTGCAGGATTTACTTGGTCTCGATCTTAGACTGCCGCCCGCACCGGTACTCCACGAAGGCCAGAGCCTCGATGGCTACCGCGTGATCGAACGTCTGCATGCAGGCAGCCGCAGCCACGTCTATCTCGTTCGTGACGAAACGACGCAAGCCGACTTCGCGCTTAAGGTGCTTTCCAGCGAGCGAGCGGGCGATCCCGAGGCCGTGGCCGCACTCCTGCTGGAGGAATGGGTTGCGCGCCGTCTATCGCACCCGAACCTGTTGGCAGCTGGCCCGGCAAGCGGCCCGCGCAGCCATGCCTATTGCGTAATGGCGTTGGCGGAGGGCACGAGCCTGCATCGGCATATCGCTGAGCATTCGCCGTTCGACCTTCAGCATGTCCGGCAAGTGGTGCGCCAGCTGTCCATGGGGCTGGAGGCGATGCATCGACGCGGCGTGCTGCACCGCGACCTGCGCCCGCATAACGTCATGGTCGACGCCGATGGCCATGCGACCATCATCGATTTCGGATCGGCGCAGGTTGCAGGCCTCGACGAGCTGGCCCCGCGCGCCTTCGAGGACGCGGCGTTCGCCGGGACCATGCAATACAGCGCGCCCGAAGTCTTTCTGGGCCAGCCCGCAAGTCCTGCCAGCGATGTCTTTTCGCTCGGCGTCATTGCCTACCAGATGGCGACCGGCGACCTGCCCTACGGACCGCGCGTGTCCGCTGCACGCACTCCTGCCGCGCAGAAGAAGCTCGCTTACGTGCCGGCGTCGGAGCGCAATCCCGACATTCCCCCCTGGTTCGATGGCGCGCTGGCCAAGGCGCTCGCGGTCGATCCGCGCTACAGATACGCGACCCCTGCCGAGCTGGTGCAGGATCTAGCCAATCCCAATCATTCGCTGCCGTCGGTTGGGTCGACGCCCCTGGTCGCGCGCGGCTCGGCCCACTTCTGGCGCGCGGTGGCGCTGGTTCTGGCCGCCGCGCTGATCGCCTCGCTCTGGTTCCACCTGATCTAAAGGAGATTCATTCATGCTGACCAAATCCGAAGTCATCACCCTGATCCGCGCCGCTAAGCGCGAAAAGAAAATTGGCTGGTCGGAGATTGCCGCCGCCGCCGGGGGAAGCGAAATTTTCGTCACCTCGGCCTGCCTCGGGATGAACAGCCTTTCCGAAGATGCGTCGCGCAAGGTGGTCGACCTTCTTGGACTGCCGGACGAGGCGGCAGTGGTCTTGGCCGAATATCCCACCAAGCACTTCGAGAAGACCGTACCGACCGACCCGTGCATCTACCGCTGGTACGAGATCACGGGCGTGTTCGGCGAGGCGTTCAAGGAGGTGGTGCAGGAGAAGTTCGGCGACGGGATCATGAGCGCCATCGATTTCGACATGGCGGTCGAGCGCGTCGAGCACGAAAAGGGTGACCGTGTCCAGGTGGTCATGAGCGGCAAATTCCTGCCCTATAAGAGTTTCTGACGGTCGCAGGCGGACGGCGGCAACCTCATGTTGCAATGCGAAAGGGGCTTGCCGGCGGACGACCGAATCGGATACAAGGTGCTGGAGCCGATGGCTTGTCCAACGAAGGGCAAAGCAGCTTCCGGCTTACCGATGATTTTCACACAAGCGTGGCAACGGCGCCGCCTGTCCCCTTCCGGACCGGCGGCTTTTTTGCGTGCGTTCTTGGCAAGCGAAGGACAGGCGAAATGAACGTCCCGACATCATTCGAGCCGCCCGTTGGCGCAAGGAAAAGACTGGTCGTGATCGGCAACGGCATGGCCGGCTGCCGCGCGGTCGAAGAAGTGCTGGCCCGCGATGCGGGTCGCTTCGCTATCACCATCTTCGGCGCCGAACCGCGGGTCAATTACAACCGCATCATGCTCTCTCCCGTGCTGGCAGGCGAGAAGTCCTTCGACGAGATCGTCATCAACGGTCAGGACTGGTACGATGACAATGCCATCACGCTGATATCGGGCGACCCGGTCGACCATATCGACCGCGAGGCCAAAACCGTGGTCAGCCGCTCGGGTCGCGTCGAACCGTACGATCGCCTGCTTATCGCGACCGGATCCGATCCGTTCATCATCCCGGTGCCGGGTGCCGATCTGGATGGCGTGGTATCCTTCCGCGATCTGGACGATGTCGAAACGATGGTCGCCGCGGCCGACAAGGGCGGCGATGCGGTGGTGATCGGTGGCGGATTGCTGGGGCTGGAGGCGGCCCACGGACTATCCCTGCGCGGCATGAACGCCACGGTCATCCACCTGATGCCGACGTTGATGGAGCGCCAGCTGGACGAGGCGGCAGGTTTCCTGCTGCGCCAGGAGCTGGAATGCCGCGGCCAGACCATCATCACCAGCGCGAACACGAAGGCCATCCATGGCGTCGAAGGCAAGGTGGTGGGCGTCGAACTGGAAGACAGCACGCGGATCAAGGCGGACATTGTCGTCATGGCCGCCGGTATCCGACCCTCGACCGGTCTGGCCGCAAAGGCGGGACTCGATACCGAGCGCGGCATTCTGGTGGACGATCACATGGTCACGTCCGATCCCGACATCCTGGCGGTGGGGGAATGCGTGCAGCATCGCGGGGCTTGCTACGGGCTCGTCGCGCCCTTGTGGGAAATGTGCCGCGCGCTGGCCGACTATCTGACCGATCTGCCCACCGGCTATCTCGGCTCGGTCACCTCGACCAAGCTCAAGGTCAGCGGTATCGACTTGTTCTCCGCTGGCGACTTTGCCGGCGGCGAGGGTTGCGAAGACATCGTCATGCGCGATGCGAGCCGCGGCATCTACAAACGCCTCGTCGTGAAGGACGACAGGCTCGTCGGCGCCGTCCTCTATGGCGATACCACCGACGGGAACTGGTATTTCGACCTGCTAAAGCGAGAGGAGGACATATCGGACATCCGCGAGGCGCTGATCTTCGGCCAGGCCTATGCATCGGGCGGGGCGCTCGCCGATCCGAATGCAGCCGTCGCCGCCCTGTCCGACGATGCGGAAATCTGCGGCTGCAACGGTGTGAGCAAGGGGCAGGTCGTCTCCTGCATCGTCGATGACGGCGCGCACAGCCTCGATGCGGTCCGCAGCCAGTGCAAGGCTTCGGCCAGCTGCGGCAGTTGCACCAATCTGGTCGAAGGGCTGCTTGCCCTGACGCTCGGCGGCGAGGTCGAAAGCGGCCCGAAGACCCTCTGCGCATGCACCAGCTTCAACCATGACGACGTGCGCCGCCTGATCGTGGAAAAGGAACTGAAGCTGATCCCGCAGGTGATGCAGGAACTGCACTGGACCACGCCCGACGGCTGCTCCTCGTGCCGCCCTGCGCTCAATTACTACCTGCTGTGCGCCTGGCCGGGCGAATATCAGGACGACGAGAAGAGCCGCTTTGTCAACGAGCGGCTGCACGCCAACATCCAGAAGGACGGCACCTATTCGGTCGTCCCGCGCTTCTTCGGCGGCATCACCAATCCAAGGGAACTGCGGGCCATCGCCGACGTGGTCGAAAAATACGATGCGCCCATGGTCAAGGTAACCGGCGGCCAGCGGCTCGACATCTTCGGGATCAGGAAAGAGGACCTGCCCGCCGTCTGGGCCGATCTCAATGCCGCCGGCATGGTGTCCGGCCACGCCTACGGCAAGGCGCTGCGCACGGTGAAGACCTGCGTGGGAAGTGAATGGTGCCGCTTCGGCACGCAGGATTCGACCGGGCTCGGCGTCAAGCTGGAGCAGGCGACATGGGGCAGTTACATGCCGCACAAGTTCAAGATGGCCGTCAGCGGCTGCCCAAGGAACTGTGCCGAAGCGACAATCAAGGATTTCGGCGTGGTTTGCGTCGATAGCGGCTACGAACTGCATGTCGGCGGGAACGGCGGGATCAAGGTTCGCGCAACCGACCTTCTCTGCAAGGTCGAGACCGAGGAGGAGGCGATGGAAATCTGCCTCGCCTTCATCCAGCTCTACCGCGAGGACGGGCACTATCTCGAACGCACGGCTCCGTGGCTGGAGCGCAAGGGGCTCGACTGGATCAAGGCTCAACTGTTCGACGATCCGGACGCCGTGCCGACCCTCGCGGCCCGCTTCCGCTTCTCGCAATCGCACTGGCAGGTCGATCCGTGGGAGCGGCGCGCCAAAGGCCAGAACGCCAAGTTGCACAGCCACCTGTCCATCATTCCGCCCGAGCTGGAGACCGCATGATGAGCGCTTCGCAATCCGACTGGCTCGACATCGGGCCGACTGCACAGATCGATCCAGGCATGGCGGCGACCCTGCCGGTGGAGGGCGGCGAGGAAATCGCCGTCTTCCACACGATCGGCGGCGAGTTCTATGCGCTGATCAACAAGTGTCCGCACAAGCAGGGGCCGCTCAGCCAGGGCATCGTCCATGGCGACAGCGTGTCGTGCCCGCTGCACAACTGGAAGATCTCTCTCAAGAGCGGAAAAGCGCTGGGCGACGATGAAGGCTGCACGCCGACCATTCCGCTCAAGGTGGATGCCGGGCGGCTCTATCTGCTGCGTGAAGCCGTGGTGCCTCAGGTAGGGCCCGCGGCATGAGCGCGGCGTTCGCAAAAGGGACGGTCTGGCTGGTGGGTGCGGGGCCCGGCGATCCGGACCTTCTCACGCGCAAGGCAGAGCGTCTTATCGCCACCGCCGACATCGTCTTTCACGATGCGCTGGTTGGCCCGGGAGTCCTCGCGCTTGTCCCGCCTTCTGTCGAACTCGTGTCGGTCGGAAAACGCTCGGGGCGTCACTCGAAGGACCAGCGCACGATCGATGCGCTGATCGTGGAGGCAGCCCTTGTGGGAAGGCGCGTGGTGCGATTGAAGGGCGGCGATCCGTCGATCTTCGGACGTTCCAGCGAGGAACTGGAAGCCTGCCATGCGGCGGGCGTTCCGGTCCACATCTGCCCCGGCATCACGGCCGCCAGCGCCGCCGCGGCCGATCTCGGGCTGTCGCTCACGCTGCGGGGCACGGCGCGGCGGCTGACCTTCGTCACGGCGCACACGAAGCGGGGCGGAGTGCCGCCGCTGGACTGGGCAGCGCTTGCCGACCCGCAGGCCACGCTCGCTGTCTACATGGGCAAGGCCGCCGCGCCGCACGTGTCGGCGGGACTGATCGCCGCTGGACTGGCGCCGGACACGCCGGTCGCGCTGGTCGAGAACGCGAGTTTACCGAAAGGCTCGCAGTTCCGAACTCGCCTAGACCTCCTGCCCATCGCCGCAAAGACCGCTCTCGGCGATGGACCTGCCTTGATCCTGATCGGAGCCGCTGTTGCGGAGCCGAATGCAAGTTCGAACTTAGAAACGAGAGAACGGCTTTCCAGAGAAGATATCAGTTCATTCGCCGCCCATTGACTCTGGCAATAGGCGCAGCATCCGCTGTCGATGTGGCAAGCTCTCGACAGCACCCGCAGCGCGACTGATGCCGTCCGCTTTGCTGGATATCATCTCCCATACCGGACAGTCCGGAAACGGCCCAAATTCAGTCACCGCCCACGGGCAAATTTAGGCTGGTAGCTTTCGATTAAATCGGTCTCTTCGTCCTCGATTTCGTACGGGTCTTCAGGAAGCTCTTCGCTTGAAAACACGGTCAAAGTGAAGCCGTACGAACCTAGACCGATCACCTCTTCATCAAGAACGGTGTTTGACGAACCGTCGAACCAGTCCGAGACCGTAGTCTCGCCGCTAGCTCTGGCGCCAGAGATCACATTTGCAGGTGCGGCATTGAACTGTCTGGTCGCCGAAGCAGGCAGGAGATCGCCTTTCCGAGGGTATGCCCGGGGTCCTAGTTGCTTGAAGCCCTCGGACAGGAATCCGTAGCATATCCTGTCAGCTTGGCTGACCACGACGGCCATTGGATAAGGGCTGCATTCGGCAGACCTGATGGCAGAAGCGGTAAGCGAGCATTCCGAGAGTTCGGCAAGCATTTCTATCCCAGAAAGGCCTATCGGCGCATCGTCGAGGGTGCTGCGAACAAGCTTGCCCGGGAGAAGCAGACCAGACGAAAAGTGATCTGCTTCAATTTCGATAGGCCGATCGCCTGCGGAGAACCCAGCCTTCGATGCATGCAGTGGACCGACCTTCTGCAATTCCTCGGGGTGGCCTGGAAGGAAATAATGCCCCAGCTCGTGACCGATGGTGAAGCGATGAAATCCAGGACTCTTGATCGCGGTAGAGTAAAAGATGCCGACATTCGGGCCGTCGAAAATGATGCCGCCACTAACCCCGGGCTGAGCGGCTTTGTGCTCTTCGACAAAAATATCCTCGTCAGCAGCGATCGCGAAGGGATCGATCGGGAAGGAATCGAAGCCGAACTCTCGGGCCTTTCGCTCGCCAAGCTTGCGCGCCCATTCCGGCCGAAACCCCCTCACTGATCCGACTGCTCGCGTCTCTCGCGCATGAGATTTATCATGAGCTGGATATGCTCGCGGTCTGCGTCAGTAAGGTCCTCTTCGCCGCGGAATGCAGTCGTGGCGCCAGCCATGTTTTCGGTCCGCCCGAGCAGGTAGTCCGAGCTCACATTGAGTGCCTTTGCGAGCGCCCGCACATTTGCAAACGAAGGTTTGCGGCGACCACGTTCAAAGTGTCCAATAGCGGCAACTTGCAGACTGGCCTTCTTGGCAAGATCCGCTTGAGTAAGCTCGCGCTTTTCGCGGGCCTTCGTCAACCGCTCTCCGAATTGATCCTCGTTCATCACGCTCCTTGACCTACGGGACAAAACTAGTTAAGCCTACGCAATGGTAGATAGAAGCGCGCCCACTCCGGGGCGCTTGTTTTTTGCCATATTGCCCTACGGTTTCGTAGATGTTTTTACGACGAATCAGCAGAATGTCAATCGAAAGGAGGTGATTTGGAATGGCGGGAAGGAAGAGCAATTCGGAAGTGACGAGCAAGAAGGCGGCTTCTGCGGCGTCCAAGGTTTTGCGCGACCCTAAGTCAAGCAAGGCCGCGAAGTCGGCAGCAGCGTCGGCGCTCACGCAGCGTCCCAACCGGAAGTAATCGCTGAAGCGGAGCGATGCCTCGCTCCGCTTCAACAACCAGCAAATGTTAAGGAAGAACTATTATGGCAAAGCGTTATGTGCGCCAGACTGGCAAAGACAAGGATGGCGACATCACTCGCCTTTGCAATTCCGGTCAACCGTGGTCTCCGCGAGCGAAGGTCGATGCGATCCGTGATATTGAGAACGGTACTCACGAGTACTGGGTCAATTGGACGCGCTATCCGGAAACTCGGATCCGCGTCGTTCAAGGTCCCAACGGCAAATATCTGCGGACGGACCGGGACGAGACCAACAAAAACAATCTGGATGACCTGCCGGACTGCTGACTGGGGTGCGTCAGTGTTTGCAAAGGAGGCGATTACCGGATGAAGCAATCTACGCTGCTTCAGCCGGTTTTTCGTGCCGCAGCTTAACGCGGTTCAATGTCTCTTGGGTTGAGGACTTCGCCCAATGGCAGACAGTCCGTAATTGGCCCCAATCCGAAATCTCGCATAGTATCCCAGAGTGCTTGAGGCGGTGCTCCAATGTCGTCGAATGCCCTACCCTCTCCAATGCGATCGAAGTCCATAGCAATCTGTGGACTGGTAGCCCTTCGAGCATGCAATGGGGCTTGGCGAAGCGGTCTGCCCCGCAGTTCGCTGTGCACGAGCGTCACAGGTCGGGTGTAATTGAACGGTAGATCCGCTACTTCGCTGGCAGCAGGGAGGGTGGCTGTGTTTCAGGGCGCATTATTTACACGTGATTGGCTGAAGGAAGGGATTGCCGAAACCCCTGAATGGCAGAACCTCGCAAGTGATGCAGTGGAACTGCTATGGAACGAGGCGCGGACCCTTCTGCTGGATCACGCGGGACGGAAAAAGCCTACCGAGGCCGAAACCGAAGACCAACTCATCTATCCCTTGCTCGAAATGCTGGGTTGGCAACACAAATCTGTCCAGCAGAACATGACGACCAAGGGACGCAAGGATGTCCCCGATGCCCTGCTATTCGCGGATGAAGAAGCCGCAGAACGGGCAAAGACACTCGAGCCGTGGCAACGCTTCCGCCACGGCGCGGCCCTTGTGGAAGCGAAGCGCTGGGATCGACCGCTCGATCGCGAGGGACAGGGGGACCAGGGCGTCCCATCCACCCAGATAATGCATTACCTGCGCCGTGCTGCCGTCGTTGCCGATGGAAAGATGCCGTGGGGCATTCTGACCAATGGGCGGCAATGGCGGCTTTATTATCAGAATGCACTTTCAGTCGCCGAAGACTTCTTCGAGATAGACCTTGGCAAGGTATTCGGGTTGCCCGGATGCGATCCCGATCTTCTCGATGAGCAAATCGATCCCGATCAGGCATTCCGGCTCTTCTTGCTGATCTTCGGGCGGGATGCCTTTCGTCCAAGCGAGCAAGGTCGCAGCTTCCACCTGATCGCGATTGAAGATGCGCGGCGGTGGGAAGAAAAGGTTCGCAAGGATCTGGCGGATACCGTGTTCGACAGTGTATTCCCCGAACTAATAATGGCGATCCCGTTAGCAGACCCGTTTCGCCCTGAAGTGGTGGATGATGAGTACGCAGAGGATGTCCGCCAAGCGGCCATGTACCTGCTTTATCGCCTGTTGTTTGTCCTTTTCGCAGAAGACCGGAACCTGTTGCCTGACGAGCGCGGCCCTTATGCCGATTATTGCCTCACCCGGTTGCGGGAGGAGATCAAGGAGCGGCATGTCCAAGGACAGGCGCAACTTGCTCGCAGCACTGCATACTGGTCTCGCCTCGAAACGATATTCGGGGCCATTTCCGAAGGCGATGATGATCTGGGCATCCCTCCTTACAACGGGGGCTTGTTCGCGACGGAAGGTGACTCGTTGCTCAGCCGCATCAAGCTTTCAGACGATACGCTCGCCAAGGTGATCTTGCCGCTTTCACACAGAGAGGAGGATGGACGTCTCCGCTACATCAACTACCGCGATCTTTCGGTTCAGCAGCTCGGGTCGATCTATGAATCGATTCTCGAATACGGTGTCGAAACCGAAGAAGGCGGAACGGTGCGGCCGCGCTCGGACAATGAGGCGCGGCACCGGTCGGGCTCTTATTACACCCCTGAGCCGCTTGTCTCGCTGATCATCGAAAAGACCGTTGGGCCACTCGTCGACGAGAAGCGCGAAGCGTTCGCAGCCGCTCTCGAAAGCGGCGCGACGGGGGACACGCTTCGCGGCCACGATCCCGCGATGTCTCTGCTTTCGCTCCGCATCGTCGACCCGGCCATGGGGAGCGGGCATTTCCTTGTCAGTCTGGTAGACTGGTTTTCAGACAAGGTTCTCACTGCGGTTGGCGACGCTGAAAGCATGGCCGGGGGCGACTATACGTCTCCGCTGGTCAAGCATATCGCCGATCTGCGAGAGGGGATCATTGCCAACGCGCGCGCGCATAACTGGCCTATCGTCGAAGAACAGCTGGACGACCGCCACATCGTGCGCCGCATGGTACTCAAGCGCTGCGTGCACGGGGTCGACCTCAACCCGATGGCAGTTGAACTCGCCAAGGTCGCGCTCTGGCTGCACAGCTTCACGGTCGGGGCGCCGTTGTCCTTTCTCGACCACCATTTGCGCTGCGGCAACAGTGTGCTCGGCGCATGGGTGCAACCTACCTTTGACTGGATGCGGGAACGCGGTGCCCTGATCTCCAATCAGCACCTTTTATCCCTAGCAGCTGTCGTACGGGACATGGGAGAGATCGAAGGGCTGACCGACACCGACATTACGCAGGTTGACCAGTCAAAAACGCTTTTTGCAAAGATATCCGAAACCAGCGCACCGCTTGAAGCAATTTTGAGTCTCGCCAAGGCAGACGACCTCATGGGTGTGCTGGAAACAACCGTGCGACGTCCTCGCGAAACGGCGAATGCCATACAGGCAGACGGCGAGAAGCGGCTGGCGCAAATGGAGGAAGGGCCGAGCAAGGAGAAGGAGACGGCAAAGATTCAGCGTGCAGTTGCCAGAGCGATCGATGCCGAGCGCAAGTTCGACCGGGCCGAAGCAATGAAGCTGGTACACGAAGGATCTTTCGGTGACCCCAGCCGGATCGCGAGCGGAGAGATCGAGGTGCTTGCGGCCGATACGCGCACCGAACTTGGTCTCGGCGGACCAGAGCCGGTCCAGGGCAGCCTTATGCCGAGCCACCGGCCGGATGACCGCAGGCGCGCGCTGGCGGACAGTCTCGTGCGCGAAGCACGCGCAATCGCAGCAGAACAAAGGTTTTTCCATTGGGAGGTCGCCTTCCCTGGCGTGTGGAGCGACTTTTCCTCGCCGGAGCGATCGGGTGGATTCGACGCGGTTATCGGCAATCCGCCTTATGTCCGTCAGGAGGAGATCAGCGCGATAAAGCCTGCCCTGTCAAAAGCCTTCGATACTTATGCGGGGAGTGCCGATCTTTACGTCTACTTCTACGAACAGGGGATCAATCTGCTCAAGCCCGGCGGGCGTATGGGCTATGTCGTAACCAACAAGTGGCTGAGGGCCGGCTATGCCGAAAAACTCCGCAGGATGTTTGCGGAAGAGGTCTGGATCGAGTTTCTCGCCGATTTCGGCCACGCGCGACATCTGTTCCCGGACGCCGACGTGTTTCCATGCGTTATCTCGGTCCGGAAGCCCGATACTGACGCAGCGCCCGAGCAGTACGATCTTGCAGTCATCCCGCGTGATGATGTTCCCCGGGAAGGTTTGTCAGCTGCTGTGCAGGCGGCAACTTATCGCGCAAAACGCTCCGATCTGTCTGAAGAAGCGTGGGTGCTGGAGCCACCAGAAGTCGCCGCACTTCTTCGAAAGATTCGGGAACGCGGCGAACCGATGGAGAAATATGCCGGGGTCAGTCCGCTCTACGGCGTCAAGACTGGGTTCAACGAAGCGTTTCTGATCGACACCGCCACGCGCAATAAGCTTGTGAATGAGGATTCCAATGCTGCTGAAATAATAAAGCCTTATCTTCGCGGACAAGACATTGGTCGATGGCTGCCAGAATGGAATGGCCTTTGGATGATCTTCGCGAGGCGAGGCATCGATATTGAAAAGTATCCGAGTGTCTTACGGCACCTTGAATCATTGCGAACACAGCTCGAACCTAAACCTAACAATTGGACGCCCCCAAGAAAGGGTGCGAAATGGCCGGGTCGTAAAGCCGGAAGCTACCGTTGGTATGAAATTCAAGATGCCGTGGAATATTACGCAGATTTCGATGTACCAAAAATCCTCCTCAGGCGCATCGCTTTTTACGCGCAGGTTTGTACTGACAACGGCGAATACATGGTCAACGATTCAGCCCTCATATTGCCGAAGGCTGATGAGTGGATAGTCGCCTGCCTTAATTCCCCTGTCGGATGGTATTTCCAATTCAAAGAGTTCCCGCACAAGAAGGATGAGGCACTCGCGTTCGACATTCCTTACGTTCGGAATTTTCCAATCCCACAACTTGAACACGATCAACGTAACGCGTTCGAGGAATGTGTTTACGCCGTTAGGAAGAACACCGACATTGTTGAGCAAGCGGATCGAGCCATAACAGATTGGCTGAGCTTAGAGTTTTCTGGAGCGACCAGCGCTACTTTACGCGAAGCCAGCAAACTCGACAGCGATGGCTTTGTCGCTGCTGTTCGATCTGCATTGCCCAAACGGCAAGGACTGACTCCCACGCAGCTTCGTCAATTGCGCGAAGCCTTCAGCGAAACCGCTGAGCCTGCAAGGCAAGCGCGAATCGAATTGCTTGCACATGAGCGCAGACTCGCTGCCATGGTCGAACGCGCATACGGGCTGACGGACGAGGAAATCGCGCTGATGTGGCGCACTGCCCCGCCCCGCATGCCATTGGCGCCGCCACCAAGTTTAGACCTTAGGCCCCTTACCGCTGAGAAGGTCTCTGATCCTTTCCGTTGACCTTTATCGCCTGTTCGGTGTGTTGCCGATCATCAGATCCCGGTTGTGTTTTCAGGCTGCCCTGCGGGCGACCTGCTCTATCCACTTCGCGGACCGGGCCTGTAGTCCCGGCCCATCCGGGTGACGATCAGGAGCAGTTATCGAATGAGCGGGAGTTTCTGGAGGACGCGCTCTGTCCCGCGCTTCGCGCTCCTTAGGGCGCGGCGTTCTTGAGCTAACCCGCAGGCACTCTTGCCTCTCTCATTGCCTGACGCCCGCTGGCGCACTGATCGCGCGCGCAGGACGTCCGGCGGCTTCGCGCCGTCGCAAGGGTGCCGTTGTTTTTGCGGATCGCTCATGCGATCCTTGCGCGGGAACGCCAAGGGCTTCGCCCTCTCGTTCCCGAAACCGCAAACAGACGCCCCCGGGTGGCGGGCTTACGCCCGCTGGCCCGCGCCAGGACATCGGTTTGCGGTTTTCCCTCCCCCTCCCATCCTCGCCGGACGGCAGGCGGCATGGCGAAGCCATGCGCGCCGGTGGGTGGTGCAGGTGGTCTGTCTGTGGGGCACAGAGCGCTAGTCGTCTGCGTCGCGCGGTGGTTTCCATCTTGTTGTGCCGAGCGGTAGTCACCCGGCGCGTCCATAGGCTAATCGCGCGCCTGGCTTAATCCTTAGTCCCGAGATTGTTCGTGAGGCGTTAGGCAGCCTGCACTCCGTCAGGCGTCTTGTGGGCGAACGCTGCTTCGACTACCGCAATCGCAGAGGCCATGTTCGCCGCCCAGTCGGCGACGATGACAACTAGCTGAGTGCAAGATCACCGCGTGCGAATGCCGCCAATTGCGCCCTGTCCCATACGACCACCGACAACTCTTTAGCTGTTTTAAAGGCCGGTCCGGTGACCCCATTCACAACAATTAACATTGGAATGGCGCTTGAAGCCGCACAGACACCGGCAATTTCTCGCACCGCGCCAACCGATACTGGTTTTACGTGTCCTTTGCACTGACAGAAGAACGTCGTGTTGGCGTATTTGAGGACGAGATCGACCCCTCCGTCTCCTGTCGTAGCAGTTGTCGAAACTTTCCAGCCCCGCTCTCGAAAAACTCCGGCGGCTGCCCATTCCAGATCTCTGCCGCGTAAGGACCTCCAATAACCTTCGCCCGAGACCGTCTGGAAATGCTTCCAATTCTGGAATGCGACGCGGAAATCACAGGCGTCGTTGATATAGGCCTCATCGCCATAAATCGATTTCAGCACATAATCTGCGAAAGGCAGTACGAAGATCAGGACATAGCTATAGGCCATCGGCCCCAGATAGCTCGTCATGAAATTGGGTTCCTCACTGTCATCGTGCAATGCGAACACGAATGCAGCGGCTAAGATTGCGAATATGATCAACTTTACGGCAAGCGAAAGCCGCTCCCGTTTTTTCAAGAACGCGTCAAACTCTTCAAAATCAAAGTCTGACGGCAGTCCGAAATCTGCCCGTTTAGGTTCAGCTTTTTTTTCGCTCGAACTCCTGCTCACGGCATCGGCTAATGCAGAACGAGCTGCCACTTTCTTTCTGCGAGCTATCTCTGCTTTCGTGGGTTCCAGCATCATGACGCAATTCCGATATCAGCAGACTGTCAGGGAAACGTTAAAGCGCATGCTTCAACTGCTTGCCGACCATCGAATCCAGCTTGAAGTATTCAGACAGGAAAGCAGTCGCTCCAGCTAATTCGCCTCCTTATGACGCCACGTTGCTCGCGCAGTAGGCTCCCCAAGCTTCCATGAGCTTCACCCGTATACCAGGATTCTCTTTAGTGCCGAGGTAAGTGGTGCGGCGATACGCCGCCTGAACCGCGTCTGGCGTTTTATGCGCGAGCGCTGCCTCGACAACTGCATTGGGAAAACCCTCGTTTGCCGCCCAGTCCGTGAATGCCGAGCGGAAACCGTGGACGTGAAAGGGTTCCTGCATGTCGCGCAGCACCTTGAGCAGCGTCATGTCGGACATCGCTTTGCCCGTAGCTCCGGAAAAGACGACTTCGGCCCCTCCGACTTTGAAGGCGTCCGCCTTTGCAAGCACGCCCATTGCGGCCTCGGAGAGCGGGACAACATGTGCCTTGCTGCGCTTCATGTGTTCGGCGGGGATCGTCCACAGCCGCTCTTCCAGATCGAATTCTTCCCACGTCGCGAGTCGGACCTCTTGCGAGCGCGTGCCGGTCAGGATGAGGAGATCGAGCGCGAAGCGTCCGAAGGATGGCTTGCGCCTTAGTGCGGTCAGGAACGATGGGATAGCGACATAAGGCATCGCTTTTCGATTCTGGGTTTTCTTGATCTGCCGTGGCAGACCCCTCCCGGCTTTCAGGCTACTGTTCCCAGATGGCGCTTCGGTCGACCGCCAGCCCTTTGCGTGTGCGTAGTCCAGTACCGCGCAAATCCGGTTGCGTACCTGGCGCGCGGTTTCCGGGATTTCCTGCCAGATCGGCGTGAGTACATCGATGATGTCAGCTGCAGCGATACTGCCGGTCGGCATGTCGCCAAGCTTGGGGAAGGCGTAGTTCTCCAGACTGGCCAGCCACTGGCGCGCGTATACAGCGCTCTTCCAGCCCGCCTCGTTTTCGGAGTGATACTGTGTAGCGGCTTCGCGGAAGGTCACCTTGGCGGCAGCCTCGTCCTTGCGCTCCGTAAGAACATCGCGCTTTTCGACCTTCACGGCCTTGCGCAGTTCGTTCGCTTTCTCGCGTGCCTCCGCCAGCGTGACCAGCTTTGCGCTCCCAACCCCGATGTCCCGTCGCTTTCCATCTTGCTGGAGTCGGAGCAGCCATGAAGCCGAGCCGGTTTTCCCAACTTTGAGGAAAAGACCTTCCCCATCCTGATACGTGCCCGGATTCGCTAAAGCTGCCTTTACCGCTACCGCCGTGAGCTTGCCCATTTCCTTCCCCACATTTCCGCAGGCCGTTCCAGAAAATACAAGTGTGGGGAAGCGTCCGTCTTTCCCCACACCTTCCCCACACTAGGCCTCGGATGCGGGTGGATCACGATGGCTCTGTGGGGACGGAATGGACGTAATATACCGCAGAACTTCAACAGTTTCCATGGGTTTCTGGGGATGCAGATAGATGCTGAAGGAAAGGGCGGTGGTGGACAGGATAGGATTCGAACCTATGTACGCTTGCGCGGGCAGATTTACAGTCTGCTGCCTTTAACCACTCGGCCACCTGTCCACATCGCCTGTCGACCAGCCCCGGATCGGGAAGGTCGCTTCGCAAAACGGGGTCCGCCGGGCGGGCCCCAAGTGCCGAGAGGCGCCCCAATGGCGAAGCGGTGCTTGCCTGTCAATGGGGGCGCTGGCAGGGCGGCACAAACACTTGCGAAGGAAGAATGGACGGCATGGCCAAAGGCGAGCGCAAAAAGGCTTACAGGGGCCGCGCAGGCAGGATGCAGGGCGGACGCGGCAGCGGCAAGGCGTCGAGCGGTCATGTCCGCCTCTGGGGGCGCCATCCGGTAGAGGCGGCTCTCAAGAATCCGGAGCGTTCGCACAGGAAACTGTGGGCGACCCGTGAAGGCATCGCGTCCCTCGATGGCGAATTGCCGCAGGATTTTCCCGTCGAATATGCCGATGGACACGACCTCGCCCGGCTGGTGGCGGGCGATGCTCCGCACCAGGGACTGGTGCTGGAATGCGAACCGCTGGCGGACCGCTATCTGGAAGATGTCATTGACGGGTCGGGCCGCCCCATCCTCGTTCTCGACCAGGTCACGGACCCGCACAATGTCGGCGCCATACTCAGGTCCGCCGCCGCTTTCGATGCTGCGGCAATCGTAACGCAGGATCGTCATGCCCCGCCGGAATCGGGCGTGGTGGCGAAGTCCGCCTCGGGCGCGCTGGAAACCGTTCCATGGATCAGGGTCGTCAACCTGGCCCGCGCGCTCGATGAACTGGCGAACCACGATTTCTGGCGCATCGGGCTCACCGGCGCTGCTGAAATGACGCTGGCCAAGGCGCTGCCTGCCGGACCCGTGGCGCTGGTATTGGGCGCGGAGGGAGCCGGCATGCGGGCCAATATCGAATCGCATTGCGACGCTCTGGCCTCGCTGCCGATATCCGAGGCCATAGAAAGTCTGAATGTTTCGAATGCGGCGGCGATCTCGCTCTACGCGATCGTCACGCGCTAGGACTGCAAATCCGGGGGGAAAAACATGACGATCGAGCGAAATGGAACACCTGCGAAAATAGCCGCGGTCTGCGGCGCCTTGCTGCTGCTGACGGGGTGTTTCCTGCAACCGGGCAAGTTCGACGCCGAACTCACGATCGAGAAGGGCGGCACGTTCGGATACAGCTATGATGGTGAAATCTATCTGCTGGGCCTCAGCAAGCTGGCCGAGATCGGCCAAAAGATGGACCAGTCGGAAAGCGAATTCGTCGAGCAGCCCTGCTACGATGACGGCCTCGAGGAAGACGCCTTCGTCGAGCGGACCTGCACGGCGGAGGAAATCGCGGCCCAGAAGCGTGATTACGAGGAATCGCTGGAACAGCAGGCCCGCGAGCAGGAGCGCGAGAGCGAGATGATGAAGGCGATGCTCGGCGGGCTGGACCCGACCGATCCCGACGCCGCGCAGGAACTCGTCGAACGGCTGGAGCGCCAGGTTGGCTGGAACAGTGTCGAATATTCCGGAGACGGCCTGTTCAATGTCAGCTTCGCCGTTCGTGGCAGGCTCAGCCATGATTTCGTCTTCCCGACCATGGAGCGGGTCCCGATGGCCAATCATTTCGTCCAGCTCGCCCTGCGGGAGGACGGAAAGGTCCGGATGGACGCGCCCGGCTTCGCAGTCAGCAATTCCAATGATCCCTTCAGCACGATGATGGGCGGAATGACCGGGATGTTCGGCGCAATGGCCGCAGCGGGTCTCGACGAAGAGGATGAAGAGGACCTGCCGCTCTTCCCCGAATTGCAGGGCACTTTCAGGCTGGTAACCGACGCCCGCATCCTTGCAAACAATACCGATGAAGGCCCGCAGCGGGTCGATGGGCGCGAGGTTCTGACTTGGGACATCAATACCCGGACGACCGTCGCGCCGACGGCCCTGATCGATTACGGGACCTGAAAAGCCCGGCTCGGCCTCAGCCGCGTTCGCCCAGCAAAAGCCGGTGTGTCGCCACCGTGGTCGCATCGAAGCCCTACCAGAAAAAACCCCGCTTGCCTGACCGGCGAGCGGGGTTCTTTCTATCGAACGGGAATGCCGGGCATTCCCGATAAGCTCCGTCTTAGTTGACGGCGTCCTTCAGGCCCTTGCCAGCCTTGAACTTCGGCTGGTTCGATGCCTTGATCGTCATCGGCTCGCCGGTGCGCGGGTTACGGCCCGTCGAAGCCTTGCGGCGCGCGACGGAGAACGTGCCAAAGCCCACCAGACGAACTTCGTCGCCCTTCGAAAGCGTCTTGGTGATCGCGTCGAAGACACCTTCCACGGCGCTGGCTGCGTCGTTCTTGGAAAGGCCGCTGGCGTCGGCAACCGCACCGATAAGTTCGTTCTTGTTCATCTAAAGCTCCCCCGGGGTTATCGAATGATGGAATCAAATTTCGGAAGGCGACATCACACCCGTTTTTCGGACCGGTGTCAAAGGCAAAACGGGGCAGAAACGCCGGTTTCCGCCCCGTTTCCGAACTTTTAGCGGCCTGTCGTGCCTTCTAGGCGATAATCAATGCGCCGTGGGGGCATCGCCTGCAGGGTTCGCCGGTGCCGGTTGCGATGCGAGATCGTCCGCTTCCGTCCATTCTATCGGCGCCGGCAACGCCACGAGGGCACGTTCGAGCACCTCGTCGACATGGGAAACCGGGACAACTTCGAGACCGTCCGTCACGTTATCCGGTATTTCGACGAGGTCCTTCACATTGTCATCAGGGATCAGGACCGTCTTTATTCCACCGCGAAGCGCCGCGAGGAGTTTCTCCTTCAAACCGCCGATGGGCAGGACACGGCCCCGCAGGGTGACTTCCCCGGTCATGGCGACATCGGGACGAACGGCGACGCCGGTCAGGGTCGACACGATGGACGTGACCATGCCGATGCCCGCGCTCGGCCCATCCTTGGGAACCGCCCCTTCGGGAAGGTGGATATGGACGTTCTTGCGCTGCAAGATGCTCGGCTTGATCCCGTAGGCGGGTGCGCGCGCCTTCACGAAGCTGAAGGCCGCTGCGACGCTTTCGTTCATCACCTCGCCCAGCTTGCCGGTCGTCTTGACCTCGCCTTTCCCGGGCGTCGTCACGCTTTCGATGGTCAGCAATTCGCCGCCCACCTCGGTCCAGGCCAGTCCGGTGACAGCGCCGATCTGCGCCTCTTCCTCGCTGATACCATGTTTGAACCGGCGAACGCCCGAGAATTCGGACAGGTTTTCCGGCGTTACGGTGACGCTCTGCACATCCCCTTCCAAGATCTTGCGCAGTGACTTGCGGGCCAGCTTGGCAATCTCGCGCTCCAGCGTGCGAACGCCGGCCTCGCGAGTGTAATAGCGGATCAGGTCCCGCAGCGCCGGTTCGGTGAGCGTGAACTCCTCCGGTTTCAACCCGTGCTGTTCAACCTGCTTTTCCAGCAGGTGCCGGGTCGCGATCTCGACCTTCTCGTCCTCGGTATAGCCTTCCAGCCGGATGATCTCCATCCGGTCGAGCAGCGGCTGCGGAAGGTTGAGCGAATTTGCCGTGCAGACGAACATCACGTCGCTGAGATCGATATCGAGTTCCAGGTAGTGATCCTGGAACTTGGAGTTCTGTTCAGGGTCCAGCACTTCCAGCAAGGCGGACGCGGGGTCGCCGCGAAAATCCTGGCCCAGCTTGTCGATCTCGTCGAGCAGGAACAGCGGGTTCGAGGTTCCGGCCTTCTTCAGATTGGTCACGATCTTGCCGGGAAGCGAGCCGATATAGGTCCGGCGATGCCCGCGAATTTCCGCCTCGTCGCGCACCCCGCCGAGCGACTGGCGCACGAACTCACGGCCCGTCGCGCGGGCGATGGACTTGCCAAGACTGGTCTTGCCGACACCGGGCGGTCCGACAAGGCACAGGATCGGCCCCTTCAGGGTGTTCGTGCGCGCCTGCACGGCAAGATATTCGACGATCCGGTCCTTCACCTTCTCCAGCGCGAAGTGATCGGCATCCAGCACCTCCTGCGCTTCGCCGATGTCCTTTTTCAACTTGCTCTTTTTGCCCCATGGCAGGCCCAGCAGCACGTCGAGATAATTGCGAATGACCGTGGCTTCCGCGCTCATCGGCTGCATGGCCTTGAGCTTCTTGAACTCGCTCTCGGCCTTGGCGCGAGCTTCCTTGGAAAGCTCCGTCTCCTCGATGGTCCTGGCCAGTTCGGCCATTTCGTCGCCATCTTCCCCATCGCCGCCCAGTTCGCTCTGGATCGCCTTCATCTGCTCGTTGAGATAATATTCGCGCTGGGTCTTCTCCATCTGGCGCTTCACGCGGCCGCGGATTTTCTTCTCGACCTGGAGGACGGAAAGTTCCCCCTCCATGTGGCTCATGACCATTTCCAGCCGCTTGCGCGGGTCGGCCTCGCTCAGCAGGGCTTGCTTATCGGATACCTTGGCGCTGATCTGCGCGGCAATCGCATCGGCCAGGTCGCCGGCATCCTCGATGTCCGAGAGGTCTTCATCGGCCCCCTCGCCCAGCTTCTTGTTTAGGCGCGCGTAATCGCCGAACTGTTCGGTGACGCTGCGCATCATGGCGGTGATTTCCGTACCCTCCGCACGGACTTCGTCGATGGGCTCGACCTCGGCCACGACCATCGCGCCTTCCGCGCGCAGCGCGCGAGAGCGTGCGCGGAACTGGCCTTCGACCATGACCCTGACGGTCCCGTCGGGCAGTTTGAGCATTTGCAGGACCTGGGCGACGACGCCCGTATCGTACAGGTCGTCCTGTGCCGGATCCTCGCAGCCGGGGTCGAGCTGCGCCAAGAGGAATATGTCCTTGTCGCCCTCCATCGCTTCCTCGAGCGCGGCCACCGACTTGTCGCGGCCCACGAAGAGGGGGACCACCATGCCGGGAAAAACCACGATGTCGCGAAGGGGGAGGAGCGGGTAAAGCTGTGTCATTCTATCTCACTGGCAGGCGCATCAGCGGCGCGTTCTTGCCGGTGGATATGGGGACGGGGCCGCCCGGTCGCAACATCGGACCGGCAAAAGGTGCACAGACTTCGCGAGAGTATCCGAAGCTGCCAAAACGCCGGAGGAAAACCCCGGCCGGGCGGAGCGCGTCGGCCCCGCCCTTCACGCGGTTTCCATTATCCCATGCCGGGCAGGTTCATTCCCGGCGGCAGGCCGACGCCCTGCTGGATCTTCTGCATTTCCTCGTTCGACACACGGTCGGCCTTGCCCCGTGCATCGTTAAAGGCGGCGGTCACCAGGTCCTCGACCATCTGTTTTTCCTCCGGCTTCATCAGGCTCTCGTCGATATTGACGGAGAGGATGCGGCCTTTTGCCGTGCAGCGGATTTTCACCAGCCCGCCGCCGGCAACGCCTTCGACCTCGATCGAATCGAGCTTGGCCTGCGCCTCGCTCATCTGCGTCTGGATCGATTCCGCAGCCTTTTGTGCGGCGGCGATCATTTCTTCCATCGATTGCATGTTATCTGCTCCAATTGGCTCTTGCAGGGATGGGAGCGTCCGGCTCCTCGATCAGTTCCGCATCGGGAAAGGCGGCAAAAGCAGCCTTCACCAGCGGATGGGCTTTCATTTCCTCGCGCGCGGCACGCTGTTCGGCCTCCAGTTGTTCCTGCAGGCTGGGCGGCGCCTCGACACCGGGGCGTTCTTCCACCTGCCAGCGCTTGCCGGTCGCTGCGAGAAACGCCTCGCGCAGTTCGGGCGAGATGTCATCCGTGAAATGCCTGGCCCGCGTGAATACGAGATGCCCGTCGGTCATTTCCACAACCCGGACCTGCAGACGCATGATGCTGGCCGCGAGGGCGTGCCCCTTGTCCTCGGCCGCATCCGCAATCCGGGCAAGGTCCGGCGATGCGGAAGATGAGGTGGACGTGGCCGCCCCGCCCTCTTCTGAACCGCCGGTCGGCGCGGGCAAGGACGCTGCCGCTGCGGCGGCCTCCTCGATCTTCTTCGCAAGCGATCCCGGATCCGGCAGGTCCGCTGCGTGCAGCGCGCGCAGGAGAGCCATTTGCGTGCTGACGAGCGGATCGGGCGCGGCCTTCACCTCGTCATACCCCTTCAGCATCAATTGCCACAGGCGGTGGAGCTGTCCGGCTGTCAGGCGGTTCGCCCAGTCGACCAGCGCATCGCGTTCCTCGGCGCTTGGTGCGTCGGGATCGCCATCGGCAATCTGCGTCAGCGTGATCCGGTGGACCAGCCCCATCAGTGAACGCATCAGGGCAAGCGGTTCGACGCCGAGGGCATACTGGTCGTCGATCGCTGCGAGCAGACCCTTGGGGTCGCCTTCGAGCAAGTGACCGAGCAAGCGCCGCTGCGCCCCCTCGTCGGCCAGACCCAGCATGTCGCGCACGCGGGCAGCCAGAACCTTTCCGCCGTCGCCCATGTCGGCATGCGCAATCGCCTGATCGAGAATGGACAGGCCGTCACGCACGGACCCTTCCGCTGCGGCCGCGACCATGGCGATGGCCTCGCCCTCCGCTTCCACGCCCTCCTGCTCGCAGACCCATGCGAAGTGCTTCTCCAGCAATTCAGCAGGAATGCGGCGCAGGTCGAAGCGCTGGGTGCGGCTGAGAACCGTTACCGGCAGCTTTTCCACCTCGGTCGTGGCGAACAGGAATTTCACATGCGCCGGCGGCTCTTCCAGCGTTTTCAGCAGCGCGTTGAAGGCGCTGCGCGAGAGCATGTGGACTTCGTCGATGATGTAGATCTTGTAGCGCGCCGATACGGCAGCGTAGCGCACGGCCTCGATCACGGCGCGCATGTCGTCGACGCCGGTATGACTGGCGGCATCCATCTCGATCACATCGATATGCCGGCCTTCCGCGATGGCGACGCATGGTTCGCATTGGCCGCACGGATCGATGGTGGGACCGCCCTGCCCGTCCGGGCCGATGCAATTCAGCGCCTTCGCGATCAGCCGGGCTGTCGATGTCTTGCCCACCCCGCGCACACCGGTCATCAGGAAGGCATGGGCCAAGCGGTCGCGCTCGATCGCATTGCCGAGCGTGCGGACCATCGGTTCCTGACCGATCAGCTGGCTGAAGGTCTGTGGCCGGTATTTCCGGGCCAGGACCCGGTAAGGCTGGTTGGTCGCCGTATCCTGCACGACAGGCGGCGTCGCAGTGGACGGGGCGCTTGCCGGCCCAGCGGTCTCTGCGGGGACCGTACCGGTCTCTGCCTGCGGTTTCTGCGGGGCATCACCGAACATGGAATCCTGGCCGGCCGCCTCCAGCTCCGCGGCTGTCGGCTTGTCGTCCTCTTCGGTATCGCCCCATGGCGGCGTGTCGGAACTGTCCGGTGAATCACCCATGCCCACCTAGGTAGGGCGGCAGGCCGGCAATGTCATGCCGTCAGCACGGGGCGCATGATAATTTGAGGGGGAAAAGGAGCCGAGCGACCCGCCGCAATCCACCTGGGCTGCTTCCTTCCGGACCTGACCCGGTGAGCGAACGCAAACGTCCACCCGACTCCCGGGCGGCCATATGGGGCGCTTGTCTGCGATTGGCAAGACATCGAAGTAACCCTATCGCCGAAAGGCAGCGAAAGGGCTCTCCATGAAACGTCTCGTTCTTCTGACCACCGCTATCAGCCTCGTCAGCCTTCCGGCGGCCGCTTTCTCCCAGGCAGGCGGAAGCGCTTCTCCCGCGACCGTATCGATCGATTTCGGGGACGATTCCGGCATGTATGCAACGGACGGCCAGTGCGACGATCCCCGCTTCGAAGGGGCGGCGATGGCGCCGGGGCTCATCACCGACAATATCGGACGCGATGCCAGCGACTGCCGGACCGATTTCAAGCAGGGGCGCATCCGCCTCTCACCCCTGTTCGCCGACCCGGCCGACGGAAAAGCAATCGATTATGGCGACGACAAAAGCGATTTCGCGAATGACGGCGAATGCGACGATATCCGGTTCGCCAGCGAAGGCGCGGCAGAGACGCTCTACATCGTGGGCGACATCGGCCATGATGCAACCGATTGCCGCAGCGCCGTCGAAGAAGGGCGCGCGAAATGGCAGGGCGGCGTTGCCCGGCCCGTCCAGCAGTTGATGTTCGAATGATGCGCGGCGCGCGAGGCTACCTGAAATTGTCGGCGTAGGCCTGCAGCTTCAGCGTCTTGGGCGGCGTGGCATGGACCCGCGCCGGGATGCCGTGCTTTTCCGCATAGGCCTTCGCCGCGTCCTTGCTTTCGAAGGAAAGCTGCACCTGGGCCTGCGTATCGCCGCTGCCGGTCCAGCCCATCAGCGGATCCGCCTTGCGCGCCTCCGACTGCTGGAATTCGAGCACCCACTCGTCGATCCGGGCCTTGCCGGACTGCATGACGCTTTTCGGTCTCTGGTAGATACGTGCTGCCATGGGACAGCGCTGTAATTCAGCCCAGCCCTTTTGAAAAGGCGTTCTTCGTCTTCAGGCTCGGCTTTTCCAGCCATGGCTGGTCCGGCCAGCGATGCTTGGGATACCGCCCCTTCATGTCTTTTCGCACATCGTCCCAACTGCCCCGCCAGAAGGCCGGCAGGTCACGGGTCGACTGGATGGGACGCCCGGCGGGGCTCGTCAGCTTCAGCAGCAGCGGGACCCGGCCGATCATGGGGTGGGTATCGGTGCCGAACATGGCCTGCACCCGAACCTCCACCGACGGAGAATCGTCGCTCGTGTAATCTATACGATGACGGGTCGCAGCAGCCGAGGTGAATTCACGCGGCGCCTCTCGGTCGAGCTTCTGCCTGTCGCCCCAGTCGATCAGTCCGAGCGCTGCATCGGCGATGGCGGATTTCTTCAGGTCGAGAGTGCGTTTCCCTTCCAGCAGGGGTGCGAGCCACTGGTCCGCAGTCGCGGCCAGCTCACCCGGCGACAAGCCGCCGATCCCTGCATATTCAGCCCGCGCCAGCAGGTCCGGCGGTAGAAGGTCCGATATCCGCTCCAAAGCTGCATCCAGCAGCGCCCGCGACACGTCTTCCCGATCAGGCTCGGCATCGGGAGCACGCGTGATAATGATGGCACCGAGCGAGCGTTCACGGCGCGCCTCTACCCGCCGCTCCTTCTCGTTCCAGCGCACGGTACGCCGGTCGTCCACAAGATGTGCCAGATCGGTGTCGATGGCCGCAGGTTGCAGTTCGGCAGCAGAAGTAATTCGCGCACCCTGCGCTTGGCCTTGCGCATCGCCGATGACGATCCATTCCGATCGGGCGAGCGGCGATGCCGGGTCGAGGCGATAGCCGCGGCCCCCTGCACTCAGCCAGTTCTCACCGCTTGCATCGCGGCGCTTTGCGATGAAATCCGGCCTTGCAAAAGCCAGGAATGCTGCCGGATCGCTTGCCTGCGCGGCCGAGCGATCAACCAGTTTTTCCGCCGCCTGCGCCCACCGCCGGGCGAGTGCCTCGGCTGCCTTGGCCTTCTTGCTTCCATCGCTTCGCCAGCCGCCCAGCCTGCGGTGCAGGTCCTCGCTGCGGCCGCCCAGCCCGCGCTCCTGCAACAGGAGGACAAGCCTTGCTGCGTCCAGCGCCTGCCCGGAACGGGCACCGAACAGCACGCAGGCTGCCGATGCCGGGTCGAGCGGAAGGGACGCAATCTTCTCCCCCAGGTCCGTGATTCGACCGCTGTCATCGAGCGCCCCTAAACGCACCAGCCTTTCCCGTGCCGAACGCAACGATGCCGCCGGCGGCGGATCGAGCCATGGCAGCGAAGCGGCATCGCTCGCCCCCCAATCGGACAGGATCAGCAGGAGGGGCGCAAGATCCGCCATTTCGATTTCGGGTGCGGAATATGCCGGACGCCCGCCATGGCCGGCCTCGTTCCATAATCGATAGGCAATCCCCGGCCCTTGCCTCGCTGCGCGGCCCGCACGCTGCTCGGCGGATGCCTGGCTGGCACGAACCGTCTCCAGCCGCGTCGCTCCGCCCACGGGATCGTAGAAGGCCTGCCGCGACATTCCGCTGTCGATGACGACCGATACGCCGTCGAGCGTAAGCGACGTCTCGGCAATGGCGCTGGCCAGAACGATGCGCCGTCGCCCCTCTTTATCCCGCCGGATCGCCAGGCGCTGGGCCGCAGGTTCGACCTGACCATGAAGCGGGAGGACCGGCGTATCGGGATAGATTGTCAGAAGCTTGTCCCGAACCCTTTCGATATCGCGCAGCCCGGGAAGGAAAGCGAGAATGTCACCATCGGTTTCGCGCCATGTCTGGCGTATTGCGGAGGTCATAGAGTCCTCCAGAGACTCCGAGGGATCGCCTCCAAGCCACCGTATTTCCAATGGAAAGCTGCGACCTTCGCTTTCGATGACTTGCGCGTCTTCGCCCAGCAACCGGGCAAAGCGCGCGCCATCGATAGTGGCCGACATCACGAGGATGCGCAGGTCGGGCCGCAGGATCGTCTGGGTCTCGATCGCGAGTGCAAGGCCGAGGTCGCTGTCGAGGTTCCTCTCATGCGCCTCGTCGAACAGGACCGCGCTGACCCCCTCCAGTTCGGGATCGCTCGTGATGCGGTTCACGAAGATCGCCTCTGTCATGACGGTTACGCGGGTTCGCGCACTTCGCCTGGTGTCGAGGCGCGTCGCATAGCCGATTGTTTCGCCGACCTTTTCCCCAGCTGTCTGCGCCATGCGCTCCGCTGCCGATCGGGCAGCAACGCGGCGCGGACTGAGCAGCAATATCTCGCCCGTGCACCAGTCTTCGTCCAGCAGGGCGGGCGCAACCGCCGTCGTCTTCCCGGCGCCAGGCGGTGCAATCAGCACCGCGCTGGGTTGTCTGCACAGCGCGGCCTGCAATTCCAGCAGGACCTGTTCGACGGGAAGACCGCTCGTCACCGCGTCTGGCCCCGCGCGGTCAATAGCCCCGGGAAACGGCGAACTGCGCGGCTTCGACCATGGCGGCGCGCGCCTCCCCATCGGGGAAGATAGCGAGACTGTCGGCAGCGCGCTGAGCGTAATGGCGCGCGCGCTCCCTTGTCGCCTCGACCGCATCATGCCGATCGATCAGGCGAATGGCGTGCTCTAGGTCTTCGTCGCTAGTGCGGTGGCCGCCTATGGCTGCCTCCCAGAACGCGCGCTCCTCCGCATCGCCGCGCGCATAGGCGAGGATGACCGGCAGGGTCATCTTGCCCTCGCGGAAGTCGTCGCCCCGGTCCTTGCCCATCTGGCCTGCATCGGAATCGTAGTCGAGCGCATCGTCGACCAGCTGGAACGCGACGCCGAGATTGCGACCGTAATCGTCCAGCGCCTGTTCCTGCGCGTCGTCGCATTCCGCCACGACTGCTGAGATACGGCTTGCTGCGGCAAACAGGGCGGCGGTTTTCGCGCCGATGATGTGGAGATATTTCTCCTCGCTGGTGGCAATGCGGCGCTGGGCCGACAATTGCGCGACCTCCCCTTCCGCAATCACGGCGCTGGCCGAGGAAAGGATTTTCAGCACCTTCAGGCTGCCATCCTCGGTCATCAGTTCGAATGCGCGGCTGAACAGGAAATCGCCGACCAGCACGGTCGCGGGATTGCCGAAGATGATATTTGCTGCCGCCTTGCCACGGCGAAGTTCGCTGCCATCCACGACATCGTCGTGGAGAAGCGTCGCCGTGTGGATGAATTCCACCGCCGCCGCCAGCTTGTGATGGCGAGTGCCCTGGTACCCGACCAGGGCCGCACCCGACAATGTCAGCATGGGACGCAGCCTCTTGCCCCCACCGGCAATCAGGTGACCCGCCAGCCTCGGGATCAGCGGAATTTCGCTTTGCATCCGGTCGAGGATGACAGCGTTCACCGCGTTCATGCCGGACGCCGTAAGGGACAGCATGGGATCGAGCGTCGGCGGCGAGCTTTGCGGGCCTTGGGGGAAGGTCAGGATGTCTGCACTCATCGTGCAACAGCCCATGCGTGCCAGCCGCGCGCTTGGCAAGGCGGGATTTGATGCTAGCACTGTCGCCGAAATGACAGAGCACGACCAAACCGCAGACGCGAAGACGCCCCCCGCAGGCCAGCAGGGAGAGGACCCGGTGCTGGCGACCTATCGCCGTTCGATCGACAATATCGACGCCGCGCTCATCCACATGCTGGCCGAACGGTTCCGCATCACGCAGGCTGTCGGGGCGTACAAGGCGAAGGTTGCGCTGCCCCCCGCCGATACCGGCCGCGAGAAGCGTCAGGTCGCACGCCTTCGCGCGCTGGCCGAAGATGCAGAGCTCGATCCCGAATTTTCGGAGAAGTTTCTGCGCTTCATCATCGACGAGGTCATTCGCCATCACGAGAAGGCGCAGGGTTCATCTCCTGCCTGAAGATTGGTCGCCCATTTCGAAGATAAATGCTGGAAAAACATTCGTTTCGCTGGGGATCTTCCTTCCAGTCACACAGAAGTGTGGCATATCAGCCGCTCTGTGACATAATCCTGTCGGGTGACCCACGTTGACAGTTGCAAGACATACTGCCTCATCCTAGGACAAGCCTGATTTCAAATACGGAGATTCGAGAATGAAACTTGGAAAACTTACCCTCGCAGCTGCAGCTGGCGCCCTGGCGGTTGCCCCCATCGCGGCACAGGCGTCGGTAGCCGATCGTTCTGCTCCGCTTAGCGGCGAGAGCGAAGTTGGCGGCTCGGCTGGTGCCATCGTTGGTCTTTTCGGCCTGCTCGCACTGGCCATCGCGATCGGCGCGACCGGTGGCGATGACGACGATTTCGACCCGATCAGCGCTTAACACTGCGTTCGATGGTAATTTGAAAAGGGGTCCTCCGGGGCCCCTTTTTTTGTCCGACTGCTTTGAATTCGGCACGGGAACTAGCGGCCGCTTTCTTTGGACCGGGAAATCTATCCCGCAATCTCTCTTACACGCGGCAAAACTAGCCGAACCAGAAGCCCGCCCAGATCTTCGCTTTCGCCCAGCGTGACGGTCCCGCCGTAAATTTCCGCAACATCGCGGACGATGGCGAGGCCAAGGCCCGTCCCCGGCTTCCCGGTATCGAGGCGGGCCCCGCGGTCGAAGATACGGTCCCGCTCTGCATCGGGTATGCCCATTCCGTCATCCTCGATCCAGATGACACACATGGAGGGATCGCCATCATCCCTCTCGGCATCGAGAGTGACGAAAACACTCCCCCCGCCATATTTGGCTGCATTCTCGATCAGATTGCCCAGGATTTCATCGAGGTCCTGCCGCTCGATGGCGACGCGCACGTCGCGCTTGCCGTCGATATCGAACCGTGTGCCCGGATAAAGCCGCTCGACCGCGCGGCGCACGGCTTCCGCGCTGTCGCTGAGCGAGGTTCGTGCGAGGCCCGTAGCGCGCCTGCCGACCGCCCTTGCCCGGGCAAGGTGGTGGTCGACGTGCCGCTGCATCGTGCGGGTCTCGCGGAACACCGTTTCGTTGATGTCGGTAGCGCGGGCGGTGGCAGCATTGGTCAGGACGGTCAGCGGCGTTTTCAAGGCGTGGGCGAGATTGCCTGCATGGGTCCGTGCCTCTTCTGCCTGCCGTTCGGAATGCGCCAGCAAGGCGTTCAATTCCTGCACCAGCGGCTGCACCTCGTATGGAAGCGGATCAGTGACACGGTTCGTACCCGTCGTCCGGATCCGCTGGATAGCCTCCCGCACGCGCCTCAGCGGTCGCAGCCCGACATAGCTCTGCAATCCTGCCAGGATCATCAGGCCGATCGCCAGTACCAGAAAGCTCCACACCAGGATGGAGCGGATGCGGGCGATCTGCGCGTCCAGCTCCTCGCGCGCCGAAGCGACGACGAAGGTCCATTCCGTGTCGCTATCTGGCAGGACGACGCTACGTTCCACCATACGCAGCGGTTCGTCCGCGAACTGGTTGCTGTCGTAGAATTCCGGCTCTGCGCCCGGGCTCTGGCTGCGCACGTCCAGCGTCCGGTCCCATAGCGACCGGCTGGGCCAGTCGTCATGTCCCTGCCCGCTGATTTGCCAGTAGACACCGCTATTGGGTTCCAGGAAACGCTGGTCGCCCAGCGGCCTGTACAGCAGGACCTCCCCGTCCGGGCCGATTTCCGACGACGCTATCAGGGCCGTCTGAACGTATTCGAGTTGCTCGTCGAAATTGCGCTCCACCAGGTTGACGAGCGTACGGTCGAGGGCAAATCCGCCGCTGAGCAGCAGCACGGCCACCCAGCCGGCGGAGATCAACATCATCCGGCGGGCAAGACTGCCAGTATGAGGCGGACCTTGCGTTACATCGTCGCCGGACGCACCCGTCCCGCTTCCCGAGGCTGCCGGGCCGCCTGCCGCGAAGCTGCCGTCGGCAGCGTCCGCGGCGGCGTCAGGCCCGGGGCGCGTCGGCGGGGTCGTCGAGGCTGTAACCGAGGCCACGGATCGTGGTGATGACTTCCGCACCCAGCTTCTTGCGGATGCGGGTGACGAAGACTTCGATCGTGTTGGAATCGCGGTCGAAATCCTGATCGTAGATATGCTCGATCAGTTCGGTGCGGCTGACGACCTTCCCCTTGTGGTGCATCAGGTAGCTCAACAGCTTGTATTCCTGCGCCGTCAGCTTGACCGGTTCCCCCTTCAGGGTGACGCGGCCGCTGCGCGTGTCCAGCCGGACATCGCCGGCCGTCAGTTCGCTGGAAGTATTGCCGGAGGCACGGCGGATGAGCGCACGAAGGCGAGCGATCAGTTCTTCCGTCTGGAACGGCTTTGCCAGATAGTCGTCCGCGCCAGCGTCCAGGCCTGCGACCTTGTCGGACCAGCTGTCGCGCGCGGTCAGCACCAGGACCGGGAATTCCCGGCCTTCCTTGCGCCACATCCCCAGCACGGTCAGTCCGTCGATTTCCGGCAGGCCGAGATCGAGGATTACGGCGTCGTAATTCTCGGTCGATCCGAGGAAATGCCCGTCTTCCCCGTCGGTGGACAGATCGACGGCATAACCATTCTGCTCCAGCGTGCTCTTCAGCTGCTGGCCCAGCGTGGGTTCGTCCTCGACAATTAAAATACGCATGGCTCGATCCGGCCCCCTTCACATTTGCGCGCCTTGTGGCGCGAATGGTCATAACGCGTCAATGCGTACGCCGGTTTCCTGCCAATTCTTGTACGGTAGCAGGCTGCGCGGCCCGGTCTTAGCGCGACCGCCGAAGGACCCGACCTGTCCGCGCATCGACATCGACGAAGGTCACCTTGCCATCACGGATGAATTTCAGCCGATAGGCGACGGCCGTCGAATCGTAAGCCGGGCCAAGGTATTCCGCCCCGCGCATGGTCGGCAGGACGCGCCGCTCGATCTCGCGCAGGGAGAGAACGTTTCCGGCCCGCATTTCCTTGCGTGCCTCGTCATGCGGCTTGCGCTGCTGCGCGTCGGCGGGACCAGCAAGGCCGGTAACGGCCAGAGCGGCTGCAGCGAGGGATATCAGCATGGTTTTCATGATGCCGATATCCCTAAACTCGCAGCATTGAACGGTTTCTGAATGCCGGCTTCCGTCACGCCGCTGCGCCTCAGGCGCCCGGACCGCCCGTCATTTCGTAAGTGATCGATACGTTGACCCCGGTTCCGATCACGCCCGGTCGGACCGGCACGGGAGCGCCTTCACTGCGCGAGGCAGTGACGATGATGGCATCGCTTTGCGGCCTTGGTCCATTTTTCTGGACGCTCTCGGAAATCTGCAGGATGCGGACCCCCGAATATCCGGCCGTGCGAGCATAGGCCATGGCCATCGCCCGGCCGGTCTCCAGCGCCCGGCTGCGCGCCTGCGCCTTGGCTTCGCTATCGTCTTCCTTGCTGAAAGTGGGACCCGACAGGTCATTAGCGCCGGCCGCAACCAGCGTATCGAGGATCGGGCCCACACGCGCCACATCGCGGAATTTGACGCTGACACGGTTTGCCGCCCGGTAGCCCTGGAATATCTGGCGCTGCTCGCGCTGGTTGTAGTCGTACCGCGCATTCAGGCTGATGCCGGTCGTCTGGATGTCGCGTTCGGCAATTCCTTGCGCCTCGATTTCCTCGATCACGCGGGCCATCTGTTCGGAATTGCGCCGCATCGCTTCGACCGCGGTCGGGGCATCGGTGACCACCCCGGCACTGATGGTCACTGTGTCGGGCTCGACCTCGACTTCCTCGTAAACGCTCAGTTCGACCACGGGGTTCGTGGCTGCGATCTGGACCTCGGCAGCAGCGGCGGGCAGCGCGGCCAGGGTGGCCGAGGATACGGCGAGAGCTGCGGCATATTTGCGAAGATGTGTCATGAAGGACTCCGTGTCGTGGGCGAAAAGAGTGTCTTGTAACCGTTTACGCCAGCATGAACGCCTTGTTCCTGCGACGCGCAAAGCCTACCTCGCGCGGCTATGGCACAACCTCCAATTCTATCCTGGGAAGGTCTCGGTCTCCAGCAGGGCGGTCGCTGGCTGCTTGGCGGACCGGACCGCGAGGATATCGACCTGCATATCGGGCCGCGCGACCGGTTGGCGCTGATCGGCCGCAATGGTGCAGGCAAGACGACGTTGTTCCGCCTGATCGACGACCGGATCGAAGCGGATCGCGGACAGCGCAAGGTCAAGCTGGGAACGCGGATCGTGACGCTGGAGCAGGATCCGGACGTCACCGGCTACGAAACGCTGATGGATTTCGCGCTTGGTGGGGAAAACCCGCCGGAGCGCTACGAGGTCGAAGCGATCGCCGGACAATTGGGGATCGACATGGACCGCCTGGCGGAGGGGGCCAGCGGGGGTGAACGGCGCCGGGCCGCGATTGCCCGTGCCCTGGCACAGGATCCCGACCTTCTGCTGATGGACGAACCGACCAACCATCTCGATCTCAGCGCGATCGAGTGGCTGGAAGGCTGGCTGGAGCGGTATCGCGGCGCATTCGTCGTCATCAGCCATGACCGTACCTTTTTGAAAAGGCTGACCAATGCGACCTTGTGGCTCGATCGCGGGACGATCCGACGCAAGGATGTCGGTTTTGGCGGGTACGAGGCGTGGGAGGAACAGGTCTATGCCGAAGAGGCCCGCGCGGCGGAAAAGCTCGACGCCAAGCTGAAGCTGGAAGCCCATTGGCTGGAGCGCGGCGTCACCGCCCGGCGCAAGCGCAACCAGGGCCGGCTGGAAGCGCTCTACAAGATGCGCGCCACACGTGCGGCGATGATTGACACGTCCGGTTCGGCCAAGCTTAAACTGGCGGTCGAGGAAGACTTCAGGAGCAAGTCCGTGATCGTCGCGGACAAGATCGCCAAGAGCTATGACGGGCGGCAGGTCATCAAGCCGTTTTCCCTGCGCATCCAGCGCGGTGACCGGATCGGGATTGTCGGGTCGAACGGCGCCGGCAAGACGACCTTGCTCAAGATGCTGACAGGCGAGCTGGAGCCGGACAGCGGAACGGTCGACATCAGCAACAAGCTGACGGGCGTCATGATCGACCAGCAGCGCAGCCTGATGGAACCGGACAAGACGGTGCGCGACGTACTGGCCGAAGGCGGGGACTGGATCGACGTGCAAGGCAATCGCAAGCACGTGCAGGCGCACCTGAAGGACTTCCTTTTCGATCCGGGCATCGTCGATACCAAGGTCGGCATCCTGTCCGGCGGCGAGAAATCGCGCCTGCTGCTGGCCCGCGAATTCGCCCGCAAGTCCAACCTGCTGGTGCTCGACGAGCCGACCAACGATCTCGACCTCGAAACGCTCGACCTGCTGCAGGAAGTGATCGCGGATTACGAAGGCACCGTCCTCATCGTCAGCCATGACCGCGATTTCCTGGACAAGACGGTCACGGTTACACTGGGCCTGGACGGTAGCGGATCGGTCGACATCGTAGCCGGCGGATACGAAGACTGGGAACGCAAGCGGCAGACCCGCACCGTGGGCAAGCCGCGAGCGCCGAAAGAAACAGCGACTTCCTCGAAAGCCGCTCCCGCTTCTGCCCCCACAAGCGCTTCGACCCCGCGACCGGGCAAGTTGAGCTTCAAGGAGCAGCGCGACTACGACCTTCTACCCGCCCGTATCGAGGAACTGGAGGCAGCCATCGCGCGCGGCGAACAGATCCTGTCGGACCCCGACTTGTTCAACACCGACCCGCAGAAATTCGCCAATATCTCCAAGGGTCTGGAGAACGCGCGAACGGAAAAGGACACGGCCGAGGAACGCTGGCTGGAACTCGCCGAAAGGGTCGAAGGCACATGACGCTGCAGGCGGAGATTGCCGCCTGCAAGGTCTGCGCTTCCAGCCTGCCGCATGGCGTTCGGCCCGTCGTATCCTTCTCTTCTACCGCGAGGCTGCTGATCATCGGACAGGCCCCGGGATCGAAGGTCCACGAAAGCGGCATTCCGTGGGACGACCGCAGCGGCGACCGTCTCAGGGAATGGACCGGCCTGTCGAAGGACCAAATGTACGACCCCGCCCAGGTCGCCCTGGTGCCGATGGGATTCTGCTACCCCGGCAAGGCTTCCGGCGGTGACAAGCCGCCTCGTCCGGAATGTGCGCCGCTGTGGCACGATCGGGTGCTTGCAGAGCTTCCGAAAGAGCGGCTGACATTGCTCGTTGGAACCTATGCCCAGGCGCGCTACCTGCCCGAAACGCGGCGCCAGACGCTGGTGGAACGCGTTGCAGCGTTCCACGATTTCCTGCCCTCGGTGATGCCGCTGCCCCACCCTGCGTGGCGAAGCACGCTGTTCATGCGCGACCATCCCTGGTTCGAGGCCGAGGTCCTGCCCGAACTGCGCTTACGGATCGCTCAGGTAATGCGGTAATAATCGGCCACCCGGTCCAGAGCCAGCTTGAGAACGAGCTTGCCCGACCGGCTCGGCCACGCGAGCGCCTTCTCCGCCACGACCAGGCTTTCACCGCCACAGACCACGCGCCACAGAATGTCCGTGAGGCCCCTACCCGCCTGCGCCAGAGCGCCGTCGAAGCGGTCCTTGGCCGCGATCTGCCGTTCTGTCGCTGTCAGACCGGCGTCTCCGCCCTTCACCCGAACCGGGTCCCATCGCATGGTGACATTGGGCCCGAGCTGGGCGCGCTCGTAATCGCTGCGCAGTCGCTCGCCTGCATCGAACAGGCGATCATCTATGTGCCCCCGCGAATGAAGCCATGCCAGGGGGGATTCGGCGGCATTCACTGTCACCGTTCGCCGTTTGCCACGGCCGGACGACCCGCGGACGGGGCCTTCGGACGTAAGTTCGCGTTCGACCAATTCGCGCCGCATACTTCACTCCTGCTCAATTAACCGATTTGGGAAAATCAGCGTTGCCAAACCTCCACACTTGTAGGAAAGTGTTTTCTCGGCAGCAGGGAGAGACAGGTGATCAATCGCATCAGGGCCATTCGCAAGGACCGCGGCATGACGTTGGCCGAATTGGCGGAAGCCTGCGATCCGAAGACCACGGCGCAAACCATAGGACGGCTCGAAACGGGCATGCGCAACCTGTCGCTCGCCTGGATGGAGCGGATCGCCGCTGCGCTGGAGGTCGACCCGGAAACGCTCGTCCGGTCCGACGGCAACGCACATCCGCAAGTCGTCGCTTCCCTCACCCCGACCGGTCCGGAGGCGCTGCCGACCCCGCTCGATGCTATCCTTCCCGCCGATCTGGCGGGCGAGGGGCAGCTCGTCGTTCTGAACGTCGAGGCGGCCTGCGGTCCGTATCTCGCGGGCGACCAAGTCTGGCTGCGGCAGATCGACCTGCAGGATGCGGGCACGGCGGTAAACCGTGACGTTCTCGTGCCGCGCCCCGGCGGCCGGTTCGCCTTCGGCCGGTTGATCGACCGTCAGGGTTCCATGATCGGACTGCTCCCGCCGAAAATGGGCGCGAAGCAGCAGGTCGTGGACGCACCGGCGTGGATCGCCGTGTGCGAAATGCTCATCCGCCGTCTGTAGGATTGCAGCGCGTGAAACGTGTCCTCTCGATTTCGACGCTGTATCCCAACGCGGCCCGCCCCCGCTTCGGAACCTTTGTCGCCCGTTCTCTCGAGGCACTGCAGCGCGAGACACAGTGGGATGTGACGGTCATCAACCCGATCGGCCTGCCGCCGATCCGCTTCGGTCATTACAGCGAGCTTGGCGATGCTGCCCGGGGCGGGACGGAGCACGGGGTGATGGTTCACAGGCCCACCTTCCCGCTCCTGCCCAAGCTGGGGGGACGGATAAATCCGCGCCTGATCGCGCGCAGCATCCTACCGCTGGTCCGCAAGCTGCATGCGGAGGCGCCGTTCGATATGGTCGATGCGCAGTTCTTCTACCCGGACGGACCGGCCGCCGCGGACATCGCGAAGGAGCTGCGACTGCCCTTCTCGATCAAGGCACGCGGCGCCGATATTCATTACTGGGGCGCGAAATCCTACGCCAACCGGATTATGCGCGAAGCCGCCGATGACGCTGCCGGGCTGCTGTCGGTTTGCGAGGCTCTGGCGCAGGACATGGCCGCGATCTGCCTCCCGTCAGGGAAGACCACGATCCATTACACGGGCCTCGACCGTGACCTGTTCCGGCCACTCAACCATACAAAGCTGCGGGAACGGCTGGCGAGCGAGCTCGGCGTGGACCTGCAAGGCGACGCTCCGATCCTGGCGACAGTCGGCGCGCTGATCGAGCGCAAGGGACAGGCGCTCGTCATAGAGGCTCTGAGAGACCTGCCCGGTGCACGGTTGCTGCTGGTCGGCAAAGGCGAGGACGAGGCCGCACTGAAAGCGCTGGCGACGGAAGGCGGCCTGGCCGACCGGGTGCATTTCCTCGGCCTGCTGGACCACAAGATGCTGCCTCTCGTCCTGTCCGCCGCCGACGTGATGGTCTTGCCCTCAGCCAGCGAGGGTCTGGCGAATGCATGGGTCGAGGCGCTGGCGTGCGGCACACCGATCGTGATTACCGATGCAGGCGGGGCCCGCGAAGTCGTGACCGATCCCGCCGCCGGAACGATTGTCGAGCGCGACGCAGCATCGATCGCCTCGGGCGTGCGGCAGGTTCTGGACCGTCCCGCGGATCGTCAGGGGACCGCAGCCATGGCGGACCGTTTCGACTGGCGCGTCAATGGGCGCATGTTGGGCGAATATTTCGATCGCCTGCTTGCGGAGCGCGAAGGCGCGGCCGGGAGCGTCTGAACGCGTCCCGGCCAGCCCGTCAGGCGGTTTCGCCGCGCGCGACCTTTTCCTGCCTGTCCGCCTCGGTTTCGCGGGGGATGAAGCTGTCGCTCGACACACCGAGCCAGATCAGGATCGGTGCTGCCATGTAGACCGAGCTGTAAGTGCCCACGAACAGGCCGAGGACGATAGCCGCAACCAGGCCGAACAGGCTGGCGGGCCCGTAAAACAGCAGCGGCAGCAAGGCCACGAGCAGGGTCAGCGAAGTCATGACAGTCCGTGCGAGCGTCTCGTTCACCGAGAGGTCGAGCAGTTCCGCCATCGGCATCTTGCGGAACTTCTTCAGGTTCTCGCGGATGCGGTCGTAGACGACGATGGTGTCGTTCAGCGAGTAGCCGATGATCGCCAGGATCGCGGCGATGATCTGGAGGCTGAACTCCATCTGGAACAGGGCGAACATCCCCAGCGTCAGGGAGACGTCGTGCGCCAGCGCGAACAAGGCGCCCACACCGAACTGCCATTCGAAACGGATCCAGATATAGATCGCGATGGCGACCATCGCCGCAAGCAGGGCCCATATCGCTGCAGAGCGGAATTCTCCCGAAACCTTGCCGGAAACGGAATCGACGCCGTCAACGCGGACATTGGGATGGTCCTCGCTCAGCGTGTCGGTGATTTCACGGGTCAGACGGTCGGCGAATTCCTTGTCGCCCTCGGCCTCCGGCGGCAATTTCACACGGATCGAGACTTCGTTCGGCGCGCCGAAGCGCTGCACCACCGGATCGCCGATTTCATCGATCGCGACCAGCGACTGGCGGATTTCCGGGATCGGGGCCTCGGCCTCGCCGACGAAGGTCGCGCGGATTTCCTGCCCGCCGGCGAAATCGACGCCGTAATTCAGGCCCTTGGTCATAACCAGGCCCCAGCTCGCCGCGATCAGCAGGAGGCTGACAACGTAGAAGGGAATCCGCCATTTCAGGAAGCGGATATTGGTGTCGTCGGGAACGAGTTTGAGAAGTTTCATCGGCCGCGCTCCCTAAATATGCAGCTCTGACGGGCGCTTGGCCCGAAGCCATCCCGCGACCCACATGCGGGTCAGCACGACGGCGGTGAAGACGGACGTGAACAGGCCGATGATCAGAACCACGGCAAAACCGCGGATCGGACCGCTGCCGAAGAGGAACAGCAGCACGCCGGCAATGAAGTTGGTGACGTTGGCGTCGTAAATCGCCCGGCTCGCTTCCTTGTACCCGGTCTCGACCGCGGCGACGACACGCCGCCCCCGGCGACGTTCCTCCCGGATGCGTTCGTTGATCAGCACGTTGGCATCGACCGCCGCGCCGATCGTCAGGACGAAGCCCGCGATCCCCGGCAAGGTCAGCGTGGTGTTGAGGACCGCCATGATGCCGAGGATCATCAGCACGTTCAGCACCAGAGCTGCCGTCGCATAGATACCGAAGCGGCCATAAGTCGCGATCATCAGTCCCACCACCAGCAGCGATCCCAGCGACATCGCGATCAGGCCTCGGCGGATGGAGTCCGCGCCGAGATCGGGGCCGACCGTGCGTTCCTCGACCACGGCGAGATCGACAGGCAGGGCGCCAGAGCGAAGCGAGATCGCCAGCTGGTTTGCCGTTTCCGCGGTGAAGCTGCCCGAAATCTGCGCGCTACCGCCCAGGATCGGTTCGTTGATGTTCGGGGCAGAGAGAACCTCGCCATCGAGGATGATGGCGAACGGCTTGTTCACGTTCTGCGTCGTCAACTGCGCGAACCGCTGGCCGCCCTGCTGATCGAAGGTGATGTTCACCACGTCCTGCTGGTTCTGCTGGTCGACACCGGCCTGCGCGTTGATCAGGTTGTCGCCCTGGATCCCGCCGAGTCGACGCACCGCGATGGACTGCCCTTCGAATGGCGTCCCTGCCGCATAGGGGAAGATCTGGCTGCCCGGGGACGCAATGCCCTGCTGGACATCGCTCGGCAGGGCGGACTGGTCGACCAGCTTGAACTCGAGCTGGGCGGTCTGGCCCAGCAGGTCCTTGAGTTGGTCCGGATCCTGCAGGCCCGGCACCTGGACCACGATCCGGGTGTCGCCCTGGCGGATGATCGTCGGCTCGCGCGTTCCCAGTTCGTCAATACGCTTGCGGACGACCTCGGTGGCGCTGTCCATCGCCTGCGTAATGGCGGTTTCCAGACCGGCTTCGGTCTGGGTGAAGACCACGCGTGAGGAATCGACGACGCTCAATTCCCATTCCTGAACCAGACCCTCGCCGTTCATCAGCGGGGTCAGCAATTCGCGGGTGCGGTCGATCTCGCCCGAATCTTCCAGCATGAAGGAGAGCTGCCCGTCCCCGGTCGAGACGTCGCCGATGCGGATGCGCGGTTCTGCGTCGCGCAGGGCGCTGCGAACGCCCTCTTCCATGTTTTCCAGCCGCTGCGCTGCAACCTGGTCAGGCTCGGCCTCTAGGAGAATATGGCTACCGCCTGCGAGGTCGAGACCAAGATTGACGGTGGGATCGGGCAGCGCCTCTGGCCAGCCGATGCTGGTCGAGGACAGCAGGGAAGGCAGCGCCGCGAGGCAGGCCACCAGTGTCAGGCCCCAGAGCCAGACCTTTTTCCAGCGCGGAAATTCGAGCATTGTCGCCTTGTCCCGATCAGTCGTTGGCCGGTTTCGCACCGGCTGGCGGGATCACGTCGCCGATCGTTGCCTTCACGGCCTTCACGCGCGTTCCGCCGCCAAGGTCGAGCTCGGCATAGTCGTCGTCCACCTTGACGACCTTGCCCACCAGACCGCCTGCGGTCACGACCTTGTCGCCTTTCTTGATGCCGGCGACCTTTTCCTGGTGTTCCTTCTGCCGCTTCATCTGCGGACGAATGATCAGGAACCAGAAGATGAGGCCCATGCCGACGAGCGGCAGGAACTGGACCCAGGCGGGCGGCGCTTCGGCGCTGGCCGCGGCAGTAAGAATATCGAGCATGAGAAATCCGGTACCTGGTTCGGTTCGAAACAACTGGTTTGTATCGCCGGACGGGTGCTTGCAGCCCGTTCCGCGTATCAAGGCGCAGCGCCTAGCAACATTGCGATGGCGGGGCAATGAATAGGATTAGCGGGAATACACGCCCTCAGCGGCACCGTGATAGCCTCCCGCTACCCTGCCCGGCGGCATCCGAATGCCGGACGGCCAAGAACTGCGCTTGCCTCTGCCGTAACCCGACACTATAGGCGCGGCTTCCACTGATCGGGACGTGGCGCAGTCTGGTAGCGCACTATACTGGGGGTGTAGGGGTCGCTGGTTCGAATCCAGTCGTCCCGACCAGTGGTTTCCCCTCTTCCACGACAAACATTCCGAACCCGCCCGCCCGCGGGCGGCGGATCGTCGCCTCAGAAAAGCCTGTCCTACACGAACCCATATGGTTACGTGGTGCGTTTCCATTTTCCCGGAGACGACCCATGCCACTCATCGAATCGCTCATCGGCCCGATCGCCAGCATCATCGACCGCATCATCCCGGACAAGGAAGCCCGGGCGAAAGCGAAGCTGGAACTGCTCAAACTCGAAGGCAGCCACGAACTGAAGGCGATCGAGGCCCGGCTGTCGGCCATCGTCGCCGAGGCACAATCCCGCGATCCATGGACCAGCCGGGCGCGGCCGAGCTTTCTCTATGTAATGTACGCCATCATCCTTGCCGCCCTGCCCATGGGCGTGCTGGCCGCTTTCAGCCCGGACACGGCCCGTGCGATCGCGGATGGCATGAACGCCTATCTCGGCGGGCTTCCCGAACCGCTCTTCGCGCTCTTCGGTACCGGTTATCTCGGCTACACCGCGGCGCGGCAATGGGGAAAGGTGAAAGGCGTCGATGCCTGATGTCCCATATGGGACATGTGCAGGCAGCAATCTCCGGATCATAGGCGAGCCAGCGACCCAAGCTGGACTTTGCCCCGCCCGCCCCTAACCGGGCGGGGCACTTTTTCGCGACAAGATATTTGGCAGCCGCCCGCGTGACGCCCTATGCGGACGAGCATGAGCAGCACGGTTTTCATCCTCAACGGCCCCAACCTCAACCTTCTCGGCACGCGCGAGCCGGAGATTTACGGGTCGACCACCCTGGCGGAGATCGAGGCGCAATGCCTAGAGTTGGCCGATGTGCTCGGCTTCGAAATCGTCTTTCGCCAGAGCAACCATGAAGGCGACCTCGTCGACTGGCTTCACGAGGCGCAGGCGGCCGGGGCGAAGGCTGTGCTCGTAAACGCCGCAGCCTATACGCACACCTCCATCGCCCTGCTCGACGCGGCCAAGGCGATCGCTGTGCCGGTCATCGAAATTCACCTGTCCGATCCCCGCACGCGCGAGGATTTCCGCCACGTTTCCTATATCGGCGAAGCCTGCGTCGATACGGTCCAGGGCATGGGACCGGGCTCCTACACCGAAGGGTTGAAACGCGCATCGCGGCTCTGAGACCGCCGCGTTTGCAGAGTGGGATGGCTCTGCCCCCTTGCCAGAGAGCGCGCACCTGCCCATAGGTCGCGGTCTGGCAAATAACGGGAAAACAATGGCCGAAAGCAAGGCAAATGCAGGGCGTAAGTCCGGAATGAATGTCGACACGAAGCTCGTTCGCGAACTGGCGGAAATGCTGGGCGACACGGGCCTGACAGAGATCGAGGTGGAAGACGGCGACCGCAAGGTCCGGGTTGCGCGGCAGATGACCGCTGCCCCTGCCGCCGCTGCACCGGCACCGGTCGCGGCAGCCGCTCCAGCCGCTGCGCCGGCCGCCTCTTCAGCAGCCGCGCCCGTTGCCGCCGACGACAGCGCCGCTGCCGATGCCGATGCGATGACCTCCCCCATGGTCGGCACCGCATACCTGGCTGCAGAGCCCGGCGCTGCGCCTTTCGTGAGGGTGGGCGATGCCGTGAAGGAAGGCGACACCATCCTGATCGTGGAGGCGATGAAGGTCATGAACCCGATCGCTGCCGATCGTGCAGGTACAGTGTCGAAAATCCTCGTCGACAACGCGCAGCCGGTCGAATTCGGCCAGCCGCTCGTCGTCATCTCGTAAGGCGGTTTCGCGTGCCAATTACCCGCATCCTGATTGCCAATCGCGGCGAGATTGCGCTGCGCATCCACCGCGCCGCACAAGAAATGGGCATCGAGACGGTCGCCGTGCATTCCACTGCCGATGCCGACGCCATGCATGTCCGGCTGGCAAACCATGCCGTCTGCATCGGGCCGCCGCCTGCGACCGACAGCTACCTCAATGTCGCTGCGATCATTTCCGCTGCCGAAGTCGCGCAGTGCGATGCGATCCATCCCGGCTACGGCTTCCTGTCCGAGAATGCGAAATTCGCGGAAATCGTGGAAGCGCACGACATCAAATGGATCGGGCCGAAGCCCGAGCACATCCGCACGATGGGCGACAAGGTAGAGGCGAAGCGTACCGCGGGCGCGCTCGGCCTGCCGCTGGTTCCCGGCAGCGACGGTGCGGTATCGGACATCGAGGACGCACGTCGGATCGCGGACGAAATCGGCTATCCTGTCATCATCAAGGCCGCCAGCGGCGGCGGCGGGCGCGGAATGAAGGTGTGCGAGAGCGAAGACACGCTCGAAACGCTCATGAAACAGGCCGGGAGCGAGGCGAAATCGGCATTCGGCGATGCCACTGTCTATATCGAGAAATATCTCGGCAATCCGCGCCACATCGAATTCCAGGTTTTCGGCGATGGTGAAGGGAAAGCCATCCATCTTGGCGAACGCGACTGTTCGTTGCAGCGGCGCCACCAGAAAGTTCTGGAAGAGGCACCCTCCCCGGTTCTTTCGAGCGAGGACCGTCACCGGATGGGTGAGATCTGTTCCAAGGCGATGTCCGACATGGGCTATCGCGGGGCAGGTACGATCGAATTCCTGTGGGAAGACGGCGAGTTCTACTTCATCGAAATGAACACGCGCCTGCAGGTCGAGCATCCGGTGACTGAGATGATCACGGGGATCGACCTTGTGCGCGAACAGATCCGTATCGCGGCCGGCAAGCCTCTTTCCGTGACCCAGTCGGAAGTCACCTTCAGCGGCCATGCGATCGAATGCCGCATCAATGCCGAAGATCCCTTCACCTTCGCCCCCTCACCGGGTGAAGTGACGGCGTATCACGCAGCCGGCGGAATGCATGTGCGCGTCGATAGCGGCCTCTATGCCGGGTATCGCATCCCGCCTTACTACGACTCGATGATCGCCAAGCTGATCGTCTATGGTCGCAGCCGTGAGAAATGCATCATGCGGCTGCGTAGGGCGCTGGAAGAAATGGTCGTCGAAGGCGTGAAGACCTCGATCCCGCTGCATCAGGAACTGATCAGGCAGGACGATGTGCTGGCAGGCGACTACTCGATCAAGTGGCTGGAAGAATGGCTGGAAACGCGCTCGGATTAAGCGCGATTCCCAAGCCTGATCAGCCGAGAGGCACACCCGGCTCCAGCTTGCTGGTACGGATTGTCAGGGACGTTTTGACGCTGGCGACATTGGGTGCCGGCGTCAGCTTGCTGGTCAGGAATTCCTGAAAACTCTGCAGGTCGTTGCTCACGATCTTCAGGATGAAATCGATCTCGCCATTGAGCATATGAACTTCGCGAACTTCCGGCAGGGCGTGCATCGCCTGCTCGAATTCGCGCAGGTCGCCTTCGGCTTGGCTCTTCAGGCTGACCATGGCGAAGACGGTGAGTGCGAAACCGAGCCGCGATGGATCGAGCTCGGCATGATAGCCGCGTATCACCCCGCCCTCTTCCAGTGCGCGCACACGGCGAAGACATGGCGGCGCCGTCAGGCCGACGCGCTGCGCCAGTTCGACATTCGTGATCCGGCCCTCGTCCTGCAATTCTGCAAGCAAGCGCATGTCGATATCATCGAGATTCGCCATTGAATTTTCCCTGCCCTGTTTGCCCGCTGCGCGGACCTGCACCCTAGGCCAATTTTCCGCTAGTTCCGCGAAACGAAACACCGGAATCCGGCACTCTTCAACAAGATTATTTTTTCTGCCAGCAATTGTCCCGCTTTGCAACGCGCCTGCCATTTGCGGCACGAAAGCCTCCTTTGCTGGTAGGGGTTCCAGCCGTGCCATTGGGCCCGAAGTGGCTCACTGATTTTTCCGGAGAATTTCCCGAATATGCTGTTCGATGATCGCCTTGCCACAGTGCTGCGCCACCGCGCAGCGGGCGATCGTGCGAAGCAGACCCAGTTCCGGCAATTGCTGGACCTGTTGGGGCGTCGGCAGCGGGGGTCCGACGAAAGCCTGCGCGCGGCCGCATGGCTCCGGTTGGCGGCTCTCGGCGAAACGATCCCGGCAGAGGCGCGGGCGACGATGATCCGCGATCCGGGGCTTCGTTTCCACAGCCCCGAACTGGCAGCCCATTTTGCAGAGGACGAACCTGCCGTTGCGGCCGCAGCGCTCGCCACTGCGCAGCTTCGGGAGGACGACTGGGAAGCGTTGATCCCCCGCTTGCCGATCCGCGCTCGCGGGTTCCTTCGCTTGCGCAACGATCTGCCACCTGCGGCCATGCGGCTGCTCGACCGGCTCGGCATAAGCGATCGCGGATTGCCGGTTCCCGAGGCCGATTCTTCGCAGGAAGAAGAGCCCGAGAGCTCCGCAGCGGTATCGGACAGTGAAAAAACGGCCCCGCGCCCCGGCAGTAGACGCAAGCCTCCTCGCCTTGTCATGCCGCGGCCAGCGAACGACGCACTGGAGCATCAGGAAACCGGCGAAAGCGAAACACCGAAGCGGCGCAGCGGCACATCGATCGGCACGCTTGTCGAGCGGATCGAGGCATTCCAGAAGGAGCGGACGCGCAAACAGGGCGCCGCCCCGCTCGCAACCGCACAGCCGGGTATCGGTGCCCCCACCCTGCCGCTGGGTGACGAGGCCAATTTCGGCGAGCCCGCTGTTCTGGGCTTCGCATTTACCACCGACGCCGTGGGACGCATCGACTGGGCCGATCCGCAGGTTGCCCCCTCCCTGATGCACATGGCGATTGCCCCCATGCTGGGTACGTCCGACCGGAAGGTATTCCTTCAGCACCGCCCGCTTCGTAGGGCGACTGCGACGCTTGACGGGGCGCCGATCATTACCGGTGAATGGCTGTGCGATTCCGCGCCGCAATTCACAACTGACGAGGGCCGTTTCATCGGTCATGCAGGCCGTATGCGTCGCGTCGTAGCGGACGGCCAGCAAGCATCGGACGAGGCTGCAGATGCGAACAACCATGTGCGGCAGATGCTCCACGAGCTTCGCACCCCGGTCAACGCGATCCAGGGCTTTGCCGAGCTGATCCAGCAAAAATTGTTCGGGCCCGTGCCCCACGAATATCGCGCCCTCGCGGCAGCCATTGCAGGCGACAGCGCACGCATGCTGGCGGGCTTCGACGAACTCGACCGGCTGGCAAAACTCGAAACCGGCGCGATGGAACTGGAAAGCGGGGCGGCGGACCAGTCGGGTGTGGTCGCGGCGGTCAGCCAGCGGCTGGGGGCGATCCTGGAGCCGCGCGGAGCCGGGTTCCAGCTGGACCTGCCGGAAACCATCGATGTCGCCCTGACACGCGACGATTTGGAAGGGATCATCTGGCGCATCCTCGCATCGTTGGCTGCCGGCCTGACACCGGGCGAGACATCGCAGGTAACGCTGGTCGGCGACAGGCATCACAGCTGGATGGAGCTGGCCTTGCCTGCGTCCATGGCAAAGCTGGACGATATCTTTGCAGCCGGACGAACCGGCACGCCCGGGGCCGCCAGCGCCGGGGCCTTCGGCCAGGGGATCGCGCTGAGGCTCGCCAGGGCCGAGGCCCGCGCCGCAGGCGGCGACCTTGCAAGGGTGGACGCGCGAATTATCCTTACCCTGCCCCGCTTGACCGCGCCGCGCGCCGAACCTAGCGATTCCGGCAGCGCACAAGGGGCAAGTGGGTAGCGCCGCCCGTCTGCCCGTCTATCGATCAATCCGGCGCGGATCGGAAATCGCGTGACGAACATGCTGGACCCGCCTCCCGCTGCTGGCATGGCACGGTTCGCCAACGGTTTCGGCCGGCGGGTGCTGCTAACGGTGGACACGGAAGAAGAGTTCGACTGGGGTAAGCCCTTCAGCGCGACCGAACACGGGCTGGAGCATGTGCGCCACTTGCGCTCTTTCCAGGAATTCAGCGAAAATCTGGGTGTCAGCCCGGTTTACCTGGTCGATTGGCCGATTGCACATTCGCCCATGGCCCGGGAAGTCCTCGGAGATGCCGCCCGTCGCGGCAAGGCAGAGATCGGCATACAATTGCACCCATGGGTCAATCCTCCGCACGACGAGGAAGTGAACCAGCACAACAGCTATGCCGGCAATCTATCGCCGCAGCTGGAGCGGCGTAAATTCATCCGGCTGCGCGAGGCGATCGAGCAGAATTTCGGCGTTACGCCCTTGGTTTACCGTGCCGGGCGATACGGGCTTGGCCCGCAAACTGCCGCGTTGCTGGCCGAGCAGGGCGTGGCCGTGGATACATCGGTCCGGTCCAATTTCGACTACCGCGCGGATGGCGGTGCGGATTACAGCCGCCATCCTTTGCGTCCGTACTGGATCGGCGGCGATCGCCGCATTCTCGAATTGCCACTGACGACGGTGTATTGGGGCCTGCTCCGGAAACAGGGCGCGATGCTGGAGCCCTTGCTCGGCTCCATCCCCTTTCTGGGCGGCATGGCATCGCGTCTGGGCCTGCTCGAAAAGATCCCGCTCACCCCGGAAGGGGTATCGACCGAAGAAGCGTTGCGCGGGATCGACATGGCGCTCGACGACGATCTCCCTCTTCTGGTGCTGTCTTTCCATAGCCCCTCGCTTGCCCCGGGCCACACGCCCTATGTGACCAGCGAACGCAGTGTCGACTCGCTCTACGACTGGTTCCGCGAGGTCTATGCCTATCTCGGCCAGCGCGGCGTGCAGAACACGACGGTCGCCGAGATCATGGAAATGGTCTCTCTGGAAAATGCGCACGACGCATGACAGGACGAGAGACTGCTTGCAGCGCGGCCTAAGCATCGCTAGGCGGCGCAAACCGGAGGCGCGCCCTTACCGACGCGCCTCCCTTGTCCTGGTAGGGGCCTGTAGCTCAGTTGGTTAGAGCTGGCCGCTCATAACGGCTAGGTCGCGGGTTCGAGTCCTGCCGGGCCCACCAGAGCCCAGATCGACCGGCCAGATCGGCTGGCCAGATCGACCGGGACGGACGGCGGAAGATGTCGGGGAGTGGCGCAGCCTGGTAGCGCATCTGTTTTGGGAACAGAGGGTCGCAGGTTCGAATCCTGTCTCCCCGACCACTTCCGCCAGTCACCGGTCCCCACCAACGTCGCGGCCTGTATGCAAGTCGGGTTGCGTCGACGCCGCAGGCGTTTACCGCTGCCCTTGTGAGCCGCAATTCTTCCCCTGCCCTGATCGATAACCGCGCCATATGGGCGATCGCTCTTCCGGCCATGGTGACCAATGTCGCCACCGCGCTGATCGGCATCGGCGACATGTGGATCGTAGGAAGGCTGGAAGATGCCGCAACGCAAGGCGCGGTCGATATCGGCGCACGCCTGTTCGCCGTACTCTTCACGGTCATGAACTTCCTCAAGACCGGGACGACCGGCCTTGTCGCGCAAGAAGGAACGCGCGCCGGTGAGGAAGCGCAGGTGGCCATGCTGGTTCGCGGACTGTTCGTCGGTCTGGTGATTGCCGGGCTGCTGCTGCTGTTCAAACCGGTGATCCTGCCTGCCCTCCTCGCCGCGCTCGGTGCCCGGGCAGACGTGCTGGAAGCGGCGCGCATCTATGCCGATATCCGTTACTGGACCGCGCCTGCGGTCATGGCGAACCTGGCGCTGATCGGCTTCCTCGTCGGACGCCGCCAGATGACGGCCGTGCTGCTGTTCGAGGTGGCGTACAATGCCCTGAACATCGCGCTGGGCCTGCTGTTCGTCCTGCGGCTGGACATGGGAATAGAGGGCATCGGATGGTCCAGCTTCATCGCAGAATACGTGAAGCTTGCCGCAGTGACTGCATTCGTGTTTCGCGGCCCGGTCCTCGCGCATTTCCGCACGATTGCCGCGACGGGCGCATCCATAAGCTGGCGCACGCTTGCGCCTTTCCTGAGCACAAATCGCGACCTCTTCCTGCGCACGGTCATTCTGATGATTGCCCTTGCCGCCCTGACCCGGCTCAGCGCGGAACGCGGCCCGGCGATGCTGGCTGCCAACGGCATCCTGTATCAGCTCTTCGTCTTGACCGCGCTGCTTCTGGACGGTTTCGAGAATGCAGCGCAGGTCCTCAATGGCGAGCGCATGGGAGCCCGGGACCGGGAGGGGTTCAAGAGATACATCAAGGCGATCCTGCTTCGCGGATTCGCCGCGGCGGCAGTGGTCTCGCTCGGATTTCTTCTGCTGGCCGATCCGATCCTCGCCAGTTTTGCAGCGACCGACCGGGTACGGGATATCGCGCAGCAAAGCGGCTGGTGGCTCGCCATCATCCCCTTCGCAGGCGTCGCCGGGTTCGTCTTCGATGGCGTTTACGTAGGCGCCAGCTGGACCCGCGCCCTGCTCGTAACAATGGTGGGAGCTGCGCTGGTCTTCGCCGTTTCCCTCTGGATGACGTGGGGCTGGGGCAATGCGGGGCTATGGTTCAGCTTCACGCTCTTCCTCGGCCTGAGAGCCGCGTTGCAGGTGGTTCTGATGCCCGGGCAGATGGCTGCCAGCTTCGGCGAGTGCGCGAAAACCTGAGGTCAGGCGGCTGCCCGGATCGATGCAGACCCCTGAAACGGACGCTTGACCGGCAGGGTATCGAGTTCGGGCTCGCCCTCCCCGTCATGCTGGACCGTATTCCGACCTGCGTCCTTCGCCTTGTAGAGGGCAGCATCGGCCTGGCCGAACAATCGGCCATAACCATCGTCGCCGCTGAACGCCGCGACGCCGAAACTGGCTGTCAGGTGGATATCGTCCGGCAGTCCGTCGATCTCTGCACGCGTCAGGGCGATGCGGATGCGCTCCGCCAGCCGGGCCGCAGCGCTTCCGCTGCAATTCCAGACCGCGATGCAGAACTCCTCACCCCCGACGCGTCCTGCAATATCCGTTTCGCGGATTGTCGAACGGATCAACTGGCCGAACACGGCGATGGCGTTGTCCCCCACCTGGTGTCCCCAGATATCGTTGACCTTCTTGAAATGGTCGAGGTCCGCCACGATCAGCGCCACCGGCTTGTCCCGCGACTTTGATCGGGCGAGCATGGCAAGCGCATCCTGTTCGAAGGCACGGCGGCTTTGCAGGCCGGTCAGCAAGTCGGTATCCGCAGTCTTCCGCTCCAGGTCGAGCTGGTCCAGGATGGTCGACGCAAGCAGGGTAAGCGCCAGGATAAGCGAGAAAACGGCCACCGCGATGACCATGACCGCATAATAGACCGAATCCCTGTATTCCTGCGCGGTAATCGTTTCCTCGAGAATGAAGGTCGCGGCCGGCCGGATGAAAAACTGCGCTGCAATAAATGCAAAGAGCCAGAAAATCGCCCGGTCCACCAAGTCCCGCCGCGCGGCGAGGCCCATTGCATGCGCACCGAGGATGAAGATCAGGCCATAAGCCGAGTTTGCGACATACAGCCGCGGGTTCTGGTCGAGCCCATAGGTGGACGCGATCATCAGGATCGAGCTGATAACGCCGATGATAACGAAATAGGCGGGCTCCATATGCTGCCCGACCCTGCGGGCCGCCCCGGCTGCCAGTAGGCTGCACGATGTGGAATAGAACACATGCATCAGCAGGATCGGCAAACGCGCAGACGGGTCGGACACGAAATGAAAGGTCAGGAAGCCGCCTGCAAGCATGGCATAGCCGCCAGCGAAGAACGCCACGTGACGGCGCGACTTGTCGCGCATCCAGAGCAACAGGAAAAGCGAGGCAAACACCAGCGCAATCGCCGGATTTATCAGCCCCATGATTTGTTGCTGCACGTGGTCTACCCCCTCTCGCCGCAGGGATAGGCCGCAATGGTTAAAACCCGGTTGAAGTATCGGCGCTTTCCCGAGGGGAATCAGTCGATTTTCGGCGCGCCCTCGATCGGTTCCGCTTCGTTGGCGAGGATGCCGACGACCTGCGTCCAGACCGCGACGTTCTGGCGCAGTTGGACGGGATCGATCTTGTCCAGCGTATCGTCCGGCGTGTGATGCAGGTCGAAATAGCGCGTTCCATCTTGCTGCAGGTCGATGATCGCCCCACCCTGGTCGCGGCTGATATTGATGTCCGCGCCGCCGCTCGCCCTGATCGTGCTGTCCGCAACACCGAAGCGGGCGATGGAGGCCGCGAGCCGGGCGTGCAGGTCGGGATTGGTGTCCCGGAAATTGCTTTCGAAACGCCAGATGCGGTCGGCCCCGAAATCGCTTTCCAGCCCGACACCGATTTTCTCGTCGATATGCGCCTTGCTATAGGCGACACTGCCGAACAGGCCGACTTCCTCGGCCCCGGCCATCAGGACCCGGATGGTGCGTAGGGGCTGGCCCGCCTCGCCCACATTACGCGCGGCCGCCGCAACGATGCCGCAGCCTGCCCCGTCGTCGAAGGCGCCGGGCGCGTTCCACCAGCTGTCGATATGACAGGCGACAAGGACCGGCGGAAGCGAGGGATCGCGGCCCACGATCTCGCCCACCACATTGCCGCTGGTCGTCGTGCCGAGATTACGCGGCGTCAGGGTCAGCTTCATCGTGATGGGGCGCCCGTTTGCGCGGTCGAACATGCGTTCCAGATTGGCAGCGTCGGGCAGGCTGAGTGCACCGGCTGGCGTCGGCACCGCACGGCCGACATCGCTCGATCCGTCCGGATTGCGGAAGGTCGTGCCCCCGACATGGGGGTTGCGATGATAGTCGGTCCCCACGGACTTGATGACCGTGGCAATCGCGCCCTTGCTCTTGGCAAGACCGGCACCGATCCACCGCGCCGGGCCGGCAAAGCCGTATTGCGACCCGTCCTGCGTCGGCGTCATGGAATGCGAGATGTAGGCGATCTTGCCCTGCAGGCTTCCCTGGGGGGCCGCAGCCAATGCGGCAACGTTCTCGAACTCGACGACTTCTGCCACGATGCCGTCCGGCCCGGTCGATGCGCTGCCGCCAAGGGGCTGGATCACCAGGGGCTGCGGGAACGGGCTGACGATTTCCGCGCGGTGCAGCTCGCCCGGAACCCATGTTTCCATCTGGAACGGTTCATCGGCAACGTTGGCGAAGCCGTTGGCACGCAGCCAGGCGACGGCCCAGTCGCGCCCGCGCTTCTCCGCCTCGGTCCCTGCCTGCCGCGGACCGACTTCGGTCGTGATCCCTTCGACGAAATCCCAGGCCAGCGTATCGTCCGTCAGCGCCCGGTCCGCTGCGGCGGCCAAGGCATCGCCGGTCAGGCGGTCGTCCGCGTGAGCGGGCGTGGTCGTGGCGAGAAGCGGCAGGGCGGCGAGCGCGAGCATGGTCTTTTTCATGGCCGGCATAGCTAGGGGCGCGCGCTTCCCAAGTCCAGCTTGCCCAAGGGGGCCCGCGCGCCTATCTGGGCGCCACACATTCCATTCGCATACGACCGATCTGAAGGACGACCCCGATGGCCGCGCAATACGCCTATGTCATGAAGAACATGACCAAGACTTTCCCCGGTGCCCCGAAGCCGGTGCTGAAGGATATCAACCTGCAATTCTATCAGGGTGCGAAGATCGGCATCGTCGGCCCCAACGGTGCGGGCAAGTCGACCCTGATGAAGATCATGGCGGGTATCGATACCGATTTCGCCGGGGAAGCATGGCCGGGCGAGAACATCACCGTGGGCTACCTGCCGCAGGAACCGCAGCTCGACGAGAGCAAGACGGTGCTCGAAAACGTCAAAGACGGTGCGCGCGACATCGCCGACAAGGTCGATCGCTTCAACGAGATCACGGGCCTGATGGGCGATCCGGACCGCGACGATTTCGACGACCTGATGACCGAAATGGGCACGCTGCAGGAAGAGATCGACGCCGTCGATGGCTGGACGCTCGACAACCAGCTGGAGATCGCGATGGAGGCTTTACGCTGCCCGCCGTCCGACGCCGATGTCAGCAATCTTTCGGGTGGTGAGAAACGCCGCGTCGCCCTGACCCGCCTGCTGATCCAGAAGCCTGGCATCCTGCTGCTGGACGAACCGACCAACCACCTCGACGCGGAATCCGTCACCTGGCTGGAAAACCACCTGAAGGAATATGCGGGCGCGGTCCTGATGATTACCCATGACCGCTACTTCCTCGACAATGTCGTGGGCTGGATCCTGGAACTCGATCGCGGGTCGTACTACCCCTACGAGGGGAATTACTCGACCTATCTCGACAAGAAGGCCAAGCGCCTGGCGCAGGAAGAGCGCGAGGATTCCGGTCGCCAGAAGGCTCTCAACGAGGAGCTGGAGTGGATCCGCCAGAACCCGAAGGGTCGCCAGACGAAATCGAAGGCGCGCCTTCGCAAGTTCGAACAATTGCAGGAGGCCCAGGCGGATCGTAGGCCGGGCAAGGCGCAGATCGTCATCCAGGTGCCCGAACGCCTCGGCAGCCAGGTGATCGAGGCGCACGGCATCTCGAAGAGCTTCGGCGACAAGCTGCTGTTCGAAGACCTCAGCTTCACGCTACCGCCGGGCGGCATCGTCGGCATCATCGGCCCGAACGGCGCCGGCAAGTCGACCTTGTTCAAGATCATCACCGGTCAGGAAGAACCCGACAGCGGCTCGATCAAGATCGGCGACACCGTGCACCTGGGCTATGTCGACCAGAGCCGCGACGACCTGACGCCGAGCAACAATGTCTGGGAGGAAATCTCCGACGGTCTCGACTACATGAAGGTCAACGGCCACGACATGAGCACGCGTGCCTATGTCGGCGCCTTCAACTTCAAGGGGCAGGACCAGCAGAAGAACGTCGGCAAACTGTCGGGCGGCGAACGCAACCGCGTCCACATGGCCAAGATGCTGAAGGAAGGCGGCAACGTCCTGCTGCTGGACGAACCGACCAACGACCTCGACGTGGAAACCCTGCGCGCTCTGGAAGACGCGATCGAGAACTTCGCCGGCTGCGCCGTGGTCATCTCGCATGACCGTTTCTTCCTCGACCGCCTGGCGACGCATATCCTGGCGTTCGAAGGCAACAGCCACGTCGAGTGGTTCGAAGGCAATTTCGAGGCTTACGAGGAAGACAAGCGCCGCCGCCTGGGCGATGCGGCCGACCGGCCGACGCGTCTCGCCTACAAGAAGCTGACGCGCTGACGCAGGCTTGAGTGAAACTCGCGGAGCGCTTTTCGGGCACGACCCGTAACCGCGCTCCGCCATCGATTTCCGCGCGGCCGGGAATGGGGACCCGGTGGCCCGTTCAAATCACGCTCATATCGGGTCTGGCATGACCTGATGCCACAAGGGGGCAATAGCGTGCAGGAACATTCGGACCGGGTGCAGCCATGGCTGGTTGCCGCATTCACGATCGGCTGGCTGGCATTTGCCGTCGCTGCGCTCGAACTGACGAGCGGCATGGACGGGATTGCCGCCGTCTGGCCGCCCAGCGGCATCTTCCTTGCCGGATTGCTGATCGCTCGACCGGCGAGCCGCATCTGGCTTATCGGCGGGACCGCTGCCGCATCGCTGGCTGCCAATCTCTGGGGCGAAGTCGGCCTGCTTGCCGCGGCAGGGTTCACCATCGCCAATCTTGCCGAAGGGATGCTGGGATACGCCCTGATGAACCGGCTCGGGGTGAACAGGCGGACTTTCGAAAACCCGGCCTCCCTCGCCATCTTCGCGGTGACGGCCATCGCGGCATCGCTAGCCAGTGCCACCATGGCAGCTGTCCTGTCGGGCAAGCTGGATATCCCGTTCTTCCTGTCCTGGGCCAGCACCGTCGCCCTTGGCATGCTGATCGTCACCCCGGTCATCCTGTTCCTGCTGCGCCCGGGTCATGCGGGGGCCGGCGGGCAGAGCTCGCTGTGGATCTGGACCGTCCTGCTTGTGGGGGGCTGCACCGTCATCGCCTTCGGACAGGCCGAATACCCGCTCCTGTTCCTGCCGATGGTGGCCGTCCTCTTTGCGACCCTGATGCACGGCCTGCGCGGAACCGCCATTGCGATCCTGGCGGTGACAGCCGTGGGATCGATCCTGACCGTTCTGGACCGCGGTCCGGTCAGCCTGTTTTTCGGCACGGTCGAGGAGCAGGTGCTGTATTTCCAGCTCTACCTCGTCGCGCTGCTGCTTTCGGTTTTCCCCCTGGCCGCTCTTCTTGCCCGACATCGCAAGGACCTGTTCCAGATCACCGACGACAAGCGCAAGCTGGAAGAGGCGGAGCGGATCGTGCGTTTCGGCCACTTCCATTACCGCAAGGCCGATGACCTCGTTGAATGGTCCGTGACAGCACGCGAGATTACCGGGCGAAAGCCGGAACGGACGCGCGGCCTCGCTTCCGTACTGGAATGCTATCACGAGAAGGACCGGGAGCGCGTGAATGGCGCAATCGAGACGATCCTGCGGACCGGCCTGCCATCCAACTTCGAAGCGCGCCTCGTCCGCCCTGACGGAAGCGTTCGCAAGATCGAAGGGCGAACGGAGGCCGGATATGACGAGGAGGGAGAAATCTGCGAACTGATCGGCACCATGCGCGACGTCACCGACGGCTACAGCTTCGCCTCGCGTTTCGCCGACCCCCAGACGCCGGACGTCGCCTGAGGGAATTCACCGGGCAGGACGCCACGCGCCCCGCCCGATACCATCGGATCATCAAAGACCCTCGGTCGCCTTGCTCACGAGGATATTCACGGCCACGCGGCGGTTCTGCGCCTTGCCGTATTCGGTCGTGTTGTCGGCTGCGGGATCGGCCTCTGCCATGCCGGTCGGGGTCAGCATACGCCAAGGCTTCCATCCGCAATTCTGCTGCAGGGTATTGACTACCCGGCCCGCCCGGCGCTCGCTGAGGACCTGATTGTAGTCCTGGCTTCCGTCGGCATCGGTGTAGCCGACGACCAGGAGCAGCGCATTGTCCATCGCGTCTGCCTGCTTTGCCGCTTCGCACAGCTTCAGGCGGTCCTGCTCGCCCAGCTTCCAGTCACCGGTATCGAAATAGACGTTGGTGGTGCCGCGAATGTTGTAATTGTCGATGTCGCCGACCCGTCCGCGCAGTGCCTCGGTCGCGGCGGTCTGTTCGGCGAAACCCTGAGCCGTGCCGGCCTAGATCATCTCCGCCAATTCAAGGTCGTCATTGCTGAGGCGGACCCGGCTGGCATACAGCGTTCCGCCGGCCTGCATCGTTTCGATCCACACGGGCAGTCCGTTCAAGAGCGCGGACTGATCCAGCGCCGTTCGGCCAAGGCCCAGGAACCCGCCCTTGCCGCGAATATCCGTCTCCTCGTTGATGGCGATGGTGGACCGCGAACCGTCACGCGCCGTGACCTGCATCAGATTGTCGCGGCGTGCCGTAATAACGCCTTCCACCTTGAGGCCTTCGACTGGCGCTTCTCCGTAAACGGTGGTGAGGACGACGTCCCCGGGCGCCTCCGCCTGCTGCGCCGAGAGGCCTGCTGCCGGTACGGCCAGCATACCGGCGAGGATCAGGCCCTTTGCCGCGATGAGATGGTTCTGCATAATACCTTCGTCCTTTCAATCATTCGGCCTTCCCACCCAAAAGGGATGGACGGCCGCAACTCCCCGTTGCGCCCCCATCTCCGGGCGACCCACAGCCGCCGCGAAACGTGGCGCAGGGCTGTCGCCGCCAACCTTTCGGCCAGGTGAACTACGCGCCGCATTGCGCATGAACGGTGGTTCGCCGGTGCGGGTTCCGGGATGAAGCGAGCCATTGGCGGCCGCTTTCACCGCAACAAGATACGGTTCAGGGGGCGACCCAATGGCCTTGCCAAGCGTCCCCTTGCCTCTCGAATCGCGCGCGCCGATGGCCTGTATGCGCAAGGGTGAACCAGTCGAGGGAGGCCAGCTTCACCAGCAGGACAGCGAAATTGGCGCGCGCAGGTCGCAGCGCCTCGTCATCCGGTTCAGAACCCTCGAACTGCTCGGGCAAACCGCTGGTTGGCGCATCGCTTGAAGCGCCGGGCCCCTCGCCCAGGTAACAGCGGCGGGCAAAATTGTTGCTTTCCGCCCACGCGGCGTCCGCAATGGGCCCGCCGCGCAGAACCTCGCCCGTACCTGTCAGGCGGAGTTGTAGCTTGCCCGGCTTGTCGTAGAGCAAAACCCCGATGCGAGGGTCGTTCTCGATGATCGCGACCTTCGGTGCGCGGGTGTCGGTATGGAACCGGAGCGTCCATGTCACCGGGTCGAATGCGCGTAGAACCATCGTGCGGACATCGGCATCCGCGGTGCCGACACAGGCCGTATGCATCGGCGACCGGCGATCCTGCGCCGCGGCGGTTAGACGGCTCGCCAAATCATTTCGGACTTCATCGAGAGTTTCGAGCATTTACACCTCCCGCCCGAACCGCCATCCGCTGTCAAGAGTTCAGGAAACCGCGCCTAAACCTGAACAGGAGCCGTAACCCTTTGTTCAGAATTGGCTCACCGACTCCTTTGTATCACCTGTGTATCAAAAACGCCGCAACAGGGTGGGCGCGGCTCAGCACAAGGGGAACCGAAAGGTGACTATCCAGAAACTGTTAGAAGCGAGCGGGCTCACCGCATTGGCTGCGGCCATGGCTTTCGCGGCCGTGCCCGCACAGGCTGAAGCGGCAGAGGCCGAGCAGCGCGCCGATCGCCAGCGTGGCGGCGGAGACAATGCAAGGCAGAACCGCGGCAATCGCGGACAGGCCCGCGCAGAACGACGCCAGGCCAACCGCCAGCAGGCGCGGCAGGACCGCCGCACCGAAAGCCGGCAAACCCAGTCGCGGCGCGATGTCCAGCGCCAGATTGCAGCACAGCGTTCTGCCGAGCAGACACAGCGTGTCCGTCGAGAGCGGACCGAGCGTCCGCGTATGGCGCAAGAGCAGGCCCAGCCAGCTCGGGCTCAGACACGTGAGCGGGTCGAACGCAAGGCGGAACGCCGGGTCGAACGGCGCACCGACCGGACGGAGAACCGCACCATCAGGCGCGGTGCCTACCAGGCCGGACGCCGCGATGGGCGGGTCGCAGAACGCCAGCGCGACCGGGTAGAGGACCGCCGCATCCGCCGCGATGGCTACCGCGAAGGCCAGCGCGATGCGCGCCGCGGCGACCGCTACGATAGCCGGGACGCACGCCGTGATGGTTACCGCTCCGGTTACCGCCAGGCACGCCGGGATTATCGTGGCGGCGACTATCGCAGGTGGAACACCCGCTGGCGTCACGACCGCCGCTACGACTGGAATCGCTATCGCTATTCGAACCGCAGTCTTTTCCGTCTTGGCCGGTACTACGCACCATACCGCAATTACCGGTACAGCAGGATCAATATCGGGTTCTTCCTCGACGCGGGCTTCTATGGCAGCCGCTACTGGATCAACGATCCGTGGTCCTATCGCCTGCCGCAGGTCTACGGCCCCTATCGCTGGGTCCGCTATTACGACGACGTGCTGCTGGTGAACATCTATACCGGTCAGACCGTCGACGTCATCTACGACTTCTTCTGGTAAAGCTTGCCGGAAAAAATACAGCAAGGCCCCCGCCGGTTCATACCGCGCGGGGGCCTTCTCCTTTCCGGGCCATAATGCCGGTCAGGTGTATCTTGCCCGCAGCAACAGCCGCGCTAGGATTGACGTCATCATGACGACCGCGACAACCAGCCCGCCCGACCAGGATGCCCTCGCGCGCATCGGCAAGACCGTTCGCAACCGGCTGGATGCCGACCCAAAAGTTTACCGCGTTCCGACCGACCTCGCGGAAATCTATGCGATCGGCGACTTCCTGTCGGAAAGCGAATGCGCGCGCCTGCGCGAGCTCATCGACCTCGTCGCCCAGCCCAGTCGCCTCCACGAAAGCGCCTATGTAGAAGGGTTTCGCACCTCCTATTCAGGCAATTTCGACAGCAACGACCCATTTGTACGCGGAATCTCGCGCCGCATCGACGACCTGATGGGCCTGCCGGGCGAACTGGGCGAACGGATGCAGGGACAGCGTTACCTCAAAGGCCAGCAGTTCAAGCCGCATCACGACTTCTTCTACCCGACCGAAGAATACTGGAAGGCCGAACGCAAGCGCGGCGGGCAGCGCAGCTGGACCGCGATGATGTTCCTGAACGAAGTCGAGGCCGGGGGCGCGACCAATTTCACCAATGTCGGCATCGATATCGAGCCGAAGCCGGGGGTGCTGCTGATGTGGAACAACCACTCGCCTGACGGGACGCCCAATGAAGACACGCTTCATGCAGGTACCCCGGTCGAGGCGGGCGAGAAATATGTCATCACGCGGTGGTACCGCGTGCGCAAATGGGCCTGACGCCTCTAGGAAGGCTTACCGGCCCAGCGCCTGCCCTATCAGCTTGCGGGTGTTGTCGATCCCGTACAGCTTGATGAAGCTGCCCATGCGCGGTCCCTGATCTGCCCCCAGCAGGATCTGGTAAAGCGCAGCGAACCAGTCGCGCAGGTTCTCGAAACCGTAGGTCTCCGACTTCCCGATCTTGTATACCTTGGTCTGCAGATCCTCGGCACTGATATCGGCAGGCGCTTCGGCAAGCTCCCGGTCCAGCTCTTCCAGCGCGGCCGCTTCCGTTTCGTTCGGGGAACGGCGGTTCAGCGTCGGCGCGATGAAGTCGCGGTTATAGGCCAGCGCATTGTCGATCAGCTCGTCCAGCCGCGGATGACGCCCGGGATCGGCATCGAGGACGTAGTTCGCAAGATACGACCAGACCTGCGTCTTGTCCGCCTCCGCGCCCAGCACCCCGACCAGGTTCAGCAGCAATGCGAATGTCACCGGCAGGCTGTCGCCGGCACCGGGCGCCTCCGTGCCTTCGAAACCGCCATTCGCGCGCAGCAAGTGCCACGCAGGGTTGCCCAGCTGCTTGTCGATCGGCTGCTCCGCCAGTCTTTCGCGGAAAGCCCAGTAATCGTCCACCGCCCGCGGGATCACGCCGCCATGCAGCTGCTTGGCGCTTTTCGGATTGGGGAAGATGTAGAAGCCGAGGCTCTCCGGCGAGCCGTAATCGAGCCACTGCTCGATGGTCAGGCCGTTGCCCCTGGACTTGCTAATCTTCTCTCCATTCTCGTCGAGGAACAGCTCGTAGATCAGTCCTTCCGGCTTGCGCCCGCCCAGCACCTTAGCGATCTTGCCGGACTGGATGCCCGTGTCGGTCAAATCCTTGCCGTACATCTCGTAATCGACGCCCAGCGCGACCCAGCGCATGGCGAAATCCACCTTCCACTGCAGCTTGGCCATGCCGCCCAGCGCAGACTGTTCGACGACCGTTCCGTCCTCGTCGGTGAAGCGGATCGTGCCTGCTTGCGCATCTACCACCTCGACCGGGACCTGCAGCACATGGCCGGTCGACGGACTGATCGGCATGATCGGCGAATAGGTCGCGGCGCGTTCTGCCCTGAGGGTGGGCAGCATGATGTCGAGAATGGCCTGGTTGTTGGCGAGGACACTGCGCAAGGCATCGTCGAACCCGCCCGAATTGTAGACCGTGCTCGACGCGATGAACTCGTATTCGAAACCGAACTGGTCGAGGAATTCGCGCAGCTTCGCATTGTTGTGATGGGCAAAGCTTTCATGCCCCGCATCGAACGGATCGGGGATGCGGCTGAGCGGCTTGTGCAGGTTCGCGGCGAGCATTTCCTTGTTCGGCAGGTTTTCCGGGACCTTGCGAAAACCGTCCATGTCGTCGCTGAAGGCGATCAGGCGTGTCTTCCCGTCCTCCGGCCGCGCGCCGATCAGCGCCTCGAAAGCGCGGCGGACCAGAGTGGTGCGAAGCACTTCCTGGAACGTGCCGATATGCGGCAGGCCGCTGGGTCCGTAACCCGTTTCGAAGACGATCGGCGAACCGTCGGCTTTCGCTCCGTCCGGATAGCGTTTCAGGAGGCGCTGCGCCTCCTGAAACGGCCAGGCCTTGGAAGAACGTGCGGCGTCGATCAGGTCTTGCATACTCATGGGGCGAGCCATGCCACGCTGCGCCCGTGTTGCAAGTGCGAAGTGGAGCGTAGACGCGCTCAGGCGGCGGCTGTTGTCATCCGCTTCGCCTCGCGGAAGCTGACCATGCGCTGCGTTTCATCACACCACAGTTTCAGGCGAAACGCCTTCACGCTGTCCCAAAGCGTAATCCGGCTGACCTGGTCCAGCCCGTCATTCGCCTTCATCGCTTCGCCTAGCCGGTAGAAGGGGATCTTGCTCGACAGGTGGTGGATGTGGTGGATGCCGATATTCGCGGTGAACCAGCGAAGGACGGGCGGCAGCGCGTAGTGCGAACTGCCGTGCAGGGCCGCGTCGTGGAAAGACCAGACATCGCCATCCTTCCATGATGTCCCCTCGAACTGGTGCTGGACGTAGAAAAGCCAGACGCCCGTCGTCGTCGCGACGAGGAAGATGGGAATGTGGACGAGCAGGAAATTCTGCCAGCCGACGGCCCAGATCACCCCTGCGATCACCAGTGCCAGTGTCGTATTCGTGCCCATGGCACTCAGCCAAGGACGCCAGCCATTCTTGCGCTCCCCCAGCGGAAAGCGGTGGCGCAGCAGGAAAAGGTACGTCGGCCCAACGCCCAGCAGGACAATCGGATGGCGGTACAGGCGATACCGGAACCGGCCGAAAGCGGACAGGCTGCGGTATTCGCTGACCGTAAGCGTATCGACATCGCCGATCCCGCGAGCCGACAGATTGCCGGAACTCGCATGATGGCGCGCATGGGCACGGCGCCAGGAATCGTAAGGCGTGAAGGTGAAGATGCTGACCACGCGCCCCACCCAGTCGTTCGCCTTGCGGCGGCGGAAGAACGCCCCGTGCCCGCAATCGTGCTGGATCAGGAACATGCGCAGGACCAGCAGGCCGGCCGGAATGGCAAACAGCAGCGTCAGCCAGTATCCGACCGAAAGCGAGGCCCACGCAGCAAGCCAGAGCGCGATGAAAGGCGCGACGGTCTGGACGATTTCCCACACGCTGCGCCCGGTCCGCGGACTGGCGAATACGGACAGGTCTTTCAGCAGGTGACGGGGATCGATCGAGGCAGATTCGGTCATGGGTCTTCTTTGGCGGGATTCGGTTAAATTACCAACTCATTCCCGCCCGGTTTCACCCGCCTGACCGGTTGGTAGAGCCGGTGCAGTGACGAATGGCGAGAAGTCGGGGATCGGGAAGAACCGGGCTGGATAGTTGCGGCTACACGCCGCGCCATGGCTGTGGCCTTAACTGGATGAAGATGCGCAGCAAATGCGGACTACGGATCCGAACGGACTAGTCGATCGGGCCCAATTGCGGATCGAGATCGCGCGGACGCTTGAAATGGACAATCTCGGCGTTTTCGCCGCCGAGGTCCGACCAGTCCTCTATGTCGATTTCCAGGACCGCAAATGCGGCCGTCGGGAACTTGACGCTAGCTTCGTCGAAATGCGTGTTCTCCCGTGCAGGGGCGACCAGCATCAGGAGCAGGTCCTGCAATCCCGGATTATGGCCCATGACGAGCACGGACGTACTGTCCCCGGCATTCTCCCTGACGACATCGACAATCGTCTCCGCGCTGGCGAGATAAAGAGCGCGGTTCCACGCAGGCTCTATATAGATGCCGGATGCCTCCAGCGTGCGCTGGACCCGTTCCGCAGGGCTGGCCAGCAGCAGGTCCCACGCGATGTTTTCACGCCGCGAATAGTCGGCAATGTGCTTGCCCATCAGCGCCGCCCCGCGCCGTCCGCGGTCGTTCAGCCCGCGATCGAAATCGCGCTTCGCCAGATCGTCCCAATCCGATTTGGCATGCCTGAAAATGGCGAGGCGTTTCATAGGCGGTCCAGGTCTTCCCGTGCATTGCCCGTCCCGTCGGCGGGCTGGTTGTCGTGCGTCGTCGGCGGTCCGGCGCTCACTCTCGCCAAAGCCTCGTCGAGTGTCAGCCGTATGACAGGTGTGCCGTCGGGGAAAGCGCTTAGAAGCCTGCTGGGAAAGGCGGACGACAATACGATGAAGTGCCCGGCGTCGTCGCGGCTGCGGATCAGGCGCCCGAATGCCTGCGCCAGCCGGGCGCGGATAATCCGGTCGTCATACCGTCCACCGCCGCCTTCCTCGTCGCTGGCGGCCAGCCTTCGCGCGCGGTGCAGGATGGTGGGGCGCGGCCACGGCACCGCCTCCATCACCACGCAGCGCAGGCTCTCCCCCGGCACGTCGACACCATCGCGCAAGGCATCGGTGCCCAGCAGGCTCGCCTTCGGATCGTCGCGGAAGATATCGGTGAGGGTTCCTGTATCGATCGGATCGACATGCTGCGCGAACAGCGGAAGCCCGGCCCGCGCGAGACGGTCGGCAATGCGAGAATGCACGGTGCGCAGCCGCTTGATCGCGGTGAACAATCCCAGCGTCCCGCCGCCCGCCGCTTCTATCAACCGGCCATAGGCACCCGCCAGCGCAGGCAGGTCGCCGCGTCTGATATCGGTCACGATCAGGACCTCGGCGCGGCTGGCATAATCGAACGGACTGGCAGCACTCGCTGTCCTGGGAACGAGGTCGATATGCCCTGCTCCGCTCCGGCGGACCGCGTGCGGCCAGTCTTCCCCGACCGTCTCGCCTTCCCGCGCCCGGTCCGTCAGCGTGGCGCTGGTCAGCATGACGCCGTGCGCCTGTTCCAGCACGACCTTGGCGAAGGGATTCATCGGATCGAGCCAGCGGCGATGAATGCCGATGTCGAATTCGCGGGCCTCGTTTCGCTCGACCGCGAACCAGTCGACGAAGTCCGGGTCTGCCGGGCCGCCCAGCCGGGCCAGCAGCGATTCCCACGCCGCGACCAGATCGATCCGCCATTGCATCGAATGCCGCGCACCCTCGATTCTGGCCCGTCCCTGCCCGTCGAGCCAGTCGGGCGCGTCTTCCAGCACAGCCTCCAGCCGCGATGCCAGGGTCATCAGGGGCTGGCGTATGGCGGCGAGCGCTTCCTGCGCCCGCTGGGCCGCATCGACGAGCGGACCGGGCAGGTCGGCCACTTCAGTCTCTATGCCATAGCCCGCATCCTGCGCGCCGCTTTCGTCCCGCGCATAGGCCGTGGCCCGGACCTGGCCCAGCAGCGATTCTATCGGGCCGAGCGGCGTTCCTTCTGCGAGGCGCGCGATCCAGCCATCGGACGGCAGCGCGCCGGCGGCCTCGATTGCAGCCTCCACCGCCTCGCCGCCTGCGTCGTCGTAACTGGCAACATCCGCCAGACGGGCCGCGAGCCCTCTTCGGCGCCCCCGGCTGTTTCGCTCCGGACCGATGATCCAGCGACGCAGTTCTATCGCCTCCTGCCCCGTCAGTGCGGCGGCAAAGGTGCTGTCGGCGGCATCGAAGACGTGATGACCCTCGTCGAACACGATCCGCGTCGGTGGCTGGCCCTGATGCCGCCCCCGTGCAGCATTGATCATCACCAGCGCATGATTGGCGATGACGAGATCGGCCTGTGCGCTGGCCCGGGCACTGCGCTCGATGAAGCATTTGCGGTAATGCGGGCAGCCGGCATAGATGCACTCGCCCCGCTGGTCCGTCAGGGCCGCGATCCCGCGCTTTCGGAACAGCGTGCCGAGCCAGCCGGGAAGGTCGCCGCCGATCATGTCGCCATCGGCGGTGTAGGCGGCCCAGCGCGCGACCAATTGCGCCAGGATGGCAGGCCTTCCGCTGAACCCGCCCTGCAGGGCGTCCTCCAAGTTCAGCAGGCAGAGATAGTTCTCGCGTCCCTTGCGAACGACGACAGGCTGCGAACCGTCCCCGCGCGTTTCCGGCCACGCCCGGCGGCTTTCCCGGCGAAGCTGGCGCTGGAGATTCTTGGTATAGGTACTGATCCACACCGTCCCGCCACTTTGCGCGGCCCAATGCGCCGCGGGGGCAAGGTAGCCCAGCGTCTTGCCGATGCCCGTCCCCGCCTGCGCCAGCAGGACATGGGGCCGGTCCCGCCGGGAGCGCGGGGCGAAAACCTGCGCGGCATCGGCGGCGTATTTGCGCTGGCCCTCCCGCTGTTCGGCCCCCTCACCTGTCAGGCGGGCAAGGCTTGCCGCCACGGCCTCCTCGGTAATGGCGACCTGCCGCGGCTGGGGGCGTTCCCCTGCCTCTTCCCATTCGGGCAGACGGCTGAAAAGCCATTTCTCCGCCTTTTGCGGTTTCTCGATATTGGGCGCCACGACCTGGGCCCACGGCCAGCGAAGCCTGGTCAGCGATTGCACGGCGCTCCACGCGCCCTCTCGCTGCTGCCAGTCCGGGCTGCTGCAGGTATCCACCAGGCTGGCTGCGGCCCGCTGGAGGAATTCGGGAACCGCGTCATCGGTTGCGGGCGGCTCGATGGCGAGCGCCTGCGCCAGCCCCTTCGCCGTGGGCACGCAGAACTGCGCCGGATGGACGAAAGCGTAAAGCTCCAGAAGGTCCAGGCCGTTCAGGTCGGGATAGCCAAGCCGTGACGCGACCAGCGGAGCATTGACCAGCAATACCGGGGTATCGGCTGCACGGTTGATGGCCTCGCCCTTGGAACACCCGCGCGTCGCGCCATTGGCATCGCGCAGCCAGATGCCGCCATGGCTTGCATGAAGGGCGGGAAGCGGAATGGAAGGGAGGGTCGCCATGCGGTCCGCTGGATGCGCCGGACAGAACGAAAAGTAAACACAGCGAACGGCTGCTGGACACTTCGTCAGGCCGAAACGCCGACTTCCCCGCAACTCGCACGATCCGCCACCGTGGCAGGATCATCGGCAACCAGAAAGCAGAAGGCCCCGTTCCGACTTGCGAAACGGGGCCTTCGAATGCTCGATAGAAGCGGACTATCAGACCGAGATCGGCTCGTCGTCGTCATCGCTGTCATCGAGGATCAGGATCGCGCCGACGATGGCCGCGATACCGAGCAGCGCGGGCAGGATCCAACCTGCACCGCCCGTTTCCACTACGGGTTCTGCAACCGGCGCGGGTGCCGGGGCAGGAGCCGGTGCGGTTGCCGGAGCAGGCGCAGCGTTACCGACCGGCAGGACACAGCCCTGCAGGCCGCCCTGACAGGCTACCGCTGCCTTCGCACCGGGCGAAGCCATTGCGGGTGCGGACGTTGCACCGATCAGCGCAATCGCGCCGAAGGTTGCTGTCGTGATTCTCGAAAAACGCTGCATATAATCTTTCCCCAAGTCGAATTGACGGCCAGCCGATTTGCCAGTGAAAGCCTGGCTTCCGCCCCACCGCGGACAGACCCTATACCGTATTGCCAAGAGAAAGTTCCCGAAAATACGGAATTTTTCCGGATATTGGTCAAACCCTCGCTTCCGGGGAGTAAAGCAGCGCAACGGCGACGGCACGCAAACGGCCGCAACTTGCGAAATCGATGATTTGCTGGAACCTTTTCTGCCGGTTAGCTATTGTGAGGTTGCAGCCGGGGGAGAATTCCGGCCAATTCGTAGATACTCATGTCCATCACTGGAGGATCAGAGCCGTGAAGAAAATCCTTGTTACCGCCGCCGCCGTCGCCCTTGGAGCAGCCGGTGCAACCGGCGCCGCCGCACAGGGTATGCCTATGGGCGAAGAACTTTACGGCCAGACGGTCCAGGTCCGTTCGGCTGACGGCACGCTCAACACGATCCGCTTCGGCGCCGACGGCAATGCCGTGATCAGCGGGCCGAACGTCGCTCCCGTGAATGCACGCTGGGGCGTTTCGGGCAACCAGCTCTGCCTCCAGGCGAGTGGTGCGAGCGAGTGCTGGAACTACGCGCAGCGTTTCCAGGCCAACCGCACCGTTTCGCTGTCGAGCTCGTGCGACACGACTGCCCAGTGGACTGCCCTGGGTGTGGCTCCGACGCAGACTGCACAGCCCGTCCTTCGCGAACGCGGCTAAGCTTTAAGCCTCTGTCAATTTACGTTTTCCTAGGGTTTCCCGATGTTGTGTAAATTGACCCTTGCCGCCATTTTTACGGCCATTCCAGCGGCGCTGTCGGCTCAGTCGGCAGCGCCGCTCGGCGTATCCCCTGTAACCACGCCTGCGGTCGAGATGCATTATTCCGATGCATCGCTTATAGCTCCGCCGACGGACGAGTTCCTCGCGATGTTTCCGAGCGCAACGCGACTGCCGGACAATCCGCTGGCCGTCGGCATGGAAGCTGCCCTGGCGCGGTTCGACGCCGAGTGGGGCAGCCTGCCGGCCATCACCTTGGAGGAGGGATCGACCCTTGCGCCTGGTGCGACCGGCGACCGTATTGCTCGCCTGCGTGAACGCCTTGGCCTGTCGGCTGGCATAGAGTTCGACAACGAACTGGCCGCGCGCATCGCGGATTACCGCGCCGCGCATGACCTGCCCGTCAGCAACCGGATCGACAACACGCTGGTCGCATCGCTCAATCGCGGGCACGCCTATTATCGTGCCTTGGCAGACCTCAACCTGCGCCGCTTCAAGCTGCTGCCCAGCGACCTAGGCGAACGATACGTCATCGTCGACCTGACAACGCAGGAATTGCGAATGGTCGAAAACGGCCAGACTGTCGACCGGATGAAAGTCGTCATCGGCAAGCCTTCCACACAGACGCCGGTGATGGCCGGCGTGCTGCGCTATACGGTCCTCAATCCCTACTGGAACGTCCCGTACGATCTCGCGCAGGATAATGTCGCCCGCAAATACCTTGCGCAGGGACGGCCCTATCTTCGCCGCACCGGGTTCAAGGTCCTCGACGATAACGGCAAAGTGATGGACCCGGGCGCAGTCGACTGGAAAGGCGCTGCTAACGGAGACGTCAAGATTACCGTGCGTCAGGATCCCGGTCCCGGCAACGGCATGGGCGCTGCCAAGTTCATGTTTCCCAATTCGCTCGGCATCTACCTGCACGATACTCCGTCACGCGCCCTGTTCGACCAGGAAGAGCGCATGTTCAGCGCAGGCTGCATCCGTGTCGAGGATTACGCGCGGTTCGGATCGTGGCTTCACGGAGCCATGCCGACCGCGTCCGGCAATGCGGCCGAACAGAGGGTCGACGTGCCCGACCCCGTGCCGGTTTACGTAACCTATTTCACGGCGGTGCCGACGGAAACGGGTTTCGAGTTCCGCGAGGACATTTACGGGCGCGATGCCCCGCGGCTGGCGCTGGCCGGAAACTGAGCCACCGTCCAGGTTCGGGGCTTAGCCCACTCCGGCATTTCCCGTGACGAAGCATGCGGCGGCGACCAGACCGCCTGCAAAACGGTTGCTTCGGAAACGGGCGAGCGGATTGTTCGGATCGTCGGCATCCAACGTTGCGACCTGCCACGCGAGGTGCAATGCAGCGGGAAGCAGAGTGAGAACCGCAAGCCAATCGCCGCGATAAAGCCAGAAAGCGAGCGCCCACAGGGCGAGCGCTCCGGTATAGAACGCTGCCACCCCGCCCCGGACCGCGCCGCCCAGGCGCAAGGCGCTGGACCGGATGCCGACAAGCGCATCGTCTTCCCGGTCCTGCAGCGCATAGATCGTATCGTAGCCGATCACCCACAGCGCCGCTCCGGCATACATCGCCGCCAGCGCGTCCCAGTTGTCTAGGCGTAGTTCCGTCCACCCAACCAGCAGCCCCCAGGTGAATACCATGCCCAGCCATGCCTGCGGCCACCAAGTGATGCGCTTCATGAAGGGATAGGCCGCCACCAGCACCAGGCTGGCAAGCGCGACCAATTGCGCCGGCATGCGCAATTGCAGCAGGACGACCAGCCCGGCGAGGCACAATGCCAGCAGCCATATCCACGCCGTCCTGCGGCTGACACGCCCGCTTGCCACCGGCCTGCTGGCCGTACGCGCGACCTTGCGATCGAGTTCGGCATCGACGATGTCGTTATAGACACAGCCAGCCCCGCGCATGGCGATGCTCCCCAGCAGCAACCAGCCAAGGAGCGCCAATTGCCAACCCGCCCCCGCCAGCCATACGCCCCAGGCGCACGGCCAGAACAGGAGCCACCAGCCGATCGGCCGGTCGAAACGCGCAAGCTGGGCAAGATCGCGCGGCAATTGGGGCAGGCGCTCGACAAGGCCGCGATGTTCGGTGTCGGGAACAACATCGTCTGTCATTCGGCCTGTCTCCCCTGTCCGGGCGTGGTTCTTGCCTCGTTGCGCAGGACATTAGCGGTTGCCCGGCAATACGATGGCGATCGCGTTCGCCAGCCTCTAGCGATTGCCGCACGGCACGTCTAACGCGTTTCCCATGCCCGCCACACCTGCTTGGCCACCGCGCAGTGCGCCCCGTCTTTTCGTCGACACCCCTGTCGGGGAAGAGACGATCTCGATCGAGGGAAACCAGGCGCACTATTTGGCGCGGGTCATGCGTATCTCGCCGGGCGATGCAGTCGTCCTGTGCGACGATGCGACCGGCGAATGGGCATGCGAGGTGAAAGAGACCTCGAAGCGTTCGGTACTGCTCGAACCGGTTCGAAAACTGCGCGAGCGCGAGGCCGTGCCGGATGTTTGGCTGTGCCCTGCCCTGCTCAAGAAAGACCGGTTCGACCTTGTGCTGGAGAAGGCGACCGAACTCGGCGTGGCCCGCATCAGGCCGATCGTCGCGCGCAGGAGCGTGGCTGACAAGCTGAACCTCGACCGCGCCCGGACCGTCACCACGGAAGCGGCCGAGCAATGTGCGCGAACCGCGCTTCCGGTTCTCGATAATCCCGTATCGCTGAAAGACCTGCTCAAGGCCTGGCCCGAAGATCGCGCGCTTTTCTTCGCGGACGAACTCGGCGGCGCGGATGCTGCCTCCTCGTTCTCCGGAGTAAACGGACCCGCGGCCATTCTGGTCGGACCGGAAGGCGGTTGGGACGATGCGGAACGGGAAGCCATTCGCGCCCATCCCTCGGCGCGCCCCATCTCTCTCGGCCCGCGCATCCTGCGGGGAGAAACCGCCGCTATTGCAGCGCTGTCGATATGGATGGCGACTGCCGGAGACTGGCACCACACACAGGCCTGATGCGGGAACCTCGTTCCTGCCGGACAAGGCCGACGGTTTCAACGCGCAACCGAATTTCCTTTGCCTCTCGGTTCAACTTTCCTAACGAACCTGACCATGAGCACGCGCGAGGCCAGCGACCGGTCCGATCCGGTCATCGAAAGCCGCGACCAGTTGGTCGCCCCCATGATCGCCGGAGAGAAGTCCAAGGCCGACTGGCGGATCGGTACAGAGCACGAAAAGCTCGTTTTCCGTACCCGCGACCATGCCGCCCCGAGCTATAACGAACCGAACGGCATCCGCGACATCCTGCTGTCGCTGCAGGAATTCGGATGGGAGCCGATTACCGAAGCCGGAAAAGTCATCGCGATGAAGGGGGTCGACGGCACGGTCAGCCTCGAACCCGCAGGCCAACTGGAATTGTCCGGAGCGCCTCTGGAATCGCTCCACGAGACCTGCAACGAGACGGGTCGCCACCTCGACCAGGTGAAACAGATCGGGGCGAAATCGGGCGTCGGTTTCCTCGGTCTCGGCATGTGGCCGGACAAGACGCGCGAAGACCTGCCCGTGATGCCGAAGGGGCGTTACGAGATCATGATGCGGCACATGCCCCGCGTCGGCAATCTCGGGCTCGACATGATGCTGCGGACCTGCACCATCCAGGTCAATCTCGACTATTCCAGCGAAGCGGACATGGCGAAGAAGTTCCGTACCGGCCTGGCGCTCCAGCCGCTTGCTACGGCGCTGTTCGCCAATTCGCCGTTCACGGAAGGGAAGCCGAACGGATACCTCTCCTATCGCAGCCACATCTGGTCGGACACCGATCCGCACCGCACCGGCATGCTGCCTTTCGTTTTCGAGGACGGCTTCGGCTACGAACGCTATGTCGACTACATGCTCGACGTGCCGATGTATTTCGTTTTCCGCGACGGAAAATACATCGATGCGGCCGGCATGAGCTTTCGCGACTTCATGAAGGGGGAATTGCCCGCCCTGCCCGGCGAATTGCCGAGCGAGAACGACTGGTGGGACCACCTGTCGACCGCCTTCCCCGAAGTGCGCCTGAAAAGCTTCCTCGAAATGCGCGGTGCGGATGGCGGCCCGTGGAGCCGGATCTGCGCCCTGCCTGCGCTTTGGGTCGGTCTGCTGTATGATGACAACGCGCTCGACGCGGCATGGGACCTGGTGAAGGACTGGTCGATGGAAGAGCGCGAGGAACTGCGCAATACAGTGCCCCGCCTTGCGCTGGACGCTCCCGTGCCGGGCGGCGGAACCCTGCACGACCTTGCGCGCGACGCACTGGCGATCGCCCGCGAAGGCCTCGCCGCGCGGGGCAAGTTGGGCCAGAGCGGCGATAACGAGACCGGCTTCCTCTCGACTCTCGACGAAATTGTCGAAACCGGCAAAGTCCCCGCCCAGCGCCTGCTCGACAAGTATCACGGCGAATGGAACGGCGACGTCAGCCGTGTTTACAAATACAGCTTCTGAGCGACACAGACTTCACGACAGGACCTGCGCATGATCCAGATCAACGGTACGCTGACCCTCGCCCCCGGCACCCTCGCGGACTCTCCCGCCACGCTGGAGGCGATGAAGACCATGGTGACCGCATCACGCGCAGAAGACGGCTGCATCGCCTATACATTCGCGCAGGATCTTACCGATCCGGACAGCATCGTGATCGTCGAGAGGTGGCGCGACGGCGAAGCGCTGGCCGCTCACGGCGCCTCGGCCCATATGGCCGAGTTCCGGAAAGTGATGGCCGAGCACCCGCCGCTGTCGCGTGATCTCACCATGTACGAAACGGACGACGGCAAACCTATCTGAGGCCTTACACCCGTCCGATCATTCCGCGGGCGCTTCCATCACCGGGCCGCGCGGTCGCAGCCACTTGCTAAGACGGGCAAGCCGTGCGGTAATCACGCCGTTCTCTTCCATCCATGCGTAGTATTCGCGGTACTTCGCATCTTCGCGCAAGAGATGCGCCTCCTCCGTCCGGGCGCGCCAGTAATAGATCGCGCTGACGCAGCCGAGGAAAAAGGTGTTGCGGATCATGTCCACCGGATTGCCGCTCGAAACGATGAACGGGAAGGTCGCGCACCACCAGAACAGGTTTTTCGAGACGTAGGCCGGATGCCGCGTCCACTTGTAAGGACCATTCGTGATGACCCCGCGATAGGTGAGATTGGAGAACCGGATCCCGAAGACGACGGTCGCCCAAGCATAGATCGCGGTGAGCAGGATCAGCCACGAACCCCATAGCGACAATGCCATCACATTGCCCTCGAACACGCCGCCCCAGCCGATCGTATCGACTTCATAGGCCAGGATATTGCCGAGGATGCCCCACGCAAATGGCGGGTAACAGATCAGCGCCGCCACCCAGCCGCCGAGGAACGGGTTTCCGCTGCGGATATGGGCATCGAGGGGGCGCATCGTCAGGAGGTAGCCGACCGTGCCGATCTGCACGTCGATGACGAACAGCAATTCGATGAGGAAGAGCGAAAGGCGGAAGGGATCGTTCGCCAGCTCGCCGAACTGCCCGTTCACGATGACCGCGAAACCGCCGGGCAGGATCGAAATCATGAAGGCGGCGAAGAACCCCTTGATGATCCAGCTGCGCCAGTGCTTCTTCACCTCGTCCGGATCGTAGGCTTCGCGGCCGAGCAGCATGGCGCCGAAATGCCATGCATGGTCGCGCGGATTGACCATCACGCGGTCGATCCACAGCACGTAAGGCACGCTCAGGACGATCAGCGGAACGATGGCGGCGCCCAGCACTTCCATCGCAAAAAGATACCGGCCGTCCCAGTACCACCGCGCCAGGCAGTAAAGCCCGGCGATGATCGCCCAGGTGGCCCACAGTCCTGCCAGTTTCACGATGGAGACATCGCGAATGTCGGCAATCTTGCGCGGGCGCGACCAGTCTATTCCGGTGGAGGCCCGCAAGTGCACCTTGTCGACCAGCAGCGACCAGACCACCATCGGGCCGCTGGTGAAGAAAAGGGCCGCCAGCGCCGCATAGGGGCCGGAAAGCGGGGCGCGCGGTCCCGGGATGCCTATCGCTTCCGCGATTCCTGCATAGTTTCGGCAGAACAGGATCCACAGGGCAAGGCCCAGCAGTCCGGCAAGGCCGACGCCCGCCGATACGTCGCTACGCGGCCGAGAGGCTGGCACGTGCGCCGTGTCGGTCGAAGCTGTTCGGGCGGAATCGCGCATGACGATCCCCGTACCCGCAAAGGGTTAATCGCAGGAAAAGATCGCCCGAGGCGTCCCGAAATGAACGCGCTCCAGCAGCAATTCCTAACGCCTAGCGAAAGGCGTGGATGGTCCCGCTGTCGTCGAGGATATACATGGTGTTGTTGACCACGATGGGCGGCACGCTGACAGGCTCCTTCAGATCCTGAAACAATGCGGCCGAACCCTCACCCGTGCTGAGGCGGTAGATCTCGCCTTCGCTGCTTGCGACCCACAGGCTGCCCCCTGCGAGGACGGGACCGGTCCAGAAGATCGGTCCTTTCTTGTCCTTCTCGTCGCGATACTGGGCAAGCTGCGTTATCCAGCGCACCTTGCCGGTAGAACGCGCAATCGCCAGCATCCGGGCATCGTCGGTCAGAGTGAATATCCACTCGCCTGCGATGGCCGGAGTCGAAATTCCGGCAAGGCTCAATTCCCAGATGCGCTGCCCGGTCACCAGTTCGTAAGCCGCCATTCGGCCTCCCTGGCCGAGCGCATAGACCCGGCCTTCGTCGATGATGGGATCGGCATCGATATCGGTCAGGGAGCCGACCTCGGTGCTGATCGACGTCAGCGCCAATGCGTCGGACCACAGCACGCGGCCGTTTTCGTACCGATAGGCCGAAAGCTCGCCGGAGCTGTATCCGGCGATGATGGTGCCCTGCCCCGCCGCCGGTGAAGCCACACCGAACACACCGGCCTGCGCGACCGAGCCCGATTCCTGCCACGCGACGTCGCCGGTATTGGCGTCGAGAGCGAAGATGCGATTGTCCTGCGACATCACGAAGACGAGGTTGAAGGCCACCGTCGGCGCATCGCGCAGCGGCCCTGCGGGAGTGCTCGTCCACAGGATCTCGCCATTGGCGGCGTTCATGGCTGCGACCTGCCCCACGCCGTTCGTGGCGTATACCTTGCCACCGTCGAAGGCGACGCCGCCGCCATAGGCAGCCTGGCGAATGTCGCTCGGCACGTCCATCCGGGTCTGCCAGCGGCGGGCCCCGGTCTGCGCGTCGAAGGCGTGCACCGTGCCGTCGGTATCGATCGAGAACAGCGTGTTGTTCCCGACGACAGGCGCAGCCCCCAGTCGCTTGCGATTGCTGCTGCCGGCAATCTGCGCGGTCCATGCCTTCTGCGGCGTGTCGGACAGGGTCAGATGGCCGTTCGACTTGGAGGCATTGCCGCCCGCCTGCGTCCATTCGGTATTCGTCCGCGCCGGGGGCAGGACAACCGACACACCGGCCAGCGCCGGGTCCACCTGCGCTGCCTGGTCGATGCGGGAAAGCACCGGTTTGCGCTCGCCCAGCGTCGGCGTGTCTTTCGTGTCGTCCCCGCCGCCGAACAGGCCGCCCGCGCAGGCGGTCAGGCTGACGGACAGGAGGCCGGCAACCATGGCCCGCGTTTTATTGGATGTGGTCATTGTCACCTTGCCTTTGAAAGTCATTGCGCGCCCTGCGGCGCTGCTTGCGGAGCCTGTCCTGCGGGACCGCTCAATTCCTCGATCACTTCGTCCACATCCTCGATCGCGTCGACGCCCAGCATGCCCGCCATCTGGCGTGCCCGGCCGCGGAGGCTTTCGGGAACGGTGTCGTCCTTGGCGATCTGTCCGAACAGCGCGCCAGCCTTCTCGGTATTGCCCTGGTCGAGATAGGCCATCGCGACCAGTTCTCCGGCGCTGCCGAAATAGGGCTCGCCGGGCTTCGCCATGCTGCCGAGTTGCTCGACCACCTGGGCCGAAGGCATATCGTCGAAACGAACGGCGACTGCCCTGATCCTGGCGAGGCCGCGATAGGCTTCCGGAGCGTCGGCGTCGTCGGCGACCTGCCCGAACAGTTCGGCAGCCTTTTCCGAATTGCCCGACTGGGCTGCAGCACCCGCCTGAAGCATCAGGGCAGACGCCTTCACCGCGCCCTCGCCTTCTGCAACCAGCGGGGCCACGGTCTCGCTCGCCGTGTCGAGATTGCCGGCCTGAAGCTGGTCGAGCGCGGCAACGATGGTTTCGCTTTCCTGCTCCATCGCCTGCTCCTGCTGCGACTGCCAGAACAGGTAACCGCCGAAGGCCAGCAGTCCGACGACCAGCAGGCCCAGAAGCGGGCGCCCGTAGGTGCGGCCGAAATTCTCGAATTGGTCCTTGCGAACAGCCTCGTCGACCTCGCGGACCATGACATCGTCTTCAGCCGCCTTCTTCTCGGCTTTAGCTTCGGCGGTCTGCGTGTTGCGATTGGGTAAGAGAGCCACTTGGGGCACGTATCCTTGACTTGAGAAATGGTTGCGCGCGGTCTTAAACCATGAGGGGCGCAATTCAATAGAAGTGGCGGTTAACCGCCAGTGAAGCTGTGGACCCGGTTGCGCGACTGGTCCGATGGACGCAGCCCCGTCAGGTCAGGCCGTCCCGCCCCATCGCGCTGGAATACAGGCGGCGATAGGTCGCAATCATCTGCTTTTCATCATAATTCGCCCTCGCCCGTTCGCGGTTTGCCGCGCCCACCACCTGCCGCGACTTCGCATCGGTAGCCAGCGCCTGCAACGCATCGCCCAACGCGGCAACATCCCCCGGCGGGACGATGAAAGGCTGGTTTTCCGCAGAAACCATATCGGCGATGTCGCCGACCGCCGGAGCCGCAACGGGCAGGCCTGCGGCCATCGCTTCGACGACCGAGATCGGGAATTGCTCGCTATCCGAAGAAAGCGCGAAGATGTCGAACAGGCCGACATAGCGCGCTGGGTCCGGAGCGAAGCCGGGAAGGTGGACGCGGTGCGAGATATTCTGAGCCTCGGCCTCGGCGCGGATCGCCCTTTCTTCCGGCCCGTCGCCTACGATAACGAGCTGCCATGGCTCGGGCAGTTTCGCGAATGCCCGGACCAGAGCTGGCAGGTTCTTGACCGCTCTCAGCCCGGCGAGCGTCCCGACCCAGAATTCGTCGCGGTGCTTGACCACGCCGCGCAGCGCATCAGGCTTCGGTTTCTTGCCGAATGCCTTCGTATCGATGCCGTTGGGGATGCGCTTCACCCGGCCGATCGGCTGCTGCCATTCTTCCAGGGCGATCTCTTCGAGCGTCTCGGAAGGAACGACCAGGCCGTTCGATTTGCCCAGCGCAATCCGGCGATACCACGTGCGCAGCCATTTGCGCTTGACCGCTTCATCCTCGCCGAAGCCGTCTTCGTGGTGGATCAGCGGCGGCAGGCCCAGCGCGTCCTTGAACAGGGTATGCGCCATCACCGCGTCCATGGCGCCCCAATTATAGGTCAGCACCAGCGAATGGGCGGCCATACGCTTGGCGATGGACTGCAACCGGCCCAGTGTCGGGCGTCCCTGCAAGGAAGGGAAATCCTTGGGGTAGGTGACATTCGCACCGCGCGCGATGGCAGAGGATGCGCCGTAGGCTCCCTCCACTGCCGATACGATGGAGTGCTGAACCTTGGGACCGAAGGCATTGATGAGGCGCGCGCAGCGCAGTTCCTTGCCCCCGGCATCGAAGGTCGATTGAAGGTGCAGCAGGCGCGGCGGAAGCGCATCCTTCGCGGTCGTCACGTAGTTTTCTCCAGCAGCCGGTCGATTGCGGCCAAGACTTCCGGCTCGTCCAGCATGGGTGCATGCCCGCAGCGCTTCACCGTCACCAGTTCCATATTCGCGTGTCTTTGCGCCATCCGCTCGGCCGTTTCAGTCGTCAGAAGGTTGGAAAGCTCACCCCGCACCAGCAGCAGCGGGACCTCGCCCAATGCATCGAAAGCCGACCAGAGGTCCGGCGGCGCGGCATTGGCGGGCGCCTGGTTGAAGGGTTCTGCGATGGCCATGTCGTAATCATAGACCAGTCGTCCGCTCTGTCCCGCGACCAGTGTCCGCTTGGCCATGTCGAGCCAGTCTTCGATCTCGAAATCGGGATGCGCGTCGTCGTGGGTTTCCTTCAGCGCGCGGGCTGCATGCATCCATGTGGGATAGCTGCGGCCCTGCCCCAGATAGCCGCGTATCCTGTCTATGCCGGACGGGTCGAGGTCGGGCCCGATATCGTTCAGGACAGCACCGACGATCCGCTGCCTGCCTGCTGCGGCGTCCGCGGCAGCGATCATCATGGTCATCAGACCGCCCATCGAGGTTCCGATGGAGATGAATGCGTCGATGGCCTCCTCCGCCAGCAGTGCCTCGACATCGGCGACATAGGTCGCGGGCGAATAGGTGCTGCTGTCGGGCGCATAATCGCTGCGCCCCCGCCCGCGCATTTCCGGGACGATCACGCGCCGCCTTGCACTCAGACGCAAGGCCAGCGAAGCGAAGTCGCGGGCATTGCGGGTCAGGCCATGAAGGCACAGAACCGGGGGCAGGTCGTGCGCCTCCTCCGGCCCGGGATAGTCGCGAAAATGCAGGGTCAGTCCGTCGGCGCTCTGCCAGGTCCGGTGGGCGTAGGGCGTTTCCATCGTGTCGTGCATTTTCCGGATCATAGGGGATTTCGGCATGCGAAGGCCATGTTGCTTGCGCCCCGCGGTTCTGGTCCCCACTATCGCGGCATGCAATCCGATCTGCAAGACGCCGCAGGCAATGTGCCATACCGCCCGCAGCGAACTATCGAGGAAGTGTCGGCTTGGCTGGCCGATCCGGTCGATGCGGCGGACTTCCCGCAGACGGTCCTGCGCTTTCGCAACGACCGGGCCGCCGCACAGGTGGGGCTTGCCGACCTGACCGACGAGCAGTGGCTGGCCCATTTCGGCGGGTTCGAGCCGCTGGAAGGTAGCCTGCCGCGCCCGCTGGCCCTGCGATATCACGGTCACCAGTTCCGCACCTACAACCCGGAAATCGGAGACGGCCGGGGATTCCTGTTCGCCCAGCTTCGAAGCCGAAACGGCCGACTGATGGACCTGGGGACAAAGGGATCGGGCACCACCCTGTGGAGCCGCAGCGGCGACGGGCGCCTGACCTTGAAAGGCGCCATGCGCGAGATCCTCGCCACCGAAATGCTGGAGGCGCTGGGCGCCTACACATCGCGCACATTCTCGGTGGTGGAGACCGGAGAGGCGCTGGAGCGCGGAGACGAGCCATCGCCCACGCGCTCCGCCGTGATGACGCGCCTCAGCCACGGCCATATCAGGATCGGCTCCTTCCAGAGACTGCTGGCCCTCGAGGAGAGCGAGCACATGGAAGCGCTGGTCGCTTACTGCCTGAAAAACTTCCCCGGCCCTCCTCCGCCAGGAGATGCACCGGGACGCAGCGAGCCCGCCGTGCAATTGCTGCACCTGGTGGTCGAGCGCATGGCCGACCTGGCTGCCAGCTACATGGTCGCAGGCTTCGTCCATGGCGTGCTGAACACGGACAACATGAATATCTCGGGCGAGAGCTTCGATTACGGACCGTGGCGCTGGCTTCCCCGGTGGGAGCCGGGCTTCACCGCCGCGTATTTCGACCACCAGGGCCTTTATGCCTTCGGCCGCCAGCCGGAGGCGATGCACTGGAATTGCGGCCAATTGGCGGTTGCCTTGCGCTTGGTGGCCGATGCGCCCCCGTTGATCGCTGCGCTCGAGCGTTTCGGCCCGCTCTATGCCGAGAACGTGGCGCGGCGCTGGTGCTGGCGCCTCGGCGTGCAAAGCCGGGGCCCCGAGGCCGAAGCTGCCCTGGTGGCGGCGAGCGAGAAGGAATTGCGGGAAGGCGGCTGGCAGCCGGACGCGTTCTTCTTCGCCCATCGCGGCGGCCGTGGCGCAGAAGGCGAACTGGCCGCTGCCTTCGAGAATTACGAGCCGGCCGGAGCGGACCATCCATACTGGAATGGCGACGCCCCGGAATCGATGCTGATCGAAGAAGTGGAAGCGATCTGGTCAGCTATCGACCGCGAAGACGACTGGGGTCCGCTGAACGCGAAGGTCGAAGCCCTCAGGCAGATGGGCGAGGCGCACGGCCCGGCGCCCATGCCCGCAGGCCATGTCAGCTATCCCGCTGCTCCAGCATCTTGAGCGGAATGATATCGCTGCCGTAGATTTTCCAACGGCCCTGCTCCCACTGGTAATACAGATCGAAACCGATGGCCCGGGGGCGGAGCTGGAACAGCCCCTGCACACGGAAAATCCCGTCCTGCATCACCTGCGGTGCCTGGGTATAGGTCGGTGGAACCAGCAGGGTCGTGGACAGGTCGAGACCGGTTGCGCGCAGTCCTGAAAAGACCTGGGCCAGCTGGGCAGGCGGATTGCCGATCTGGAAAGCCTGCGAACCTGTCTGACGAAGGACCGAATAATTGCCGGTACGATTGGCATTTTCGACCGTGATCATCGTCGACCAGATCAGCTGGGACATCTCCAGCTGCCCCGGAACCGGCCGTATTGCCGGCGGTGCATCGATGCTGGGGCGCGCCACTTGCTGCGCCATTTGGATGGAAGCCGTCACATCCTGAGCGGCCGCTGGGGTTGCCAGCACGATGCCTGCCGCCATGCTCGTACAAACGCCGAAAGCTGGGAAACGTGTTTTCATTGCAAGGTCCCGGATACAAAAATGCCGGGGCGCAACTGGCCCCGGCATCTTATGCTCAGGCACGCATGGGCGTGGCCTGAATGACGATTGGCTTACCAGGCGACCTGGAAACCGCCACGTGCGCCGACTTCGCCGCTGTCGAAGCCGACACCGAGACCGGCGGAGACCGAAGCGTTGGTGCCGACGCGAGCCGAGAAGGCCATCGTACCGGCAGCGCGGTCTTCGAAGTAACCAATGCCGCCCGACAGGCCGAAATTGGTGCCGGCCGGAAGCATCGGGCTTTCCATGGCGAGAGCCATTGCGACACCTTCGTTGGCACGCTCGATCGCTTCGCTGTTGGCAGCCGTCTGGCCGAACAGCGTGTTGATCTGTGCCGTCTGGTTGCTGGTCAGCGTCTGCAGGGCAGCGACATCCCAAGCGACCGCTGCGACCGAAGCCGAGGTAGCGATACCGGTGGTCAGGCCCAGCGTGCCGTTGGCGTCAGCGGTGACGAAGTTGAGATCATCCGTCTGGAGCGCCGACTAAGACACCGATCTCGTCTAAAAACGAGATCGCGCCAACAGTGGTAAACTCCATCGAGCCGAAA